>JALZVU010000010.1 GCA_023301795.1 Granulosicoccus sp.
ATTCATAAAATCTCCTTCTTTCGCGTGAATTTCCCACAGTGATCACTCTGCTTTTGTTACGACGTTAACACCGACTGACAGAACTGAACAAAGCTGAATGGAGCATATTACGGACTCGCGAACTTCTCGCAATAGCAGCTTATATTGCCTTCAATACAGCGTACCTGCAAAAACTAAGGTACAGACATATCCAGATGGCAATCCATGTACGGATACTAATACTTATCAAAAACGTCATACTTCGCATTCACTATTGACAACTGATCAAGCTTGTCATCCGTCAGAATCGCTGGTTTGCGCCTATAGATCAATACCCGTTTTTTGATGCAACCAGGCATCCAGTTGATGTATTAACTTTAGGTAATGCGGGCGAGTAAAATCGTTATACGCAGTGCTTTATCAAGGCCATACATAGCAAACGTCATATCAGCACTTCACACAGAACTCTGTAGCTACGTCTTTCTTGATCAATTCATGGACAGGGAAAAATGTCCGTGCTTTTCGTCTAGTCGAACATTGCCTATTGGTGGCATAGCATGTTGTGCAGGGATGAGCATTTGAAAATCTATCCATCAGGTTTATGATATTAAATAATTCGTATCTGGCACTTTCACTTTTACTACTAAGTTCGTCGGCATCAGCCATTGAATTTCAGTTAAAGCCGAACACCTGGGAGATTCTAGTCATTCCCGGCGACCCTGCAGGTCGGAGTATTGAAACGCTCCTGGCAGATGACATGGGATCACTTGTCTATAAAGAAGATTGGGTCATGTATACCTATGACGGACAATCGCAAACCTATAAATCACCTAACTCACTGAGCGATGAGATTGAAGCCGGCCAAGCTTTCTGGATTATTCACAGCGGCACATCCACGGTGGAGCTGGATATACCAGTAGGATTGCCAGAAGCACCTGCTACTGTTGATGCCACGTGTGCAAGCACACAGGGATGCTATGCAATACCTCTACCTGGCACGTCATCTGAGCTTGATGAAGAACCAGACGTATCGTTCCATCTGATTGGGTCGCCTTTCTCTCATGATGTGGATGTGAGCAAGATTCGACTCGTAACGCAAGCCAGCGCTCCTGCTTGTGCTTCGGGTTGTGATATGACGCAAGCCAGCGCAGCAGAATATACCAGTAGCTTCTTCTGGGCTTACAATAGCGGTACTGGTGCATACGAGCAGTACAGTGTGAGGGATTCTCTCAGCCCATGGCAAGGTTTCTGGCTACCAACCCTGTCAACAGCACAAGCACATTCTCCAACATTGAACATACCACTCAATGCACCAGGCCCCCGTTCCGAAAACATGTGCGATGTCGGTGTCACCACCGCTGAACGTGTGGTCATACCATCAATTGCAAAACCCAACTACCTGGCTCCGTACACAGACCCCGCATTAGGTGCCAGGGTTACTCGAATTACGCAAAGCACGTTTGGACAAGTACACAAACCGGTATATAGCACCATCCAGGCTTGGAATGCGGATGAGTCATTGCTATTGCTGTACCGGACTGGTCAAGGCAAAGCCAGCCATGTTCTAGTAGATGGCCAGAATTACCGGCCTGTTGCGGATCTGGACATTTACCCCTCTGATATTGAAGATGTGTTCTGGAGCCATAGTGACCCTGACACATTATTTTATGTCAGCAGGGCCGATGCCGATTATGGAGAGTTCAAACGTTATAGTGTCAGCCAGGGCAAGTCGACCAAAATTACTGACTTCAATGGTATTTGCACCGGGCTACCCATGGCAGGATCAGATGTGCATATGCAATCAATTGACGATGATCTTTTTGCGTTTCGTTGCAGCCGTCAGAATGGAAGCTATGCCATGCTGTCGTACCGCATCAGCACCGATGCCACGCGAGTAGCAGCTATTGGCGATAGCACCAGCTGGAACATTAATACAGCTCCAGTCCCTGCACCCAGTGGCGAACGATTCTGGCTTCAGGGATTCGCACTGGGAACGGACTTAAACACTATCGAACAGGCTCTGGACCTTGACAACGAATCAGAACACTCTAACGTTGGACTCACCTACAACGGACAAGACGCACTGTTCCAGACGGTGTATGACGCAAGCCCTCTCGGCTGTGATGGGGATCCTGACAACGGTATAGGACATCTGGTTGAGCACAATCTTGAAACAGGAGGGTGCCGTACATTTTTCAACGAGTCACAAGGTTATCCTTACACCACTGGTTCAACACATGTGTCAGCTCAGTCCTATAACCAACCTGGCTGGGTAGCTATGTCAAGTATTGGCAGACGTAGTCAATACGAGTATTTTTCTAATCAGCAACGTGCACCTGCGTTGTTATCGGAAATCTATCTGGCAAATACAGATCCCAATGATGCAGTCACCTGCCGCCTTGCCCATCACCGCAGTTATGGCAAAGAGGCGACTGTTGGAGGATATGATCCGTATTTTGGCGAGCCGCATGCCACTATTAGCCCCAGTGGCACACGTATTCTGTTTGGTTCCGACTGGTATAGCTCAGGTTCTGTTGACTCCTACGTCGTGGAACTACCAGGCTTTACCCGGCGACCTTGAGAACCTGCATCACAGAGAGAGTGTCCAACCACACGATAGCAATCCCCCCCTCATGCATCGCCGCCATAACGCTTTGGTTTTAGCGGCGGCACGCCTGCCCCAAGAGCGCAGCTTGCTGATATTTTTTATTAGAAACCGCGTGGGCTATTTAACGAGGCCGCTTGTCTGGCGGCGAGCTGTTCTTTACGCTGCCGGCGGCAAAAACGCGGCTCATCTGGAAGACAATCGCGGAGCTTGTCGAGATCAACAATCTCGACGGACGGCGCCGGCGCCTGGGTCATATCATAGTCGGCGGGCACGCTTTGCCAACGCAGAAACACGAATGAGGTTGACGCACCTGCTGGGTCTAACCAATTGGCAACCCCTGGGTCTTCAACACTGATCACGAATCGATAATTGCCTTTTTTATCTGGTTGAGCTTGCGCCATGTTTAGGCTGATTTGGCGCCGACAGAAGTCGAGCGCATTAAACCAAAGATCACCGACCTGTATCGATTGGTACGGGGCCGTTGATTTTTCCACCGTGATGATGATTGCTTTGTCTGAATTTATCGGAAACTGGCCAGCCGAATTCCATTGGCCTGGGAGACCGTCTTGGGTTTCCCTTGGCTCACTAAGATGATTAACTCGGAGGTTGGGCCTGAGCTGTTCGACAAACTTAATCCAGCCGCGCACGGAACCAAGTAAGTAATCCGATGTTAACTGGTATTGGTGGTTTATCAATTCCGGGCTAGTCACTGGGTTGGGTTCGCCGCGTGTGTCTTGACGCTCAATATACCAAGTACCGCTGACTTCCTCCTGCCAGTCCATAAAGCTTTCTCGAATCAGAATACTGTTTGCTTTGAGTTCTTTCTCGACCCCACCTACTGTTCTGACTTCGGAATTGTTGAGCCAGTTGTTGCCTTCTTCGCAGTCACTAATGATGATCTCAAAGTGACCGTCGTCATCCACTACTAAATCAGCAAGAGCCAATTGACTGATTGTGACTGGGCTGGTTAGGTTTACGTCGAAGCCTGGTTCACCTGTGCCAACTTGAATCTGTAGGTCAGCGCTGGTGCCACGTTTGCCACGAATCACATATTTACCTGGGGTTGAAATCGTTGCAATGTGATAACGGTTGTCTGGATTGTAAAGCCCATACTGATTATATTGGTCAAGGGTTCGAAACTCTGGATGGTTAGCGTCATGTAAGGCAAAGCCTTTATCTAGAGCGGCGACAAGTTGATTCTTAAGTTGTTGCTCAGCGGCGGCTTTCTCTTGCTCAGGATCTGAGCTGTCGAGAACCCAATGTGCCTCGTACATGATACTGCGCGCCTTATCAATTGCGCTTGCTAACAGCATAGAGCCTTGCAGATGCTGCTGATCGTTTGTAGCATAAGTCATAGTAATACCTCAATGATATACGGAGTATGTTGTTTGAAATTGCAGGCTTTCATGCGTATCGCAACCGAACAAGTGGCACTCGTTAGGGCTTGCTGTTTTGACGCTTTCGAAACACGCCTAAAGAAAATGCACCGATACCCAGCAGCGCTAGGCTTGTTGGCTCAGGTACAACTTGAACTTGGTTGCCTGCAGCAACGGTTATTTCGGCAAAATTAGGCCCCCGACCACCACCAGAAACTCTGAATAATTGAGTCAAAGAGAATTCACCAGTAACTCCATCTTGGCCAAAACCAAGCTCAAGAGCACTACCGCCTAAAAAGGCAACGCCGACCAGGAAATCCACTCCGGAATTAGGCCCGCCCACCGCATCGAGAACTGCAAAAGGTGCACTTATATTAGGATTACCTGGTAAATCCGAGCCACCAGAGAACGTGTTGCCAAAAATGTCATTGAACTCGAACGATGCAAGTGTGATCGCCGCGAACTGATTGTCTATTCCGTTAGCTCCAGCTTCGTTGTGTACGAAAATGTTGGATAGATCTTCCGTAATGTACTCACCAGCTCCAACGATTGTTCCTATCCCGATATTTACGCCGTTGATAACTCCAAAGTCAGAGTCGGATGTCAAGCTGAACTCACCCTGTAGAACGCTAGCTGATGCTGAACTTGCGAACAACAAACCGCCAACTATGCCAAAGGCGCCTATTGCACGCTTAATGTTATTGGTAGTCTTCATGATTTTTTCCTGTAGTCGTCATTGCTTCTTGGATTTGCGGATAATAAATTGCGTTCATTCTTGTTGTCTGCCGAAAGCGAGTACTGCACTGTTCCCACAACCGTGTTTACGACATCTGCAATCACCGACAGTGAAATGCATCCTGAAAGCGCAAATACCGTCAGTAGCGATAAGTAAGTTTTTTTACAGTGTTGATTGATTGCCATTATGTTGATCTCTGTCTAAATTGCTATCAAATGAATGAGAGTGCAGTAACCAACAGCGCTTATAACGGTTTGAAATAAAATACCGAACTGGTCTTCAATTAAGTGTGCTCGTGTTGTCACTAACTGCTGCCTATAAATCTGATGAGTACGTTTCAAATTTGCTGATTCAAATGTAGGTACCCGCCCCTCGGGTTACGGTTCATTGCGGACACGATTTATTTTGATATACCGTGTGGCGACAAAAGCCCTCCTCCACTCGCTAGGATTTCTGCTGAGCGAGGCTGCGATGCCCTGTACTTGTACCGCCATCATCACCCGCTGCATCAGTTCTTGAAACGCCTCATCTTCGACTGAAAGCCCAGCCGTGGCGGCGAACTTATCGACCCAAGACGTTATCGAAGCCTGCGCATCACGCACACAAATCAAACTGCGCGAGTTTGGGAATTCCGCCGGCGAGCAGAACGAGCAAACACCAATCATGATCTTCTAATGGTTCATCAAGCGCTATCCGATGGCTCGCTGTGGCATACATCGCTGTCACACGTTCCAAAATCGAGGTGAGCGCACGCTCGGCAGATTTGACGAACAACGCCGGCTCGCCAAGAAATCAAGCAAATGCAGTGGCTGTCCAGCCAAGTCCAATGAGCAAAAATGCTGAAACCGCCAACGTAGAGGTAGAGGTAGAGGTAGAGGTAGAGGTAGAGGTAGAGGTAGAGGTAGAGGTAGAGGTAGAG
>JALZVU010000011.1 GCA_023301795.1 Granulosicoccus sp.
AACGAAACCTGCTCCAGATAGGGGAAATCTTCCAGTTTTATACATGTATAGCCGTTCTTTTCCAGTTTTGCGTAAATTTCTTTTGCATCGGTAAACCCTCTGACATCACGGACAATTGCAAGGCGCTTTGGTTGTGTGGCGGGAATGGGTCTGCCAATTGTTGATGCTTGAGGTAGAAATGTTTGCCTGCTCCAATTCAGATGACGATGACTCTGCGCCATACCTTGGCTGTTATTCACACGAACCATCAACATCTTTTCGCAGCGTACGTGGCAATTCGTTACATCGATTAATCGAATTTTGTCTTTTGTAATGCCAACGCATTCAAGCATTTTCAGTTGAAACGCAGTGCAGCGGCTGTCAATTAGTACATGGTCAATGTCGGCCAGATTAACGCCAGCAGCTTGAGCAGAGCCTAGTGCTGTCATCCGGTCAAAATGCCAGTGGTAGAAATTATGTGAGTTATGAGCGGCAAGCAGAATAGAGAGTCCCTTGAGTGATGTTGCCTGCGTGTGACATTGGCTTCTCTGTGTCAACAAATATGAGTTCATGGTTGAGTGGTTTACATTTCTAACGCCGTCAGCGTCGATGTACAACCTGTTCTTGCCATCGTATAGCAGTGTGCAATCTTCCATGATATCTACAAATTCTGGCTTTGTAGTGACCTTTGGTTCAAGAAATGCGGAATTGCGTTTTGGGTCTTCGTTCGCCGGTGGGGTGAGAGAGTATATTTCTGGGCCGTGCCACCCCAGGCGCGTGCAGGAATCCATTGCAGTAGATGGTGCACGAGGGTAGGGGTCCAGTTGATGCCGGTCTTGCAAAGCCGCTGGAAGGTTTCCACGGTACACTTGCGCACTTTCATCATGCAGGCCGCAGTTCTCCAGGAATCTGGCAAGATCCAATAGGGGGGGTCTTGCATTAGGGGCAAGGCGGATCGCATCAACGAGGGATTTTTCTATCTCCGCTGTGGTTATCGCAGGTTGTTCATGCATGGGTATGGCTCGTCATTTGGGAATGCTTACGCTTGGTAGGCATTAAAGTCACGTTATTTGTAGTTTTTCCAGAAGGGTTTCGAGACTGGGTAGATCTACATATAAATTTGAATTTCTGCGCTGATCGGCGCTTTCGTAATAGCGTTCATCACCTGGCGTGAAACCCTGACGTGGCTCTGTGCCGCAATAATGAATGGCATGTCGCAATCCCGTCATTTCACTGATTAACCAGAAACAAGGTGCAATATGTTGTTCGTACAATTCAATGACAGTTGCATCTGCCTGGCAGAAAACAATATTGCTCAAGCCAGCACCATGAGCACCTAAAATTACTGATGCGCCGGCAAATAGCCTAGCTTGCTCGGCTACCGTCAAGTCTTCCAGGTATTGTCGCCTGAATCCTCGCTTGGTCAGAAAGAGAGCTAGTTCCTCCTCATTTTGTGCTGAACGGCCATTGCTTTGGTGACGACTTATGTACAAGCGGTCTTTAGGGGTATTTAGGAACTGGGTCGCATTTGCAGGTAAAAACGCAGCATTGAGAAACTCAGGATTCCAGCGAGCCTGACCCTTACCCAGTGTATTGCTGCCATAGGTCGGCACCAGGAGTTCTTCACACTGGAAATAGTGTTCAGATTCGATTACATACAGTTTTGACAGGTCTATACCCAACGTCTCGAGCGTCTCATACTGAAATGCGTGACGTAACGGGCTGACGATGAATTGATCAATATTGTGGGGGTTAATGCCACTTCGTTTCAGTACATGCAGTCGTGGCAAGATATCGTTCATCCAATGGTAATAGTTGCTCGAATTCCGATTTCCCAGAATGCAGGTTTTACCGGCAAGTGTCTTGGGTCGCTTTTCGCCTAGCGCGCTTTGGACAATTTCCGGAAAACCACGTGATATATCGCTAATGACATTGTTGTTGGAATCCCATATCGTCAGGTTGAATCCGTCGTACCAGAATGTTGCGTTATTAAGCTGAAAGGTGTTAGCTGCTGCGGAGTGCAATGCTGTTTGCGAGAGCTCCCAAGGCGGATCTTCATGCAACGATATCGGTGACTGTAATGCCATCTCGTGCTGCGGGTAGGCTTCAAGTTGACTAAGCTGTTCAGAATCGTCACTGTTTACAGTGCGAAGTTCATCGCCGTCAAAGTGTTTCTTGCTAATTGATGGAGGTAGTCCATAGCGGTGGCATATAGCCGCTTCTGTGAGGCGGTCCTGGCCGCGTAGTGCAGTACCCAATAATTTTAGAGCAGCTCCGCTGCTGGGTAGCTTCTTTAGTGTTTTTACAGCGAATTCTTCAGCGATGCTCCATTGCTTGTGATGAATCGCTATCTCGCCCATTTCGTGGTACAAAACATGAGCGTAGTGGATGTCGTTAGATGCTGATCGACATATGTTGAATGCAGTTGCCAACCCTTGTGAATCGCCTTTCGGCACTCCCTTCAAGTTATCGAGGGCTTTCATTAACGGGTGCCTGCCTCTCATGACGGCGCCAGTGGGTGTAGGCGTTTCGAGCTGATCGATGTAGGCCAGAAAATCGTCTACATCAAGCTCGATGTTTTGAGAGCGTCGTTCGGCAAGTGTTTGCACGCCTTTGGTAGTCGTTGTTTTCGCATTACCGTCGGGCATTTTTTTTTCTACGAAATAGGCGTGATAGTCAAGTTCTGAAAGCGTGCTCAAAGCCCAATAACACGGTACAACGTAGTCTCCAAATATTTCCACAATCCTTGTGCCTGGATTGCAGAAAGTAATATTGCTTAAGCCTGCACCGTGCGGTGCGATGACTGTGCTTGCCGTTGCCATCAGGTTTGCCTGCTCAATGACGGTGAGAGTCTCAAGTGACACACAACTAAAGCCGCGTACTTGTAGCGCCTCGATCAGTTTGTCTTCGTCAACGGGTAGTCGGGTGCCGCGAGAGGCTCTGGTGACGTAGACTTTACTGATGTGGGTAGAGGTTGATTGAACAAAAGCGGACTTCAGCCAAGTCGGAACCCACTGAGCCATTCCCAGGCCCAAGCCGTTGTAGAAGCGATCTCCTCTGTCGTGCTTCAGGAAGGGCACTATCAATGTGGAGCAGCGGTTGAGTCCGTCATTCCACGGAGCCACGATGCGCTCTAGGGGTACTCCCAAATGACTTAGGGTTTGTTTTTGGAAGTTTGAGTTACATCGAACAACGAATGTATCAATGCTCTTAAGACTGATGCCTGCTTCCTCCAGAAGTGCGAGTTTGGGCAACACATCGATTAGCCAATGGTAGTAAATAGATGAGCTGCGCGCATCCAGAAAACATACAGTGCCTGCGATAAATTGTTCTGGTCTGTGTCTGGCAACATCACAGACCACGTGCGCGTTGCCCTTGATATGCTCTTGGAGAATCTGCTGATCGCCGTCCACTATCACTGTGTTAAAGCCGTCAAACCAGAATCCGCCGTTATCCAGCATGCTTACAAAGCTGCCGCGAGATTCTGTTTTCTCGGCTCGGAACTCGGGGTGTAGTCTCGGATTGCTATTCGATTTTGGAAGTTTTAGCGGTACGCTCTCTGGGCGATGTGTTCGTCGATAGTGATTCTTACCGCTTCGGCGAGATGCGATAACCCGCTTGGTGCTGGATTTGCTGTTGAAGTAGCGCTTCTCTGCGGATTCGGGTATCACACCTCTACGGCATGCGGTGGCTGACTCGGGCTCTTCTAGTGCCGTGTAGATCTCTGCAATATCGTTGAGGACCGAGGTCGCTCCCGGTCGCAGTGCATATGCGCGAAACAATGTGTCAAGCGCCTGACGCGGCTGATTCGCCTTGGCAAGGCGCGACCCTTCAGCAACCAGGCATTTATGCAGGTGGTGAGTCGCGCTGCTGCACGTGGCGTCTGGATCGATTGCAAGGATTGTCATATCAAACTGAGTGAGGCATCACGTAATTACATCAATGTGGTTTTCCGTATCACAAGGCATGCCATCAACCGATGTAGCCAAAACCTAAATGGCATGCTCCATGCAATCAACCATCTGATAGCGGGTGTCTTTCGCCTGCCCGGATGGCCGGTTCTGAGGCTATCGGACTCTAAAATTTATAAGGGTGGCTACTATGTCATGCACGTTTTCCAGCTTTCAATTTACCGCTTATGCGTCATTGGATACTAGGCTATGAAAGCTATATTTCTGATACAAAAAGAAGCGTGGTTTATTGAGCATGAACAAGCCTGGTACCGAATGAATGACAATGCTCAAGTTGGTCTTGCCCTCAGCGGATTACCAGTCAATATGGTTGATCAACACGACTTGATAGAGCAACCACACCATGCGGGTTCTGCGCAGATCAGTCAGACTGATGACAATACCTTAGCGGTTTCTCTGAGTGGTCCCGACGATGTGCTTATTGATACAGTCACTACTGCCTTAAGTGAGAAAATTCTACTCAGCGTCGATTGGGAAACAAAGCAATACAGAGATGGCTGGATGAACTCTGACGCCAGCGTCATGGTGGAAGATGTTGGTGCTATGTATCTTGAAGCCTACTTGCCGGCGCGTAGTGATTCTGATGGGAAATCATTGACGATAACCAATACAGAAACTGGCAGTGCCAAGGATGTCTGGTTGGCCCGGAATTGTAAAACACGAATCCCTGTTCTTGAGGGAGGGTGCAAAGGAAAAATAAGATTGAGTTTGCGATGTGAGCCGGAAGAGGTGGATCAGTCTTCAGATCCGCGACAGCTGGGATTTGTACTCGTTGGCGAGGAAGCTCGCCCTCTGTAGCTTCTCTTAAGCACTGCCGTATCAATCAGTCATTTGTGCATAAGCGATGGCTAGTGAATTTATCTACAAAGTTAAAGTGTCAAAAAGGACCTAAAGTCGATGCATCCGAATGATGTGAAAATATCCAGACTCACCAGTAATCTGTTATCGATGTCAGAACAGGTTTCCGCTTACAGTGTTGAAGAGAGCAAGCGTACTGCCGCGAAAATATCTGCTATTCGCGATGCTGCAAATGCGTCGGTGGTGCCAGAGCCCAAGAATAAAAAGCACCGTCGTGCTGCAGTAGTATCGTGGGATCTTGGCCATAATCCGGTGGGCCGAGCCTACGTTTTGTATCAGCTTCTGGAGAAAAACTGGAATGTAGAGTTGATTGGGCCAATGTGGTCGCGCTACGGCACAGAGGTCTGGGAGCCGCTGAGGAACAGCGATCTTAAGATTAGGAGTTTTCAGTGTTCAAACATATCCGACTTTGTCCCCAAGGCAGAAGCCCTTGTGGCTACACAGCACTATGACATCGTGTACGTGTGTAAACCCAGGCTGCCCTCTCTATATCTGGGAGCGTTGATCAAAGAAGCGTGTAACTGCCCGATGATTGTTGATGTAGATGATTTTGAGCTGTCATTTTTTAAAAATGAGGAGTTCGTTGAGTTTTCGGAAATGGAAAAAAATCTGCATGCAGCGTTGCATGAACCCTTTGAGGAGATGGCTACTCGCTATGCACAAACGCTGATACCAGCGGCTGATGCGGTGACTGTTTCCAATGTAGCATTGCGAGCGAAATTTGGTGGGCATATTGTCAGGCATGCAAGAGATGAGACTGAGTTCAAGAACTCTAGCGAACGTCGCGCTTCAGCTCGCAAAACCTTAGGTATTGCCGATAGTGATTTTGCCCTTGTCTTCATAGGTACGCCAAGGGCCCACAAGGGCATTCTTGATGTCGCCAATGCGTTGAATGAACTGAATGACCCTTCACTTGTTTTTCACATTGTTGGTAGTACAACTGATCAAAAAATGAAGGCTGAGCTAGATAGCTTGAAAGGTGCAAGAATCGTCATGCACCCTAATTGCGCGTTTGATGAATTACCCAACCTATTGGCGGGTGCTGATCTGGTGCCGCTTATTCAGGACGTTGATCATGCTATAAGTCAGTTTCAGATTCCCGCCAAGGTGTCTGACGCTCTATCTCTGGGTATTCCAGTGGTTGCTACCCGCACGCCTCCGTTAGACGATCTTATTTCCAGTGGTGCAATCCATGAAGCCACTAGAGAAAATCTGGCACAGGTTATTCAGCGAATAAAATGGATGTGTGTCGATCTCGACGAGAAAAAACCTAACGTGGAAACATGCCAAGAGCGTCGTAATTTTCTTGGTGAGTTGGGAATGGGTATAAACAGGGCTCGGCTTGAGCAGGCGATAGACGAAGCGCAGACGCACTGCGAGGAGGTGCCAGAAGGTTCAGTAGTCCCACTATTCTCAAAGGTGCCTGCCAAAACGGATTCCAACTCACCGCTACCACCTGCATTAGCTGAGATGGTTGCCATGTTCAGAACGCATTACAGTGGACTTAGAGGGGAAGTGTTGCGATCTGCCAGAGAGCGTCGAGGCGAGGAAGTCAACGACACTAACACCTCGTCAGGTTCGCGTCTCCTTGCAGGTATTCCTGCATTCATTAAATCACGTAGCACCAGTTACGATATTGCCTTCTTCTGGAAGCAGAATGATAGCAATATGTACGGGCGTCGCTCCGATATGATCGCTAAAGGTTTTGCAGGTTCTGGCCGTGTGCGAAAGCTCTTGCATCTTGACGCGCCTTTTTCTGCACCCTCTATGGGTAATCATTTCGAGAGCCACGACCAAGGCCAGAATCAGCAGCAAGACATGATCATGCGAAATCTGATTGACAGACAGATGGGTGTCTACGACAACAAAGTTGTGCGTAGCCGAACTCAGGTGTTTTCTCGTCAGAAAAAGACGGGCAAGTTGCTGGGTCAGGAACTATTGGCGCCAGGCGCCTACGTTCGCTATGTTAATGAGCAACTGGAGGAGCACGGTATGCGTGCTCGCAATACGGTAGCGTGGTTCTGCCCAGTGATCTGGGATGCGCCGGAGTTGATAGAGAAGATTGGCTTTGGTGGTGTTATTGCTGATCTGATTGATGATCAAAGGGCTTGGGATGGTACTGACGAAGCCATAAAAAAACTGGATCGCAGTTACAAAGATACTCTAGGCGCGGCGGATCTTGTGTTTGCAAACTGCGATCCGTTGGCAGAAGCGATGCAGGGCTATGCCACTTCGAAGATTAATGTGGTACCCAACGGTGCAGAGAGGTTTGACAGATTTCCTGATGCTCCTATTCCTGAATCACTGAAAAATATTGAAGGGCCAATCGTTGGTTATGTAGGCAACCTGCGAGATCGTATTGATTGGACACTGTTGCATGAAGTTGTGGCGGCTATGCCTGACGTGGCGTTTGTATTTTATGGCCCATCCAACGACAATCCGAATGCTGATAGTTTAGCCAAGCACAAGAATGTTCACATTTTAGGGGTAGTGCCTTACGACGAACTGGCATTTCATCTAAAGGCATTTAATGTTGGTCTGGTTCCTCATCTCAACAACCATCTCACTGAGAACATGAACCCGCTGAAGGTCTACAACTACTTTGCCGCTGGCCTGCCTATTGTGTCGTCAGAAGTGGCCAATCTGGGAAGTCTTGGATCGGTACTCAAGACCGCAACGACAGGGTCAGAATTTGTATCTGCTATCCGTGAATCTCTAGCGACGCCGGTGGATACCAGTAACGCTCAATGGCAGTCGGTGATGGATGGCATTGCCTGGGAAACTCGAGTGGCCGACATATTGAATGTCATGGATCAATCCTTGCATCGCAAGCTACGAAAATCTGCTTGATGTTATCTATGGCCTGTTCGGATATTCAATAGAGACTTCATAGTGGCAGTCCTTCACGGCGTTCTGATACCGGGACGATTGTGAACGCTGCAAAACGATTGCGTAAGCCTTGAGTGACTAGGCTTTACGACTGAATTAAACACAGTAGGAGAGAACATTATGTTGTGGTGTGAAGATTATTTGTTTGTACATTATCCTAAAACAGCAGGAAAAACGCTGACAAAATTTTTCGTTCAGGCATGGCCTCGACCGATAGCCGGTTATATATCGAAAGGGCAAGTAAACGAACTGGCTGATTGTGAGCTCGAAAAAACCGGCATTGTGGTGGGTCGTGGACACGAAAACCTTAAGCAATCTGCTGAAATTGTGTCAGCAGCAGGCGGTGATATCAGCACGATGAAAGGCGTGTTCTGTTGCATTCGTAACCCTTATGATTTGATGGTTTCTAACTACCATTTTATGCGACAAACGTATAAAGAAAATCAAGAGCGACCTAATTTCATCATTGCGCATGAAAACAATTTTGTTGATTTTTGTGAAAAAGTTGGTGTGAGTTCACCGAAGAACTGGATGACCATCGATGGCAAGCAGCCAGATAATTTGCAGATAGTTAGATTTGAGCAAATGAATGATGACTTGAACGGTTTTTCCGAAAAATTCGGATTTGACATGCCGGTTCTAGGGCACCTAAATGCTTCAAAACGTGCGCACTACAGTGAATATATGTGTGAACGTACTGAGGCTGCAGTGGCTGAGAAACTAGGATACTGGTTTGATGAGGGATACTACCAGCGAGAGCAATTCGACAAAGTCGCTCAATTGAAGTCAGCTTGATATTAATCCGGTGACTGAGTCTTCCTGCATGCCCACCCGTGATCAGAGCATCGGTATCACGGGATGGATCGAATACGTCTCTGGTGGCAGTATTGTTGGCTGGGCGTTTGACAGCAAACTTCCCGAATGTGCCGTCTGCGTTGAGATACGTGCTGCAGGGACTGTTGTTGGATCGGGCATTGCTGATGTGGCCCGAGAGGATTTAATACGAGCGGGATTTGGTGCTGGTAACCATGGCTTTCAGATTCCACTGGATATTCCTTTTGTGAGTGGTCAGCAAGTGTTGCTGGAGCTCTTTGTGCAAGATACTGGCGAGCCCATAGCGGCGGTGCCTTTTTCCCTGCATTGCAGAGACCCACGTGCGTTAAAGCTAGATGAGCTGGACAGCAGAAGTGTGCATGGGCAAGTGCCGCTTCGTAAGAGTAAACATAGAAGAAAGTTTGATGCTGCGGTTTCCCCGGCGTTGAAGCCAATACGACGCCTGCGACAACATTACGCGCAACGGGCTGCTCCCCAAGCCTCGGCGGGTGTTGTGGCCAAGTTGGCGTCAATGGGTAATATGGCATTGGGGTCTGTTGACAATGCTGGCTACTGGCCAAGACTCACATTACCTGCATTCATCGCTGACGATAGCCTCCGTCCTAGTGTCACTGTAATTATTCCCGCCTTCAATCAGTTTCAGCTGACATATCAGTGCCTGGCATCCCTGATCCTTTCAGGCGATAAAGCGAATCTGGAAATTATGGTGGTCGACGACGCGTCAACTGATGCCACTACCGTCATAGAGTCGCGGGTTGAAAATTTGAGTGTTGTGCGCAACCAGGAGAATCTTGGCTTTCTGCACAGTTGTAACAAAGCTGCCTCACTTGCAAAAGGTGATTATATTGTCTTCCTTAACAATGACACAGAGGTAGAGGCTAACTGGATTGACAAGATGCTGGAGGTGTTCGACAACTTCAGTGGTGTTGGGGCGGTAGGTGCAAAGCTTGTGTATCCGGATGGCACATTGCAAGATGCTGGCGGAATCGTATGGCAAAGTGGGCAGCCTTGGAACGTTGGGCATGGAAAACACCGGGATGATCCTGAATATAACTACGTGCGGGAGGTGGATTACCTCACTGGCGCAGCCCTTATGGTGTCACGAGAAGCATGGGATGCTGTAGATGGGTTCAGTGAGCAATACGCTCCAGCATACTATGAGGACACGGATCTATCCTTCAAGATCCGAGAAGCGGGTTTTCGCACCTTGTATTGCCCTCAAGCCACCGTTGTTCATTACGAAGGCCGCAGTAATGGCACAGACTTGGGTAGTGGTGTTAAACAACATCAGGTAGTGAATGCAGAGCAGTTCAAGAGCAAGTGGGTAAATCAGTTTGTGAAGCAGGGCGTGGAGGGTGTTGATCTGCGCAACCAGAAGGATCGCAATCGCGGTTTGCGTGTATTGATGATTGACAATGCGTTCCCGCGGTTGGGTCAGGACGCTGGTAGCTATGCCGCTGTTCAGGAGTTGAAGCTGTTGCTTGGGCTCAACTGCAAGGTGACGTTTCTGCCCAACAATTTGTTGCATCTCGGGGTTCATGTAGATGTATTACAAAAGCTGGGTGTGGAGTGCGTACACGCGCCGTTTCATCGTTCGGTTCAGAAATTTATGGAACAGCGAGCGGCCGAGTTTGATGTGGTGTACATCACCCGCTATGTGGTTGCAGAGAAACTCATTCCACTTGTCCGGCAGTACAGCGATGCTCGAATAGTGTTCAATAACGCAGATCTGCATTTTCTGCGTGAAATGAGAACAGCGCTGAGCGATGGGCAGAGTGATCTGTCATCGGTACACGAAACTCGAAGGCGTGAACTAAGTGTTATGGATTTGGCGGATGTTGTGCTTTCCTACAGTGACATAGAGCTGGAAGTTATTGCTTCGCATTTGCTTGAAAGTAAGAAGTTGTTTCGCTGTCCCTGGGTGTTGCGCTGCGAAACATCGGGGAAGCCTTTAGCACAGCGAAGCGGTTTGGCATTTCTGGGCGGGTATGCCCATCCGCCTAACAGGGCAGCAGTTGACTGGTTTATCCAGCACGTGATGCCCACGCTACATGCTAAAAGGCCTGATTTGAAGCTGCATATCTGGGGTAGTCACCTACCAGAGAATAGCGGTTGGGATGTTCAGCCTGGCGTTGTACTGGAAGGATACGCGCCGTCGCTGGATGATGTATTTTCAGGTTTATTGGCCTTCGTTGCTCCTTTGCAAGCGGGTGCGGGAATCAAAGGGAAAGTTCTTGATAGTCTTGCCTACGGTGTTCCAACAGTGCTGTCGCCCATCGCAGCAGAGGCAACTGGCCTCATTGATGGCAGCAGCACACTGATAGCGCATACGCCTGATCAATGGGTTGAGCATATAGAGAGCCTGCTTGACAGCGATGAACTTTGGCAGCGTATCCGTGCCAATTCTGTCTCTCTGAGAGATCGTCGTTATTCAGCTGTCGCTGGAATTGACGCTATGAAGAAGGTATTTGATTATTTGGAGCTGGACACCACAGTGCCACATCAACAGGTAGCTCAATCATGAAAAACGATGGCGTGACCCGACAGGTAATCGTGCACTACCACTTGTTTAAAAATGCGGGCACCTCGGTAGAGCGATTACTCAAGCAATCATTTGGTTCTGCCTGGAAAGCTTGGGATAAACCTGAGTCTAGTGGAAAAATTTCAGGTAAAGAATTGCAGCACTGGTTGGAAGATAATTCGAGTATAAAAGCGGTGTCGTCGCATCAGCTCCTCCCACCTATTCCGCACGGTGATTTTAACGTAACCCCTATTGTTTTTCTTAGAGAGCCACTTTCCAGAGTGCGTTCTGCCTGGCTATTCGAATGGCAGAAGCAGCATGGCCTGGCCGAGCCAAAAGGTTCTTTGCCAGAATATATCGAAGAAAAATTCAAACAGGCCAATGCCAGTGTCATTGCAAATTTTCAGGTTTCCCGATTAAGTAACACGCAATACGATGAGGTAAAGCAGCGCCTGCATCGATACCATCATGAGTTATTGCCGGCGGCATGTGCTTTCGTGGATTCCCTACCGTTCGTTGGTTTGGTGGAAAACTTCACCGATTCGTTGCGACTTTTGCAGCAGTGTACGCAGACAACATTTCCAGAGCTAATTGTTCGCGAGCATCGGGAAAATGTCACCGATGCCAGTAGTACAACGGTTGAACAGCGTATAGAGCTTTTGCGCAAGGAGATTGGAAATGACTTGTTTGATGAGCTATGCGTGAGAAACCGGCTTGACTTGCAACTGTACAGCTATGCATCAGGTAGATTTCATTCTCAGCTGGAACAGTTGCAAAATTGATGTATCAGAGCACTGGCACAGTTGCTGCAGCTAGAGCTGTAGTGTTTCCTATCGATAGGTAATAGTGTGAACCAACCTGCTATCAAGAAAGATCAACGCCCGGCCAATGACCCTGCACACCAGGAAGAGGTGTCGGTCGTTGAGACGCACTTGGATGATATTGATCATTTCGACGGAACCACGTCCATCGCTGAAAACCCAGTGAGGCGAGCAGTTGACGACTTTCGAAATATCATCGACGAAATGGATGATCTACGTGAGGTGTTGCGAGCGCATGGTGTCCCATTACGCACTACGCGCATGATTGTGGAGTTTGGCGTTCAAAAAAACCCTGAAAAGCAATCTATGGCTATCGATAGTGCCATGGGCCAGGCGAAAGAGAGTTTCGGTGAAGGCATACTGGAGCGCCGCGTACTCGAAAACCATATTTCAACGATTGTTGATCTCGAGCGCGACCTTACGCATTCCAGAGACGTGGCCCGGGAGGAGGGGCTAGACGCTCAGGCGTTGTCGATGCTGACGCAAATGGTGCAGAAGAACCCTGGGGACGGTGGTACGAAGGCTGTTAACACCCTTCTGTCCTATGCTCTAGCTTACGGCGTCAAGACGGAACAGCTAGCTGAGATGATGGGTAATCTGGTGCAACGCCCAACTTCTGTCTTTCCACAAATAGCGCGTAAGCCCGCTGCGGCTACAGAGAACAGCAGAGCAAAACTGATTCAAGACGCAGTTGTGGGTTGTTTTATTGGAGTTTTCGTCATTTACATGCTCTTGTGACATAGAAATTACGATTGTTTAAGCTTTTGATTAATAAGTGGAATTAATAGTTTTTTACGTTTTCGGACGCATTTTTTGACGTCATTGCAGACTTAAAACACTAGTACGTAAACTACCCACCTATAATGACGGTTTGGCCGAGAGCCTGTTCTGTTTGGCTTGGCGCTTTTATATCAACTTTTGCTGGAAAATTTCATATCTAATGAACGAAGTCATTTCAACGCCTGGCAGTCTGGTTCGAAAAAAGATCCTGGTAACGGGGGGCGCCGGTTTCTTGGGTTCCCATCTGTGTGAGCGCCTTCTGAACGAAGGAAATGAAGTCATTTGCATGGACAACTACTTCACTGGATCCAAACTCAATATCCAGCCGTTGATGGATAACCCGAGCTTCGAGCTGCTGAGACATGATGTGACATTTCCGGTGTATCTGGAAATTGATGAAATCTACAATCTGGCGTGCCCTGCATCGCCGATTCACTATCAGCATGATCCGGTACAAACGACTAAAACCAGCGTGCATGGTGCTATCAACATGCTTGGACTGGCGAAGCGCACGGGCGCCAAGATTTTTCAGGCATCCACAAGTGAAGTTTACGGTGATCCCAAAGTTCACCCTCAAACAGAAGGCTACTGGGGTCACGTCAATCCCATAGGGCTTCGCTCGTGCTACGACGAGGGCAAGCGGTGTGCAGAAACGTTGTTTTTTGACTACCACCGCCAGCATAACTTGCGTATCAAGGTGGGCCGTATATTCAACACTTATGGTCCTCGCATGCATCCAAATGATGGGCGGGTGGTCTCTAACTTCATCATGCAGGCACTGACCGGCGAACCCATTACCATCTATGGCGAAGGCGATCAAACACGTTCTTTCTGCTATTGCCTGGATCTTATCGACGCCTTTGTGCGCATCATGGGCACCGGCGACGACTTTACGGGTCCTGTTAACATCGGTAATCCTGATGAGTTCACTATCCGTCAGCTGGCAGAGAAAGTTATCGAGATGACGGGTTCCAAGTCGACACTCGAATTCAAGGATCTGCCCAGTGATGACCCAACACAGCGACGCCCTGACATCTCAAAGGCCCGTGCAGACTTGGGATGGGAGCCTAAGGTGAAACTGGAGGAAGGCCTAGAGAAGACGATTGCCTACTTCGACGGTCTTCTGAAATCCGGAGCTACCACTCACAAAGCTGCCAACGCTGGATAGCGATAGTTGCTTACAACAGCTTAAGGCTTCGACAATTCAGCATCGTTGGAGCCTTGATTCGATGAAATCGTTCATTCGTCGATATCTGCTGCAGCCACTCGGGTTTTTCTACGAAACAGATAATCCCGAGGCGCTGCTGCAACGAGAGAGAGGCGCTGTAGAATCAGAGACAGCGCTCTTCTCCAAACCTGACCCTACTCGCTGGACCTTGGAAAACGTCGGTCTCAGGCCAGGCTGGTACATGCTTGAGGTAGTGCACTCGGCAGCCAGCATAGGGTGCGTCTTTACGCTAGACAACGGTCAAAGCCAACGTGAACATTTGCGATTGACCTCCAAAGGCGTGTGCAAGCGCGTTGTGCGGCTAACCACCAAGTCATCGCGCTGTGAGGTCATGATCGATCAACCTGACTGTGTGATTGAGCACTTGGCATTGAACATTATGTCATCTCGATTTGCCATACGTCGCATGCGTAGTCGCGTGGAAAATAACGGTGGCCATGATATCCCTGCAGATGCTAGTCCCGACGACGTCTATCAGGCCTATCAGGCTCACATTCATAACGGAGTGTTGCCAGAGCGCTACATCCCCGAGCCATCGTGCGACGTTGATGTCGAGCATTCTGAGGATGCTGGCCGGAAGAGCTTGATTCGACTTGAATTGATAAAGTGGCACAGCAAGAATCCGCAGATAGTCAATACATCGATTGAGCCTGCAGTGTTGTTTGCGCGGCAGCGTGGTTGGGATATCGAATGGCATGATGCGTTGCTGTCGCAGGGTGGTAGTGAAGGCCCGCAGCCAGCAAAAAAACTCTATCTTATGCCCTTAGTAGTGGATGCTGAGTATCGAGTTGATGTGTTTCATCAAATGCTCCAATGCATAGACCAAGACACAAGGCTGGTGTATGCCGATCACGATTTTCGTGATGGTACGGGAACCTATCTTGACCCCGTACTCAAGCCAGAGTGGAATCCTGAGTTGCTACTGAATACAAACTATATTCAGTTACCGTGGATGATCTCAGCTTGTAGGGCGGATTTGGATGTCGTTGGCAAAGACTACGGTGATGATGGCTGGAACATGCTGTTGCTATCTGCAGCGGTTGGCTCGGTGGAAGGGGCGGTAGCAACTACCAATTGCGACAGCAAGGGACTGGATAGCGCTGTGAATTCAGCGATGCTAGCGGCTCGGCATGAGGCCCTCACAGAACAGCAGGTAAAGCGGGTCCCCAAGGTTCTGGCGAGTCGGCTGGCAGGTGGGCCAGATAAGGCTGCATCAGCGATCAAAGAAATGGCGCGATGGCGTGATTGCGTGCATCAGGCTCTGCAAGTCTCTGGGTGCGATGCGGATGTCGTGGAGAGTCGATATCAGGACCAATATCGAGTCCGATGGCCTTTGCCCGAAAAATTGCCATCGGTTGATATCATTATCCCGACCAGAGATCAGGTGGCAGTGCTCAAGAAATGTATTGATTCCGTGCTTGAAAAAACCACCTATCCCAACTTTCGATTGTTGGTCATAGACAACGATAGCCAGGATCCAGCTACAGAACTGTACTACCGCTCTCTGGAGCAGGACTCGCGATTCAACCTGGCGCGTTACCCCGGGCCTTTCAATTATTCTGCCATCAATAACTTTGCGGTGTCGCGCAGTAACGCTGATGTGGTTGTGTTGTTAAATAACGATACCGAGGTAATAGCTGAGCACTGGTTAGATGAACTTGTGCGTCATGCGGTCCGGCCAGAGATTGGCTGTGTGGGGGCCAAGCTCCATTATTCCAATGGACGCATTCAGCATGGAGGTGTTGTTGTGGGCATTGCCGGGGTTGCAGGTCATGCGCACCGTTATTGTCGAGGGACTGACGATGGCTACTGTGGCAGGCTTAAGGCATCACAAAATATTACGGCGGTAACTGCTGCATGTCTTGCCGTCAGGCGGTCGGTGTTTGCCGATGCTGGAGGTCTGGATGAGCAACATTTGGCAGTTGCGTGGAATGACGTAGATTTCTGCCTGAAGGTTCAGGCGCTGGGATATCGCAATGTATGGACGCCTCATGCGCAGCTGTATCACCATGAAGGGCTGAGCAGGGGAGCTGATGATACTCGCGGTAAAATTGAGCGTGTGGACAAAGAGCGGCGTGTAATGATCGAGCGATGGGGTTTGGATACGTTTGACGATCCTGCCTATCATCCTTTGCTAACGCGAGATCATGAAGCTTTTGGCTTGGGGCAAC
>JALZVU010000012.1 GCA_023301795.1 Granulosicoccus sp.
CCACGAAGCTCAGCACCAATAGCCTCTACCGGGTGAACACGAATGTCATGGTTCACCTCGATTAGGCGTGCATTGTCCACACCCAGATCATTCACTTGCAGCCCGCGCCCGATAACATCGGTGCTTACTGTTTTCATGAAGTCCTGTAACAACGGTACACAGGCATGGTTGTACAGGTAACAACCGTATTCAGCGGTATCAGAGATTGTTGCGTTCATCTCGTACAGCTTCTTGCGTGCAATGGTGTTGGCAATCAATGGTGTTTCATGCAAAGACTCATAGTAGGCAGAGTCAGCAATGATACCTGCCGATGTCATTGTTTCAAATGCAAGCTCGACCCCAGCCTTCACCATGGCAACCATCAGGATGCCGTTATCAAAGTACTCTTGCTCAGAGATCTCTACATCTCCAGCAGGTGTTTTCTCGTAAGCGGTTTCTGCTGTTTGCGCACGCCAGCCCAGCAGATCCTTATCATCAGCGGCCCAGTCAGCCATCATCGTTTTGGAGAAGTGACCGGTCATGATGTCGTCCTGATGCTTCTGATACAAAGGACGCATGATGTCTTTCATCTCCTCGGCCAGATCAAACGCGCGGATTTTGGCAGGATTAGACAGGCGATCCATCATGTTGGTGACACCACCGTACTTCAATGCTTCGGTAACGGTCTCCCAACCGTACTGGATAAGCTTTGATGCATAGCCAGCATCCACGCCTTCTTCAATCATCTTGTCAAAACACAACAACGACCCTGTTTGCAGCATGCCACACAGGATAGTTTGCTCACCCATCAGATCCGACTTTACTTCAGCGATAAACGATGACATCAGTACGCCAGCCTTATGCCCGCCAGTACCCACAGCATAGGCCTTGGCCAGTGCGAGTCCATCGCCGTTGGGATCGTTATCTTCGTGTACAGCAATAAGTGTGGGTACACCAAAGCCTCGTACATACTCTGCGCGCACCTCAGAGCCCGGACACTTGGGAGCCACCATGATGACAGTGAGATCATCGCGAATCTGCATGCCCTCTTCCACGATGTTGAAGCCATGAGAGTAGGATAGGCAAGCGCCTTTTTTCATCAGTGGCATGATGGATGTGACAACTGAGGTGTGCTGCTTATCAGGGGTAAGGTTCAGCACCACATCGGCGGTAGGAATAAGCTCCTCATAGGTGCCTACCGTGAAGCCGTTTTCAGTGGCATTTTTCCATGACTGACGCTTCTCGCTGATGGCGGCCGCGCGTAGAGTGTAGGAGACATCCAGGCCACTGTCTCGCAGATTAAGCCCTTGATTCAGGCCCTGTGCGCCACAACCGATGACAACCATTTTCTTGCCCTTCAGCGCCTCTACACCTTCTTCGAATTCGTTCAGGTGCATGAAACGGCACTTTCCAAGCTGCGCCAGTTGCTCGCGCAGCGGTAATAGATTGAAATAGTTGTCAGACATCTGGTTTTCTCCTCAAAGTGATAGCCACGCAAGATAGCGCAATTGCCTCGTACAGTAAATTGAAATATCTAAGACACTTTATTGCACATTTTGCAACGTTCGCTGCCACAATGCCTGCATGGACACACGCACCCTGCACCAGTTTCTTTGCCTGGCCGAATCCCTGCATTACGGCCGCGCTAGCCACACCGCTAATGTCAGCCTCTCCACCCTGTCGCGCAGCATCAGCCAGCTCGAAGAAGAGCTGGGCTCCCGCTTGTTTGAACGGGACAACCGCTCAGTAACACTCACCCCAAAGGGCTATATCTTCGAGCAATATGCCCGCGACGCTCTGATACGGTTCAATGCACTAAAGCTCCAGCTGGGTGAGGATACCGGCCCTCTGCGGGGTGAGCTGAGTCTCTATTGTTCTGTCACGGCCAGCCACAGCATCCTGTTCGATCTGCTTGAGCGTTTTCGCCCCTGCTTTCCTGGCGTGGAGATCAAATTGCAAACAGGCGACCCTGAGGATGCCATCAACAGAGTAAACACTGGCAAAGAGGACATCACTATTGCCGCTCACCCTAAATCATTGCCGCGCGGTGTGGTGTATCACCCGGTACGCAGCTCCGCACTGCTGTTTATCGCACCGACAACGCACAGTGATCCCACGATTCCCACAGAGCAAAACCCCAGATCCGCAAAATGGGCTGATGTACCGATGATCATGTCCATCAGTGGGCTGGCAAGATCCCGGGTGGATGCCTGGTTCAAGGCGCGCAAAGTGAGTCCTAAAATCTACGCACAAGTGGCGGGTAACGAGGCCATTGTCAGTATGGTAGGTCTTGGGTTGGGTGTGGGCGTGGTGCCTGAAATCGTGCTGGATAACAGCCCTTTAGCCAACAAAGTGCGCGTGCTGGACATCAACCCACCGCTGATGCCACTGGATCTTGGACTGTTTACATTAAAAAAAAGTCTCAGCAACCCTCTGGTTCGGGCCTTCTGGGAAACTTGCCGTGCAAGTTCGTAGCGCAGTCTTAAATAGCTCTACTATAATTGTCGGCAAATCCTATAGTTATCCAAAACGCCGGTATGCAGTTGCTGCTCTACACTAAAGACGTAGTCAGCTGTTGGCAAGTGCTGTCACTTCAGTGCTTTGAACAAGGAAAAAGCCAGACCAAGTCAATGAGAACTTCTATTCTACTAGCAGCCACCGCGCTGGCGCTCACCCTCAGTGCGTGCGAGAGCAGCATTGATGGCGATAACGTTCCCAGAGGCCCCGCACAGGATGCGCCGGTAGGCACCGAGCCTGCAAACTCCGATTCGGCTGCGCCCACGGTCCCCACACCACCGAATCCAGCGCCCCCACTCAACAATGAGGATGTCGTAGAAGAAGATGATGATGACAACCGGCCAGTAGTGCCTAATCCCAACGGCGATATCGGCGTCACCATTGATCCTCCCACCTATCGCGGCAACAGCGTCTTTACCCCTGACGCCACCGATATCGGCGACTTTAACGCGTTCTACCAGCAATCTGGCTACGCAACGCCGAACGTTGTCCGTATGAACGTACGCATTGCCGATACTCACATCGTGCAAGGCATCTGCACTACTGCTGATCAATCTGGCTGCACACTTGACGACGTACTAGCCGACACTAATGGGCAGGATGATTTTAAGGTAGAGATTCCGGTACATGCTTCAGGCACTGGACTGCTGGCTGATGGTCAGGATACGAATGCCACTCTGCGCCAACGCGGCAATACTGCCCGCTTCGGCCCACAAAAATCCTTCCGTCTCAAACTCGATAGCAAAGAGACACTCTGGCGCGACGAGCGCCGACTGCAACTCAACAAAAACCCCTTTGAACCCACGCGCTTTAAAAACAAACTGGCCTTTGATCTGTTTACCACAGTGCCTCACCTGCCTTCACTACGAACGCAGTTTGTTAACCTATGGGTCGATAACGGCCAGGGCCTAGAGGATTTCGGGCTATTCACACACACCGAATTTGTGGGTAAGGAGTACGTTGTCAATCGCGGTTTGGGTGAAGACGACAATCTGTACAAAATCGAGTTCTGGCGTTTCTCGCAGGGCGATCTAAATAGCGTGCAAGTGGATGACGAAGGCAAGCCACTGGACCCTGATCAGTTTGCGACACGACTGGAAATAGAAAACGGTCGCGATCACAGCATGCTCACGACAATGCTTGAGGCCATGCTGGATGAGGATCGCTCGTTCGAATCGGTATTGGACGAACACTTTAACCGCAATAATGTCCTGACCTGGCTGGCCACCAACCTTATCCTTCGCCAGGCCGACGCCGTCACGCACAACTTTTATCTATACAACCCTGCTGGCACCAAACGATTCTATTTTCTGCCGTGGGATTACGACGGCACGTTTGAAACCGAGCAACCATTAAGCAATTCGTTCGAAAACGAAGAGCTGGCAAAGCGAAAATTCTTTGGCTATGCCCGGGGGATTAACAGCGAGTTTGTGAACCGCTTCTACCGGCTGCCCGGCGCGCACAATCTGATGGTTCGTGCCATGGATGAACTGCGTGCAATCCATTACACCGATGCACGAATTCTGCAGCAGGCAACGGCGCTGAACGCTCTGGTGGAGCCTTACCTGACAGCATTGCCAGATAGTGAGCATGTCCGATTTGAACAGGCCAGCCCTGAGCGCCTGGTGGCTGTGATTAACAAGAACGAAGACGACATAAAGAACAACTACAGCATCCCGATGGAACCCACCATCCTGAGCGACCCCGAGGTGGATTCTCGAGGCCTGCTGCAGCTGGAATGGGAGCCTGCGTTTGACGTGGTTGGACGCAGCACACTCACCTATGACCTAATCATATCCAGGTCACCGTTTTTCGAAGACCAGAACATTGTATTCAGCGACAGTGGTATCGATGATGTGCAATCAGGAACCATTCCGTATTCTATAGACACTAGCCGGCTACCCTCAGGACGGGTTTATGTCCGTGTTATCGCTCGCGCCAGCATTGAGCCCAGACGTTTTTGGCAGACCAATAGCAACACGCATCGATTGGCTGACGGCACCGATTTATTCGGCATGTTGGCCGTTGATTTGCCATAGAAACACGCCCGTTGTCGCACAGTGACAGCCCGACGCCGCTGCCACCACGGGCGAGCTCTGGAGCTTTACGCATAAACCGTTATAGTTGGCGCCTTATTGATTGAACGGATCCCGCCATGGCCAGTTTCCCTGCAAAAGCTAACGTTGTCATCATTGGTCAAGGTGGTATTGTCGGCGCGTCGGTGGCCCACCACCTTATAGAGCGTGGTTGGGACAACATCGTGGGAATCGACAAGTCTGCGATCCCTACCGATATCGGCTCCACTGCTCACGCCTCAGATTTCTGCTACGCCACTGCACACGACCAGATGACGTGCAGCACCACGATGTACAGCATCGATTTTTTCGAAAAACGTGGGCGTTATGCAAAGGTTGGTGGACTCGAGGTGGCTCGTAAAGGCGACGACGATCGCATGGCCGAACTCAAACGCAAAGTCACTGCTGGCAAGGCATTTGGCACAAACGCACGCATGATAACTGCGGCCGAGGCCAAGGAAAAAATGCCACTACTGGAAGAGGATGTTATCCAGGGTGCACTCTGGGATCCGGATGCAGGGTTAGTGGTGCCACGCTCGCAAGTGGTCACCGGCGAGATGGTGGAAGAGGCTGAAAAAACCGGCAAACTTAAGGCGTTTGCCAATACCTCGGCTACCGACCTGAGAATCGAAAACGGCCGCATCGTAGGCGTTGAAACCACTCGCGGTTACATCGAAGCTGATCATGTGGTTGTCTGCGCCGGTTTGTGGGGACGACTGATTGCCCAGATGGCCGGTGAGGATCTACCCGTAATGCCGGTGGACCACCCTCTGCTGTGGTTCGGTCCTTACAAAGAATTTGCCGGCACCGGCAAAGACATCGGCTATCCCCTGCTTCGCGATCAAGGCAACTCTGCCTACCTTCGCGACACTGGCGACCCGACGACCTCTGAAGGCGGCATGATTGAGTGGGGCTACTACGAAGAAAAAGAGCCGCGCATGTGCCACCCTCGCGATATTCTGGAAAAAGAATACTGCAGGCTCTCACCCTCGCAACGCGACCTGGACATGGAACAGATCATGGAGCCGTTGGAGCGTGCCATGGAGCTAACCCCGATTCTGGGCGAGTTGGGTTACGACGAAAAGCGTTCCTTCAACGGACTGTTGCAAGTCACCGCCGACGGTGGCCCCTCTGTCGGTGAATCAGCCACCGTGCGCGGTTTGTGGTATGCCGTATCGGTGTGGGTAAAGGACGGCCCCGGTACCGGCAAACTCATCGCCGATTGGATGACCGATGGCGTTACCGAGCTGGACCATTTCGGTGTTGATGTTTCGCGCTATTACCCCTTTCAGCAGGAAGAGCAATACATCCACGATCGCTGTTACGAGACAGCCTTTAAGATCTATAACCCGGCGGTACATAACCGCGAGCCCTACACCAAAGGCCGTGGCCTGCGTAGAAGCCCTTTTTATGAACGCGAGGTGGCACTAGGCGCCCACTTCATGGAAGCGGCCGGTTGGGAACGTGCGCACGGCTATGCCTGTAATGATCAACTGCTGGACAAGTACGCAGAACAGGTGCCGTTGCGTGAAAACGAATGGGATGCGCGCCACTTCTGGCGGGTATCCAATGCCGAACATTTGCACATCAGTGATGACGTGGGCATGGTTAACCTGTCCCACTTTGCTATCTACGATGTCAAAGGTGTGGATGCAGAAGTATTAATGGAATACGTGTGCGTGGCCAAAGTGGGCGGTGATACACCCGTCGGAAAAGGCGTGTATACCCACTTTCTTGATCACACGGCAGGCGTACGCGCTGATCTGACCGTTATTCGAATGGCTGATGATCACTTCAGAGTGATTGACGGAGGCGACTCTGGCAACCGTGATTTCATCTGGCTACAACGCTTAAGCGGCGAGCGTGCCCTAACGAATCTGAGCATTGAGGATCTGACCACCCACTACGCTTGCCTGGGTGTCTGGGGTCCCAACGCTCGAGCCACTTTGGCACGTGTGGTGGACAACCCGGATGCATTGTCTGAGGAAAACTTTCCCTTTGCAGCTGTCAGAACGCTCACCATTAATGGCGTATCGATTGGTGCTTTCCGCATATCCTACGTTGGCGAACAAGGCTGGGAATTGCACTTTGCCTATAACGATGGGCTAGTGGTCTGGGATGCACTGGCAGCACAAGGGGTCACACCCATTGGCGTGGAAACCTACGCCAACAGTCGACGCCTGGAGAAAAGCCTGCGCCTGCAAAACGCCGACCTCCTAACCGAATACAATCTGGTGGAAGCAGATCTTGCAAGAGCCAAAGTCAAGGCGGCTGACTTTCACGGTAAAGCACCCTACCTTGCCATACGTGAACGTGAGCACCAGCCAGCCTATCTGTGCACGTTGACGATGACCGACAATGTCGACAGCCAAGGGGTCGCCCGCTACCCCGTGGGCACGTGTGCCGTACTTGATAAACACACCCAAAAGACGCTCATTGACGAGAACGGCAGACGTTCGTACACCACAAGTATTGCTTACGGACCAAGCGTAGGTAAAAACATAGCATTGGCCTATCTGCCCTATAAGTACTGCAAAGTTGGCGCAGAGTTGTTAATTGACTACTTCGATGAGCAGTATCCAGTGATCGTGGCGTCGGTGGGCTATAAGCCTTTGTACGATACTGAGAATGTTAAACCGCGCAGCTAGAGTGGACTATGGTGAGGCTATGAACCCACACGCTTCAGACTCACCAGCTTGTTGTGCCGATCAAACACGATCTCGAAACGTCCGTGCAGGCCATCGTGAGAGACGAACCTTCTGATCTCCACCGCCGGGAATGCCACGAGTAAACCCGCATCAGTGCGCGTTACTATTGAATTGGCCTGCCCCGAGTAATGCTTGAGGCATTGCTCGGGGGTCAGATGAAGGCTAAAACGGCATCGATTCACGTGAAAGTCAGTATTCGCAGAGCTGAAGGCTGGAGCAAGCAGTAATGCACTGCTTATGCCTGCAAAGGACAGTCTCACACTGTCAAACCACGTTATATTGCATAAAAGTCACCCCTATCTGGCGTCATTTTATTGTCATTAAAATATTTACACCAACTTGCCAATAACGATAAATAGATGGATTTATTGTGCAGCTCACCGTTAGTGACATCTCTTAAAATCAAGCTAACTGCCTAATTTATATAGCAATGGGTTGAACAATAGCGACAGAGTTGCGTTTGTTGTTAGCGAGGTGCAACAATTTACACATAAACTCACCTCACTCCGGCACAGAAATTGGTTCTAGTAGCTACTACACTTGCTATTGATTGCAGTCTCGATTCATCCAGACCAACAATCCACGTGCGCATGGGTCGGTTTCCGGCCAGATGACGCTGACATGAACCCGATGCACAACGTGAACTGCACAAGTCAAGGAAGATAAGGATAAAACAACATGGTGGCTTCCCTAACCACACAAAAAGATGACAAGGATGGCCCCACGGCTCTGCGGGTGTTGCCCAACTCGCCTGCGACCGAAAGAGGGCAGCCCGATGAGTGTTTGGCCGATGGTGCAACTGACATTCCGAGATCCAAAGGTTCGGGCAGTAAATCCAAATCCAAAGCCAAGACAAAAGCCAAGATAGATACCAGCGCAAAAGCCAGCGAACCCAACGACGCGCCAGCATTCAACCTGGCAAAAGGCAGCCGTGGCGTAGACACTCTTCTGCGTAATGCCTATCGTGCACAGCTGGATATGTTGGCACTGGCGGCCACAAAAGCCAACATCATGATCTCGCTCAATGGACTTCTTATGTCCATGCTGATTATCTCTGGCACGCACCTGATATCCATTAACGGCATGTATATGCTGCCCATCTCTATTTTTCTGATCACCTGTGCGTTGGCAACCACATTTGCCGTATTCGCCGCCAGACCTGAGATCAGTCGCAAAAAATTCAACTATGCGGACTTCATGCACGATGAAGCTCGCCTTATGGTGTTTGAAGAATTCTCCGATTTACACGAATCCGAGTACATCGATGCCATGTCACACCTGCTAAATGATCCACAAAGAACCTACAAAGCAATGCTTGCCCATATCTATGATCTGGGGGTCACCGCTGACAAGAAGTACCAGCATTTGTATTACTCTTATACTGCGTTCATGGTGGGCACAATTTTTACTGTGACATCGTTACTCCTGTTGGTGGCATTGAAATTTTCTGGCGTTTTGATGCTGACGTGATCAGGACGCTTGTTGCTGTACAGCTCCTCACCTGGGTCGCTGGCGCTTACGCTGCCCCTGCAAAACACGACATTCTCATCGATACCCCAGTAGCAAGTGGGATCTTCGAGCGGCTTAGAGAACCCTCTGGCGTGGCGATGCTGGATGTCCATACATTGATAGTGGTGGAAGATGAGGCCAGCGCACCGCTGACACGGCTTGCACTATCAGACACAGACCCCGTAGGTTTTGCGTTCGAAGAATTCGAACAAGCCACCTCACCATCGCTCATACAACGCACGCTACTGGCCCCCCTTGATGATCTGGAAGGTGTTGCCAGACTTTCCGAACAGCAATTCTTTGTAATAGGGTCACACGAGAATGCCAGCCGCGGAAAATCACCTGCACGGGAAAAGCTGGTGCTGTTCACGCGTGATGGAAATGACATTCACAGCGCATTGCTGCGACAGGATCTATTCGATGATTTGCGCTCACACTATCCGGCATTGAGCGATAAAGTTGACGGCAGCAAGAAAGGCAGTAAGAACGCTCTCAACATTGAAGGTCTCGCCTACGATCGTCGCCGCGAACATCTGCTTATTGGCCTGCGTACACCGCAGCTAAAAAACAACGCCATTATCGTTACGCTGACCAATGCCGTGGCTTATCTGCAGGGTGAGCCAGCGCTCTTCAACGACGAACTGAAGACCATAGATCTGAACAAAGGCGGAATACGCGCCATGAGCTACGATGATCTTACTGATACGCTCCTACTGGTGAGCAAACGCGAGTCCGGCGGCTCAAACCGATCAACACTGTGGACGTTAGGGCTGGATTCAGATGCGCAGCCAGTACGGTTTCGTAGTAAAGATAAAAACCTGTTTCGGAATGTGGAAGGCCTGACACCTGTTGGTGGCGGCTTCCTGTTCGTTCGGGACAATGGCGGGCGCACAAAAAATGCTGCCGACACATGGTTCATACTGGCTCGTGAGCAATTGGCGCTAGCGCAATAGCTTAAGTGACAAATCAATGACTGTGTGCACTGGACTAGGCGCGTTACGTCATGGACAATACGGGTACCGGCAAAGCACAAGCCTCAAAGACCTGACTCCTACATGACTCACCAGAATGCCGTTAGAAAACCTGCATCCTCTGCAGGTACTATTCACACAGTTGCAATGGCTTCAGTTGCGGTAGCACTTGCACTACCGCTCACCGGTCACACACAGCAGACGGCCCCGTCTGCAACTCAGGTACCTCAGGCCGTTCAAGCACCCACGGTTGAAGCTCTGCGCACCGAAAGTGCCCAGAGCGCAAGGCAGTCAGCCCGTCCAGCACCCGAAATCGATGCACGGGTGTCCCTCGAGTTACAGCAAGCTGACGGGCAAGACACGCGGAGCACGTTGCAACGCGACACCGGTCATGTCGAGTTGGAATTTACGCTGGGCATCAGGCAACAGCTCAATTCAACAACACGTCTGGTGGCACAGCTGGAACTTGCCGGCCTGCGTAACACCGAGAGCGAGCTGAACAATTCGGAGGATGATTTTTCCTACGACCTGGAGCGCCTCTTCATAGACTATAGACCGCAAAGCAACGTGCGGTTGCGTGCTGGCAGACAGGCTCTGAACGACCCGATGGAAGCTATCCTTGATGAAAATCTGGATGGCCTGGCCATCCGATACGGGAAAGGTGCTTTCGAACTTGAGCTTTCCTATACTCGTCAAGACTGGATCAATGCCAGCACCATCTCCGAGTTTGACGACATCGACAACACATTGGCCATGCTAAGGATAACGCCTTCCAAAGACACGCTCTGGATGCCCTATGTCTTCCATCGTGCAACGCCGAACGACACCGACCGCACCTGGATTGGCCTACAGGGTATTGTAGAACCCGACAACTCAAACTGGCGATACTGGATTCACGCCAGCGCGCTAGACGGCGACGAGCTCGCACCTACCCAAGCTGATGCGAATGGCGACATTGCCCCGCAGAGTACTCGCGATGTCGGCGGTTCAGCATTCGACATCGGTATCAACTGGCGCGCTGGAGGTACCTTGAAGGCCACCTACACTGTGGCCTACGCGCGGGCCACTGGAGGATCAAGCGAAGACAGGTTCCGACAGAGTGGGCTTCATGACAACGACTTTGCTCTAAACAACAAAAACTCCTTTCGCTATCTGGGAGAAGTGCTTGATCCAGAGCTCACCAACATTCAGATCATCACGCTAGGAGCAGGCTTTGAGATCGCAAAAGACTGGGAACTTGATTTTGCGTTGCATGCCTATGAGCAGGTAGAAGCCGAAGATCAGTTGCGCGGCAGCGATATTGAATTCGAACCAGAAGGCATTGCTAAAAATCTGGGCAAGGCTGTGGACGTCATCATTGGGTTTGAGCCCAACAAGCAACTGCAAGTCATAGGCACGTTCGGCCTGTTTGAGCCAGAAGACTCATTTGATGCAGATCGTGATGCGGCGTGGCTGGCCAGAGCGGAAGTTGAATACCGCTTTTAATAAAGTAGATTCTTTGCGCGCCGATTTACCACTTTGGCTAATTGCAGTTACTCAACATTAAAGCTGATCACCCCATAGTGGATGTTACCGTCCAGCTCAAGGTGGTTGTCCGCTACCTGCCAGTAGCGCGCAGGCTCAAGCACTGAACGTGCAACAAGTCTGGCAAAACGCAGCCCGGGCACCAGCTGTTCTGCAGGCACATCGTGGGTGATGATGCTAAGGGCATCAGCGGGTGTGTCAGCAATGCCGGACACCGAATAGACAATACTGTCAGCACTGAACTCCGCTGAGGTAGCCAGCTGTAGCTCGTAGGTTAAATCGTGCCCAGTGAGTTCGTGTGCACGCATCCAGCTAAAGCGATACTGTTGTCCAACAAGCTCAGGCACGTTCAAGGTGGGCGGCAATGGAATACTGAAGTTATTGTTCAGGGCCGTGTGGTTGAACGCCACTTTGTCGGCAAAATCAGAACTTGATCTCACAGAGAAACTTTGATTGTGCGTTATGTCTGGAGCAGTTGATGCAAAAGGCTCAGTGGTTGATGACAACAGCGCAGCGCGTTCACTAATCGTCGTGTGGCTGAGGTACTGACTGCGTAGCTGTTCAGTTGCAGCGATAATTTTGTCGTGCGTTCCAGGCAGACGATAGTAGTTTTCCATGAATTCATTTTGGGCACCTATCGCGTAACCAAACTGAATTCTGGCCTTAAGTGCTTCGGAAGAAAACCCCTCAGGCGGCAATTCGTGCTCCTCGAACGTCATGTCATAGTCCCAGGGAAGAAAAAAGAATTTTTCCGAACCTTCGGGGTTGTACAGATAATAATTATGACGAGTGGCGTCCTGCTGACCTAACAACAGATTAACCGACAGCCAAGTCAGCACATTTTTTTCATTAAAATAACGATCCAGAACCGACTCAAAAGACTGAGCAGGATCATGTAGAGCATCCAGCATGGCGATAAGGTTACGGTGATCCTTACCGTTCTCTATCTCCAGCACGGTTTCAAAGATATCTTCATCCTGCGGCTCACCCTCTGCATCGATCAGCAATGTGTCACGATCAGACGGTAGAAAGCGAAAAAACTCAGCCTTGTACAACCGTCCATCCGAATCCAGCCCATGACGCTCTAAATAACGCTCATCTCCACGTTCTGCGTGTGTGTATAAACCAAAATCCACAGCTCCTTGGCCATCGTCTATCCACAGATTGACAAACTGCGTTCTGAAGGCTGGCAGATTCGGAATGGTACTCATGAGATCGAACGACAGCTTGTTGCGAACACGGCTGTTGTCAAACGGATGCTTGTTCAGTTGTAGATGCCGCTCGCCACGCCACAGCTCATCCTTATCATCCAGCTTGATTCGAAATGACTTCTGCGGCGCTAGCCGCGAACCGCCGCCACGTTGGCGAAGCTCGGCATTGTTCAGCAGGCCATCATCAGCAAAATCAGTCGCGCTGAAATGTACAGGGATATCCACTTTGAGGCTGTCGCGCGAATTGGTATCCGCCAACACATCCGCGAGCGTGCAGCCCGATAGATCGTCCTCAATGCAGATACCCGCAGTGGTACGCGTCACTAGATCAATCCTGATGACATCGAGAGATCCGTACCCGTCCTCGTCATACAGCGCAATGTTATCGACGATGTCTGTTCCAGAACTGACGAACAATCCATCGGCTACACCAGCTACATCGGCAATCGGTGGTGCTGGTGTCGTCGGCGTCTGTGTGGAAGGATTTGCCGGTGCATCGGGTGTTAGCGCAATAGAAGGCTCTGCGGGCGCAAGCTCAGGCTCAGCTTCGCGACCATCGTCGATAGGAACTGAACTACCAATGGAATCACTCGACTCACAGCCCGCAACTAGCAAACAGCACGCGAGTAACGGCAGCATTGCTGGCCTGATCTGCAGTCGGAGATCGCTGGTACTACCAACACTGGGCTTCCGGCGCCCGGTACATTTCATCATGATGTTTGTGAAGGTCTGAAAGCAATGGAGAAACAAAACGTAATCGCGTTATAGAGTGTAGAAGTATTTCGCACCGATGAACGGTCGATCTTGCGTCGGCTGATAGATAGATAACTTTATGCAATTGAACGGCCACAGTGCTACGGCCAGGTAACAAGCGACTTCTCAGTAATTCCAAGCTAACGCGCGCGCCGAAAAAATGCCGCCGTTAACACACACCCTACGACTGCCAGCTCTCAGACACTCTAGAGGCACGAAGGTTGCGTCGACAAAGCCGATTCCAGGGTAAGCAACATTCGACTTGACCTGATTGTTCGATCTTCCGATACTCTGTTGCCAGTTATTGCGCCTATGCTGTACTGGTTATTCACAGCTTAGCGATGCACTGGACGCGACTCATTCGCTAACACCCAAATCTGCACTACTGTTTAACAGGATTCATGTCAGTCGAAAATACGCCAGATAACGTGTCGAGTGGCGCGGCAACCCAGCCCAATAGTGCCTCGCAATCCGCAAAGCTTGCTTTCGGCTGTGCGCTAATAACAGCAGCGGCGTTCTTTCTGGCTTTCCTAGCAGTGATACCGACCGTATCGTCGGGCATACCGTGGACGCTGAACATTCCGTGGATTCCCAGGTTAGGGGTAGAGATTGCGTTTCGTATAGACGGACTCAGCCTGCTGTTCGGACTGCTGATAAGCGGCATTGGTATCCTTGTTGTCCTGTATTCCTTCGGCTATTTCAAGGTCCACAAAAGCCATGCTCGCCTGCAGTGGTTATTGCTGGCATTCATGCTCGCCATGCTGGGTCTGGTATCCGCTGACAACATCATCTTGTTGTTTGTCTTCTGGGAGCTAACCACCGTCACCTCGTTTTTGCTGGTGGGATTTGATCACGAGAATGGCAAAGCTCGTCGTTCCGCATTGCAGGCTCTGCTGATTACCGGCGGTGGAGGTCTTGCACTTCTGGTGGGTCTCATCATGCTGGGGCAAGCCTCTGACACCTACCTGCTATCAGAGATCATTGCAGCAGGCTCAGGTATCACAGCGCATCCCCAGTACCTGATCATCCTTGCACTGATTTTGTTAGGTGCGTTTACCAAATCGGCGCAGTTCCCGTTCCACTTCTGGCTGCCCAATGCGATGGCCGCGCCCTCACCTGTTAGCGCCTACCTGCATTCGGCCACCATGGTAAAGGCGGGTATCTATCTGATGATGCGCCTGCAACCTTCACTTGGGGGTACTGATGCGTGGTTCTATACACTCAGCATTGCTGGCGCCATTACCGCGGTCTGGTCTTCGCTAATGGCGCTTCGCCAGACTGACATGAAGCTGATGCTGGCCTGGACCACAGTCATGGCACTGGGCATTCTGACGTTGTTTCTGGCCTCTGATTTACGCATTGCGGCGTTAGCAGCCGTCACGTTTATGATCGTGCATGCTTTCTACAAATGCGCTTTGTTCCTATCGGTAGGCAACATCGACAAAAGCACCGGTACACGTGAGATCGAAAAACTGGGATCGCTCATCCGGCATATGCCCATCACGTGCATCGCGGCAACCCTTGCGGCCCTGTCCATGGCAGGCTTTCCTCCCTTCTTGGGATTTATTGGTAAAGAGCTAAAGTACGAAGGTGCGCTGGCCATCGCTGATGAGCCATGGCTGATTGTGATTGCAGCGGTTGCCGCCAATGCAATGATGGTAGGTATCGCCCTGACCTTTGTCTTTCGGGTCTTTCTGGGTGGCAAGGCAACTATCGATCGCACGCCGAGCGAAGTGTCTATTCTAATGTGGGCGGGCCCTGTGATACTGGCGGTAGCAGGTTTGACGACCGGTATCTTCCCCGATCTCATTGCCAAATCCATACTCGAGCCTGCTATCGCCGAGATACTGTCTGAGCGTACTGACGTCTATCTGTCGCTCTGGCACGGGGTCAACATTCCGTTGATACTCAGTATCGTCACAGTCTCCATTGGCGCATTGATATTCTTTAAATTCACGAAGGTGTCGCAGCTTATCAATAGCGCAGTGGCCAAACTGCCTGTCGTTGGAGACAGTGCTTACGAAGCTGTACTCGACCGCACGCAACACCTGGCGCAATCACTCACCAATCGCTTGCAAACAGGTTCATTAAGCCATTATTTGACGATCGTGCTGAGTGTTTTCGTTCTGAGTGCCGCAGGCACCATGATCTACAACTCGGTGAATCTGGATCTGGGCAACGTGTCACCGGTCAGCCCACTCGTGGCATTTGTGGTGGTTCTCATGATAGCAGCGGCCATTGTGATTGCGCTGAGCACATCCCGATTGTTATCCATCTGTGCGCTGGGTATCGTGGGCAGTGGCATTGCAGTGGTATTTCTGGTGTTTGGCGCAATCGATGTGGCCATCACGCAGCTCATGGTCGAAACCCTGTTCGTCGTGCTTATTGCTACCGTTCTGGTGCGCCTGCCACGCTTTCCCGGCGAGGCACATCCGGGCAAGGCTGGACCACTTCGCGACGCCATTATTGCCATAGCCGCAGGTGTTGTCATGGCCGTGATTACCTTGGGTGTTGCGCTTGCGCCACTGGACATGAGTGTTACCCAGTTCTTTGCAGAAAACAGTCTGACCAAGGCCTACGGTCGCAACATTGTCAACGTCATTCTGGTGGACTTTCGTGCACTGGATACGCTAGGTGAGGTTGCGGTGGTTGCCACAGCGGCCATGGCCGTTATCGCCCTTTTAAAAGTACGTGCACATTCTCAAGGACCTAACTCATGAATTCGCTGATATTCAGTACCATCAGTCGGCTACTGGTCGGTCTTATGCTGCTGTTTTCTCTGTTCCTGCTCTGGCGTGGACATAACGAGCCCGGTGGTGGCTTCATCGGCGGGCTTGTGGCTGCTGCTGGAATCATTGTCTATGGTCTTGCAGAGGGTCCTGCATTAATGCGCAAGTTGCTAAGATTTGATCCTCGCAAGCTGGTGCTGGTTGGACTACTCATGGCCGTGGGTTCCGGCATTTTGCCGCTACTGCAAGGCGACGGCTTTCTTACCGGTATGTGGCTATTTATTGGTGCAACAGCGACCGACAAAGGTCTGGCATTAGGTACTCCGCTCATCTTTGATATTGGCGTCTACCTGGTTGTAGTGGGTGGTGTAGCCGGAATGGTCATTGCCATGGAGGAGGAGCTCTAGATGGAAATTCTACTCAGCCTTCTAGTTGGTGTTCTAATGTCCGTGGGCGTATGGCTCATCCTCAGCCGTAATCTGGTGAAGTTCCTGTTTGGGCTTGTGCTCATCAGTAACGTGGCCAATCTTATTATCTTTATTGTCGGCGGCCTGACTACTGGAGCACCTGCACTGATAGTCGACGGCGGCACCGAGCAATACGCTAACTCCCTGCCCCAGGCTCTGGTGCTTACCGCTATCGTCATCGGATTTGGCCTTGTTTCTTTTACGCTTATCCTTGCACTCAAGGCTTATCAGGCTATCGGTACCGTGAACGTTGAAGAGATGAATCTGGCCGAGAAGCGGCCTGATGCGGAGCAGACTGTATGAACGGTCTGCTTATCTCGTGCCTGCTCATTCCCATGATTACAGCGGTGGCAAGTTTTGTTGTTCCTGCCAGTGCAACAACACGCGGCCTGATCAGTGTTGTCGGCTCCACACTGCTGTTGTTGCTCTCAGGGGTGGTGCTATATCAGGTGGCCACGCACGGTCCATTATCGAACCAGATGGGTGGTTGGCCTGCGCCTATGGGTATCACTCTTGTTGTGGATATGCTCAGCGCCTTGCTGATCGTTGTCACCGCTATTGTGGCTGTCTGTGTCAGTCTGTTTGCTATAGATGATGTTTCCGAAGAACGTATAGAAGGTGGTTTCTTTACCTTCCTCAACATGCTTATTGCCGGTGTGGTGGGTGCATTTATCACGGGTGATCTCTTCAATCTTTATGTGTGGTTCGAGGTGATGCTGATCTCCACGTTTGCACTGCTGGTATTGGGCGGTAACAAGGTACAACTTGACGGTGCCGTCAAATATGTAGCCATTAATCTGATCTCTACTGTGCTCCTGCTGGCAGCCATCGGCTTACTGTATGGCTTGACAGGTACTCTCAATATGGCGGACTTGTCCGTGCGCGTACCTCAAGTTGAGAATCAGGGACTAGTGTCGGTGGTTGCAGTGCTGTTTCTTATCGCGTTTGGTATCAAGGCAGCGGTTTTCCCTTTGTATTTCTGGCTACCAGCCTCGTATCACACCTTGCCCATCAGCGTTACAGCCGTTTTTGCAGCACTGATGACGAAAGTGGGTATCTACGCACTCATGCGCACATTCACGCTGATATTTCCAGCCGACAACGAGGCCATCAATGCCACCTTGTTGTATCTGGGCCTTGTCACTATGGTGCTCGGCGTGTTCGGTGCCATGACGCACAGCGATATCCGACGCATCCTGGCCTTTCATGTCATCGGCTCTATCGGGTTCATGCTAGTGGGCATGGGGCTTGGATCAGCACTGGCGATGGGTGCTGCTATTTTCTATATGCTGCACGGCATCCTGATAAAAGCCCTGCTGTTTATGATTGCAGGCATTGTCGGCAAGTTGGGTGGATCGTTTGAACTGTCAAAGCTAGGCGGGCTTTATCAGGAACGGCCTGGGTTTTCTATGGTGTTCCTACTGGCGGCATTGTCGCTAATCGGCATCCCACCCCTCTCGGGATTCTGGGCTAAGGTGCTGGTGCTAGAAGCCGGCCTGCACCACGATGCAGCCCTGGTAGTCACCGTTGTGGTACTTGCCAGCCTGTTAACGTTCATCCCTCTTATTCGCATCTGGTCAGAAGCTTTCTGGAAAGCAAAACCTATTGATGCTGTTGTGGGTACTGATGCCGCGCATCATAAAAACCCGCCGACGAAGACCTTTGCCAAACCAGACCATTGTTCCTGGCTTCCAGTACTCGGCTTGTCCGCGATCATGATTCTGTTTGGATTGTTGCCGGGCAAAGTTATAGAGTGGTCTGATGTGGCTGCCGAGGGCTTGCTGACGCCAACGCGCTATATGGAGACGGTCATGCAGACCACCGCCATACCCGACAGTGGAGAAGTCCAATGACGCCTTTTTCTATCAATCTTATTCTGGCATTTGTCTGGGCAGCACTCAACGGCGGCATCGGGCTACCCAGTCTCATCGTAGGATTTTTACTGGGATATCTGGTGATGTTTATCCTGCAACCCTTGTTCGGTGGCAACCGTTACTGCGCAAAATTATTTGATGGTGCGCAGCTTGTACTGTATTTCTTCTACGAACTCATTGTGTCCAGCTTAAAAGTGGGTTGGGATGTACTCACGCCGATACAAAAAAGCAAGCCTGCTATTGTTGCCGTGCCTCTGGAAGCCTCCACTGACGCTGAAATCACCGTACTAGCAAACCTTGTGTCATTAACGCCCGGCTCATTATCCATCGACATTAGCGATGATCGATCTCACTTGCTGGTGCATGCCATGTTTGTTGATGACCCGGAGCTATTCAAGGCTGAGGTCAAGCAAGGTATGGAAAAGCGCGTACTCGAGGCGATGCGGTAATGGAAAATTTGAATTCTGCCATCAATTTGGCAATGGGCCTGACCATGATTGGTTTAATTGCTGGCTGTATACGCATGTTCAAAGGCCCAACTGCTGCTGATCGTGTCGTGTCTCTGGATTTTGTGACCATACTGCTAGTAGCAATAACCTCACTGCTGGCCCTGCAACTGGACAATTCAGCCTATCTCGATTTAGGACTGGCTCTGGCTCTGGTGGGCTTTCTTGCCACGGTGGCTTTTGCCCGATATCTGGAGACTAACGAACCCAGACCCACCGACACACAGAGCCATGAACATGACCCTGGCAACCCACCATCCAACGCCTCCGAGCTGCCAAAATGAATGATCTGATTGTAAGTATCCTGATTATTCTCGGCGGCGGCTTTGCCGCTATTGCAGGCCTGGGGCTGCTTCGACTGCCTGATGTATTAATCAGGATGCATGCGTCAACCAAAGCCGGAACACTGGGTGTAGGGCTTATCGTACTAGGTGTGTCAGTACACTTTGCCAGCTCGCTGGTCATCACAAAGGCCATCATGATCATCGCATTCTTGCTGCTCACTGCCCCCGTCGGAGCACATCTGATAGGGCGTGCAGCCTACCGACGTCGTGTCCCGCTGTGGGACAGAACGTTAATGCACGATGCGCCGATGAATCCTGACCATGCGAAAGCGTCTGATGCGAAGAGCGAGCGCTCCTCTGAGAAAACTATTACTCCAGACTCGTAGCCACCGGCATCTCGTTCAGCGAGCCCCACTCACTCCAGGAGCCATCATACAAACGCGCTGGTGGTAGACCAGCACGCTCCAGCGCAAGGCACAAAACCGCCGCTGTTACTCCAGAACCACAGGTGGTAATGGTCTGACTATCTTGCCCAACGCTCCACTGTGCAAACAGTGCCTGTAACTGTGCTTCGCTCTTGAGCATCCCCTGCTCATCAAGCACTTGTACAAATGGCGAACTCACGCTACCCGGGATATGCCCGCTACGCAGACCAGCCCTGGCCTCCTTGTCTGTGCCTGCAAAACGCCCGGCCGATCTGGCATCCAGAATAATGGCGCTACCTTTACTAGCCGCTAGAACGGCCGGGGCATCAACCACCTCATGCGCTCGCTGTTCAGCGGTGGTACCCACCTTGAACGTGCAAGCAGGATAAGTTGTGCTCAGCGGCTCTACTGAACCACCTGCACGAATCCACGCTGGCAAGCCGCCATCCAGAACAGCAACGTTTGTGGCACCGTAGTGCCGGAACATCCACCACACTCGGGCAGCTGAATACAGGCCGACCGTGTCGTACACCACGATGGTGTGATGCTCGGCAATACCCAGCGCGCCGGCAGCCTCAGCAAACTGCGACGCCTCAGGTAGCGTATGTGGCAGAGCACTCGCGGCAGAAAACGCGTCGATATCAAAAAACACAGCTCGTGGTATGCGCTGCTGTGCAAATTCCTCGTGCGCATTACGCCCGGTGGCTGGCAGATGCATAGAAGCATCCAGCACGCGCACATTGTCGTCATCATGGTGAGCTTGCAGCCATTCAACGCTAACAACAGACCTAGCGGTTTGGGCGGTGTCGGGATGACTCATAGGCTAAATGAATACCATTGTTATACACAGCTATACTGTATCAAATCCAGCCAATAAGCCGCCACACGGTTTACCGGAAACAGCGAGCCAGTCTATGAGTGTCAACCGCCCCGACCAACACTATTACCTGGGTAAATCGGTTACCGATGAGCAACCCCTGTTTCTTGATTCCTCAGACCTGACCACGCACGGCGTAATTGTCGGGATGACAGGTTCTGGTAAAACCGGCCTGGGCATTGTATTACTGGAGGAGGCACTGCGCGATGGCACACCTACTCTCATCATTGATCCTAAAGGTGATATGGGTAATCTGTTACTCGGCTTCCCCGACCTTCTGCCGACAGATTTTATGCCCTGGATCAGCGACGCTGGCGATGAAGCGGCAAAAGTACAGGCAGCCGTAGATACCGCCTCGTCATGGAAAAGTGGTCTCGAGCGCTCAGGCATTAGTCAGGAAACCCGACGCAAGCTCCACGAGACGGTGGATTTTTCCATCTACACGCCAGGCTCCACCGCAGGCATACCACTAAACATCATCGGATCGCTCAAGGCACCCGCAGCCGGCACCGATCCGGAAATTCTGCAAGATGAAATTGAAGGGCTTGCCTCATCACTACTTACGCTGGTGGGCATTGAAAGCGATCCGCTCAGTGGGCGTGAACACATTTTGCTTTCCAACCTGATCAATCACAAATGGCAGAAAAACGAAGATCTTGACCTGGCCACACTCATTGGTCTTATCCAGCAACCGCCGATGCGAAAACTGGGTGTTATCGATCTGGATACCTTCTTTCCCATTGGCGATAGAGTAAAGCTTGCCATGCGACTGAACGGTCTGGCAGCCTCACCCTCCTTTGCCAGTTGGAGTGAAGGGCGTGATCTGGACATTCAGGATCTGCTCTACGGTACAAGCGGTAAGACTCAGGCAGCCATTGTATCTCTGTCGCATTTGAGCGACGAGGAGCGCCAGTTTGTCGTAACACTTCTACTATCCAAAATGGTGACCTGGATGCGCACGCAACAAGGAACCAGTGAGCTAAGAGCACTCATCTATATCGATGAGGTGTTTGGCTATGTACCCCCTGTGGGCATGCCACCTTCAAAAAAACCGATACTCACCATTTTGAAACAAGCCAGAGCGTTTGGCGTCGGACTTGTATTATCAACACAAAACCCGGTAGACATAGACTACAAGGCAATCTCCAACGCTGGCACCTGGATGATAGGCCGACTGCAAACCGACAGAGATAAACAACGTCTGCTGGATGGCATGGGTGCATCTGATGGCAGTGTAGATTTAAAAAGCATCAGCGAGAAGATATCGGCCCTGGATAAACGCCAGTTCGTCATGCATTCCACACGCGCGTCCGAGCCTCGGCACTTTGCCACCCGCTGGGCAATGTCCTACCTGGCAGGACCACTAACGCGCGAACAGATAAGCTCACTCACCACTGACGAACAGCGTGCCCCTCGCCCTACCGACAGCTCATCAGCATCGCAAGACTCCACGGAAGCTATGGTACTACGTGCCGACGAAAGCCAGCTTGTACCGCAAGTGGCTGAAGGTATCAAAGTGCGTTACCTTGATCCGGCTGCACACTTTGTCCCCGCATTGGGCCTGACAGAATCAGGCATAGCACTGCAAGCCGCAGTAGCGGTGCGTGTACATTTACTGTTTGACGATACAAAAGCCAAGCTGCGTCACGAAGCAGAATGGGAGGCTATCATCACCCCGCTTGACGGGCCTGTAGATGCCAATACGGCTGTGGTTGTGGACTACGACGAACGCGATCTTGTAGCCGAGGCACCCGCCGATGCGGTCTATCGATTACCCGATGCCAAGATTGCCAACAAGACCTATTTCAAGCAAGCCCAGACAGAGATAAAAAACCATATCTATCGCGAGGAGCAAGTGGAGCTCTACCACAACCGCGCGCTCAAATTGTATTCACGTATTGGTGAGAGCATGGAGCAGTTTGAACAACGCTGTCTGACTGAAGCTGACAACAAAGCCGACCAGGATGCTGACAAGCTACGACGCGTGCTTTCCAAGAAGATTGATCGGGTAAATGCTGCCATTCAAAAATCGACTGACAAGATTCGTGAAATACAATTCGATGCTATCAGCCGCAAAAAAGACCAGAGAACCAGTCAGGTGATGGACATCGCCGGTGGTCTTATAGGCAGCCTTCTGGGTGGACGGCGCAGCACTCGATCCATGATTACAGGGGGTCTGCGAAGAAGTCAGAGTAAAGGGCGAATGGTGGCCAAAGCCGAAGAGCGTCTTAAAACTGCTGAAAACCGCTACAACGATCTGGTGGAAGATCGCGAGGAGCTTGAAGATGCCTTAAGTGAGGATCTGTATCAGATACAACAAGAATGGTCAGACAAATCTGCTGAGATAGACACCATGAGCGTTGGCCTTGAGAAAACCGATATCAGCATTGATGAAATCATGCTGGTGTGGGTGCCTGCCAAATAGCGTCATCCAGCTCAGCGCTCACCCCGCACATAGTGATACATATGCTTGACTCACCGATAGGCGGTGAGTCGCTCTGCGCGGCGGGTCAATTTGTCTTCGACGCCGCTCTAATCACCACAAACTTCTCATTGGCAGCCACCACCTCGCACACCCGGAAATGCCGTTTGAGATCAGGGCGGTAAGTCAGATGCCGATTCGCCACTATCCACAACTCCCCTGTCGAGCTCAGACATCTGGCCGCACTCGTGAAAAATGAGCGCGCTGTATCCTGGGCAATCGCATGTTGGGCATGAAACGGTGGATTGCAAATAATCAGATCCACTGACGACGAGGCAACCGGTTCAAGGCCATTGCATGTCAGGAATTGTGGGCTGGGGCTTTTGGACTCGCTCACATCGCCAAACACGTCGTTATAATTTTGCCGTGCTGATGCAGTCGCCATATAAGACTCATCAACAAAATGCAGCTGCGCATCAACTTGCAGCTTTTGCGCATGAATCCCCATGATGCCGTTGCCACAGGCCAGATCAATAATCTGGGAAGCCTGTGGCAGCTTATGGCACTGAGCGATAAAAAACCGTGCACCGATATCCACCTTGTCCCGACAAAACACATTGGCATGGTTAAGCAGTGTGATATCCAACGATGTGTCGGTGTAGCGGTCAGGAAAAGGCGATGGCACAGGCGTTTGAGATTGATCAACACGACAAAACACCAATCGCGCTTTCTTCACGGCCAATGAGGTGGTTACAGGCCCAAGGTATTTTTCGAACAAGGCAAACGCTGATCGCTGCAAATGCCTGACCATGCTGCCTGCAACAACCACACTGTTCGCATGTAGCAACGGGCGAATTCGCGCCAACTGATCCTCCAGCAATGCATAGGTTTTGGGCACTTTGATCAGCACAAGATCGAACGGCCCCTCAGGGTTTGTCAGAGAATCTACGACCTCGGGGGCGCCTTGTAGATGGTTAGCTTGCCAGTTTTTGGCGGCAGCGGTTTGCGCAAGATATGAGTCAGACCAGTTCACAGGCCTGGCAGCATGCAGCACGCACGTCAGCGCCCCGTGGGCGTCGTTGCACACCAGCACCCGCGCCTCGCCCGTCAATAGAGAACCATGGGCCTGAGCCAGGTGACTCAGCATCAGCTCGTCGGCCGCATCCCACGCTTGTAATGAGCGATCAGCACTGCTCGGCCATCGTCTCAGCGCGTACTCTCCAAACTCCGTTTGCAGTTGGCTCATCCTGATTGAATACCCATGGCAATTGTTAACAACTGAAAAATCATCAAACTCGCGCCTGAAAACGTGAACTATAGCTGGGAATAGAGGCGACTGGGATAACCATTTACTACATACGCATTGGAATTACTCTCGTGACAGTGCATACTCAACGCCGTCAAAATGGGCCGTCTGGCATACCCTGACAGTCGCGCTGAAGGCCACGATGCATACTGCCTCGTGCCTAAGGCCCGAGCCCATCTGCCAAGCTTGTGTACGACAACAATGTGGCCGAACCGTCATGGTTTTAGGCTTGAACGTCCACAGAGCCCCTACCCACGGGCCTAAAGAACATCAAATGGAGAACTACCTAGCATGAACAAACTACTGGTAAGTACCGCTGTAGCGCTAAGCCTGGGATCAGCTGCAGGCATCGCCTCCGCTGAAGATATCAAGATTGGCGTTTTCTTGGGTCTCACAGGCCCACTGGAATCTCTGGTAGCCAATATGGCTCCCGGCGCCGAAGCAGCCATCGCTGAAGTCAGCGCCTCTGGCAAACTGTTGGACGGCTCAACAGTCACAGCCATCCGCGCTGACACAACCTGTGTAGATGCGGCTGCAGCAACATCCGCCATCGAGCGTTTGATCACCTCCGACAAGGTCTCAGGTGTTGTGGGTGGTGACTGTTCTGGCGTTACCACAGCAGCACTGACCAACGTTGCCATGCCAAACGGTATGGTCATGATTTCACCTTCAGCAACCTCCCCTGCGTTATCCACGCTCGAAGACAACGGCCTATTCTTCCGCACAGCTCCATCTGATGCACGTCAGGGCGTGGTAATGAGCGACATCCTGATGGATCGAGGCTTCAAGGAAGTTGCATTGACTTACACAAACAACGACTACGGTAAAGGTCTGGCAGATGCTTTCCAGAGCGCGTTCGAAGCTGCTGGCGGTACCGTCACTATTTCCAGCTCGCACGAAGATAACAAGGCTGACTACTCAGCTGAAGTTGGCGCACTGGCATCCGCTGGTGGCGAAGCTCTCGTGGTTGCAGGTTACCTCGACAGTGGTGGTAAGGGCGTTATTCAGGGCTCTCTGGACACCGGTGCTTTCGAGACATTCGTACTGCCCGACGGCATGGTAGGCGCATCGCTACCAGAAGCTATTGGTTCTGAACTCAATGGATCATTTGGTCAGGCACCAGGCACTGATAGCGAAGGCGCAGGCTTGTTCGCTGAAATGGCCACAGGCTTTGACCCAACATCACCGTTTGCCGCAGAAAGCTACGATGCTGCAGCGCTGATGCTGCTTGCCATGCAAGCTGCTGGTTCCACCGATCCACAAGTCTACAAAAACAATGTGATGGATGTAGCCAATGCACCGGGTGAGCAGATCCTGCCTGGGCAGCTTGCCAAAGCGCTGGAAATTCTGGCTGCTGGTGGCGACGTTGACTACGTGGGTGCTTCCAATGTTGAGCTGATTGGTGGAGGCGAGAGCGCGGGCAACTACCGTGAAATCGAGATCCAAGGCGAAGAAGTAACAACAGTTGGCTTTCGCTAGACCACTGATTGGTTAGAAGTACGACATGGGGCGGCCATCTTTTGGCCGCCTTTTTTTTACGCTAAACTTATAACTGCGCGTCTGAAAGGCTGTTCGAGAATAGCCTCGCAGTGCCATGAGCTCATAAAGGCACCCAAACTTCATGATCAAGGTAGACAGACTCACCAAGAAATTTGGTGGTTTCACTGCGGTGAACGAAGCGTCCCTGGAGATAGCCGCTGGCTCCATTACGGGTCTTATCGGCCCCAACGGCGCGGGCAAAACCACTTTATTCAATGTTATCGCAGGCGTGCACAAGCCCAGCAAGGGACATGTGTATCTGGACGGTGAGGACATCACAGGCCTTGAACCACATGCTCTGTTTCACAAAGGCATGCTGAGGACTTTCCAGGTGGCCCATGAATTTTTCAGTCTGAGCGTACGGGAAAATCTCATGATGGTTCCCGATGAACAACCCGGCGAAGCGCTATGGGATGTGTGGTTCAACAGCGCGAAAGTACGTGATCGTGAAGAGCAGGTTCGCATCAAAGCAAACGAGGTTATTGAGTTTCTCGAAATATCTCATGTGGCGGATGAGCTAGCGGGCAATCTGTCTGGCGGACAGAAAAAATTACTAGAGTTGGGGCGTACCATGATGGTGGATGCCAAGGTGGTGTTTCTGGATGAGGTGGGCGCCGGCGTGAATCGTACGCTTCTCAATACCATTGGCGATGCCATCATCCGATTAAACAAAGAGCGCGGCTATACATTTTGTGTCATTGAGCACGACATGGATTTTATCGACAAACTCTGCGATCCCGTTATTGTCATGGCCGAAGGTTCTGTGCTGGCTCAAGGCACATTGGATGAGATAAAAGCCAACGAACAAGTCATCGAAGCCTATCTGGGTACTGGCCTGAAAAACCGGGTGGCCTCATGAGCTACCTTATTGGCGAAGGCATGACGGGCGGCTACGGCAGTGTGGACATTTTGCACGACTGCACCATAGCGGTAGACAAGGGCGAAATAGCCGTTATCGTAGGCCCCAATGGGGCAGGCAAATCCACCGCCATGAAGGCGGTATTTGGCATGCTGAACATTCACACCGGCCGCATCATGCTCGATGGTGAAGACATCACAGCCCTCACCCCACAGGCACGCGTTGCCAAAGGTATGGCCTTTGTCCCACAGACCAACAATATATTTCCTTCCATGTCGGTAGAACAGAACCTGGAAATGGGCGCATTTTTGCGCCGCGACGACATCAACGGCACCTTACAAGAGGTGTATGACCTGTTTCCTATTCTCAAACAGAAACGCAATCAGAACGCTGGCGAATTATCCGGCGGACAACGCCAGCAAGTAGCCGTTGGTCGCGCTCTAATGACTCAACCCAAAGTCCTGATGCTGGACGAACCCACAGCCGGCGTGTCGCCCATTGTCATGGATGAGCTATTCGACCTTATTATTGATATCGCCCGCACCGGACTGTCTATTCTTATGGTGGAGCAGAACGCCCGACAAGCATTGAACATAGCTGACAAAGGCTACGTGCTGGTTCAGGGTCGCAACCGTTTTACTGATACTGGGCACGCGCTTATGAATAACCCTGACGTTCGACGCAGTTTTCTAGGAGGCTGATATGGAAAACTGGTTAAACGCATTTGCCCTGTTGTCCAACTTCGTTATCGTACCGGCGATTGCCTACGGTAGCCAGTTAGCGCTGGGCGCACTTGGTGTCACGCTTGTATTTGGTATTCTTCGTTTTTCAAACTTTGCCCACGGCGATACCATGTCACTGGGCACCATGGTGGTCATCCTGTTTACCTGGTGGTTCCAGTCCATGGGAATCAACCTTGGGCCGCTTCCAACCGCCCTGCTAGCCCTACCGTTTGGTATCTTTTTCTGCGCTGTGTTTGTGCTGCTCAGTGACCGTTTTGTCTATCGTTTCTACCGGGCAAAACGAGCTGATCCTGTCATCTACCTTATTGCCTCGGTGGGAATCATGTTCATCACCAACGGCATAGTACGATTCATCATTGGCCCGGATGATCAGAATTTTGCCGATGGCGAGCGATTCATTATTCGTGCGCGTGAGTTCAAGGAGATGACCGGTCTGGATCAGGGCGTTACTATTAAGCTCAGTCAGGGACTGACGTTTGTCACAATGATCGTTGTCGTAGCAGCCTTGTTCTGGTTTCTCAACCGCACGCGTTCTGGCAAATCCATGCGCGCCTACTCGGACAATGAAGATCTTGCACTGCTTTCAGGCATCAATCCTGACAAGGTCGTGGCCATCACCTGGATTATTGCAGCTGCTTTGGCCACCATCGCCGGCACACTCTACGGATTGGATAAATCATTTAAACCGTTCACCTACTTCCAGCTGTTACTGCCCATATTTGCGGCAGCTATTGTCGGTGGCTTGGGAAATCCTCTGGGTGCTATTGCTGGCGGCTTCGTTATTGCGTTTTCAGAAATAACCATAACCTACGCTTATAAACGCTTCGTCGAGTATCTGATGCCTGAAAGCTGGGAGGCCGGTGGACTCATTCAACTGTTGTCTACTGACTACAAATTTGCAGTGAGCTTTATCATTCTATTACTGGTGCTGCTAGTCAGACCGCACGGCATTTTCAAGGGGACGGGGGTATGAGCGGCGCCTTGCGAAATATCAGCTATTTTGTAGTGATGACGGCCCTGATTGTTGTTGTGGGTCAGTTACAGAGCTGGAACCTGGCTCTGTCTATCCTGAACCTGTGCATCATCAGCGCCATCATGGCCCTGGGCGTCAACATCCAGTGGGGCTACGCGGGGCTATTCAACGTTGGTGTCATGGGCTTTGCAGCGCTTGGAGGATTAGCTGCAATGTTGATCTCCGTGCCACCGGTACAAGAAGCCTGGGCTGTGGGAGGCACGGGTGTCTTACTGGGGTTTGTCACTGCCATCGTCACCATTGCAGCCGCCGTGTTCACCTTTCGCTCACTGGCGCGCGGCACGCTACGTACACTGGCTATCATTGTCGTGTGCACGCTGGGCTACGCCATCACCCGAAGCGTGTTTGATCCTGCCACCGATGCCATCGAGAGCGTCAACCCCGCCTCCACAGGCTATCTGGGTGGATTTGGCCTACCTATCTTATTGTCGTGGCCAGTAGGCGGAATCTTCGCAGGCTGTGCTGCCTGGGTGGTCGGAAAAATTACTTTAGGGCTGCGTACCGATTACCTGGCTATTGCCACGCTGGGCATCTCCGAAATCATCGTTGCCATGCTCAAAAACGAAGATTGGATGACCCGCGGTGTCAAAAACGTTGTGGGATTACCGCGACCCGTGCCCTTTGAAATCAATCTGCAACAATCACAGTGGTTTCTTGATTTGTGCGCAAAGCTTGGCACCGCACCTGTCACCTTCTCCAGCATCTTCGTCAAGCTGTGTTATGCGGGACTTTTCACCGTTGTCTTGCTGGTGGTGTTGTATCTGTCTGAAAAAGCCTTGCGATCCCCGTGGGGCCGTATGATGCGCGCCATTCGGGACAACGAAGTGTCCTCCAACGCGATGGGCAAAAATATCAAGGCTCGCCACCTGCAGGTATTCATTCTCGGCTCTGTGGTGGTCGGTATTGCTGGCGCCATGCTCACAACGCTCGACGGTCAGCTGACACCTGCCTCCTACCAGCCTCTGCGCTTTACCTTTTTAATCTGGGTCATGGTTATTGTCGGTGGCTCAGGTAACAATTGGGGCGCAGTACTGGGTGGCTTTGTCATCTGGTATTTCTGGATTCAGGCAGAACCTCTGGGCATATGGCTAATGAACCTGATTACCGCGAATATGGACGCTGGCAGTGCTCTGCGCGCCCATCTACTGGATTCAGCTCAGCATATGCGCTTGATGACCATGGGACTGATCCTGCTGCTCACATTACGCTTTAGTCCGCGCGGGCTCATACCTGAAGGGAGCGCCAAGCGTTAGGCGTTAGGCGTTAGGCGTTGGGCGTTGGGCGTTGGGCGTTTCAACGCTTCAGAGGTATGAAACGGTTGCTCTATAAAAAGTAACCGTTTTATTACAGTTGTTACATTTTTTCACTATGAATGGCACGATTCATAAAACTGGCACTTTACATGCTGAGGTAACTCTAGGAAAGCTGATGTGCGGCACGCTAGGCCGCAGTTTTTAATCGCTTGGAGAGCGTTACCATGAATCTGGACAAAGCACGGGAGTGGGGTCTGTCGTCTGACCGTGATTTCCGTGCGAAGGCAACATTTGGCGTGGCCTCAGCAGCACTGATGCTGTTGTTTCCCATCGCCTTACTCAATATTTTCCAAGGAAGCGTTCTGATCGGGCTCGGCTCACTAGGTATCGTCTTTATGCTCACACTGAGTGTATGGCGGGTATATCAAGGGCAATGCCACCAGTCGTTGATTCTCTATGGCCTGACAATGCCTGGCATGGTGTTCATGATCTCAGTCTTCCAGTTTGACGGGATTGTGGGCAGTCTCTGGTGCTTTCCGTCAATTGTCGCCGTCTACTGCATGTTGTCAGAGCGCCGTGCATGGGTTGCCAATCTGTTTATCCTGGTTGTCAGTCTGCCGATGGCTGTCATCACATTGCCGCCTGAACATTCCCTGCGTGTGATTGCAACGCTCATGAGTGTGAGTGTGTTTTCCGCCATTCTGGTGCGGGTTATCGATCAACTTAACTCAAAGCTGCAACATCAGTTAGTACATGACCCACTGACAGGGTTGTTAAATCGACTAACGTTAAAAGTTAAACTGGAGCATGCGATCGAACGTCACCACAATGACGCTCTGGACTCTGCGTTGCTGGCTATTGACGTTGATCATTTCAAAAGCATCAATGATCGTCATGGACATGACGCTGGCGATCACGCCCTGCTCGCACTGAGTGCGATATTTGTAAAAAATCTGCGTGCTGGAGATTATGCATTCCGAACCGGCGGCGAGGAATTTCTGATTCTGCTTAGCGGCAGCGCTGAAGCGGAAGCTTATGGCATCGCCGAGCGCTTGCGCAGCGACATTGAACAAGCTTCTTTCATCACCAATGAGACAGTGACCATCAGTATTGGCGCGACCGAGCACAACAGTGGCGAACAGTGGACCCAATGGATCAAACGTACCGACGATTTTCTGTTCGATTCAAAGCACTCAGGCAGAAACTGCGTTACAGCCGACAGCTACCCAAAGCGTATACCCATGGTCGAGATCAGCAAAAAGGCCATCGATGAGGAGGACATAGCACTCAGCGATAGCCATTCTGCATTGACACTTTGACGCGTTAGTTCGAACTCTCAGTTGCAACAGCATTAGCCTGTATAGCTGCTCGCCGCCGTTGTGCGCGTTCTTGCAGCATCTTGGCAATAAGCAAGGCACCCATAACGCCGCCTAGCATAATGAAACCAAAACCAGCACCAAACGCCGCTCCAGACCAGAGAAGACCAGCACCCAGGCCAGTGAATCCAGACGATATTTGCCCGCCGGTCCAACGCTTTTTCGAATAAGAGAAGTACCGCCCTGTCATGTAGGCGGTGTACAAACCTAATGCGAGCAAGACCAAACTGAGAAATCTGACCAAAGGCAACAGTTCCCGGTCGGTAACCTCCCCGCCTAAAAACGCACCCACGATGAAGAGAACGGCAGTAACCGCCAGCGGTGCATTGATCGCGTAAGCGGGATTGGACAAGCGACTTTCCGTTGAAGTACCAGAAACGTTAGCGCTGGAGTTTGAATTCATGCTAATTGGGCCTTGTAAGTTAGCTGGGTGAGTCACGCATTTCGACTATGAGTATAGCCTAGCGCAGATCACAAAACGACGTCAGCCACCTCGCCCAGTCAATAACCTTCACTCACCCGCAACCCAGCTTGCTTTTCCATCAATGCACTAAACGCTGCCAGCGTATCTCGCACACTAGTTTCCTGATTCCACAAACGGCTTATCAGATCCTCTATTTGCGAAAGGTGCTCGCGGGATCCATAACTGGCAAAAGGCTTGACCACGTTATCATTGGACTGAAGAACCTTGTGAGCAATGCGGCTGCATTCATCCAGAGTAGTGGTGTCCAGATTCTTCAGTGGAGGCAAGGAGCCCTTTAAGGCGTTGAACTGCTGATTGATTGCTGGATCGGTGACCATGTCGATAAACAGAGCCTGTCCTTCACGTTCCTGCTGATTCTCAACACGCCCCCTGACAAAGACATCCAGCACGGGTATCAGCAAATCGTGTGTAGCCGGCGCAGGTGCGCAGGCTAGCTGGTCGCCAACCTCAATGCCCAGCGTTTTAAACTCGCCCTTTGCCCAATCGCCCATGGATATGGTCAGGGCGTCCCCGTTGACCACCGCTTTTATCTGATCCCCCCAACTCCCGTCACCAAACGATTTTGCGTATTGGTTTAGCTCTGTGAATGTTCCCAGTGCCTGGTGCAAAGCAGGATCGCCAAAGACGGTGCTATCGGTGCCTGCGTAGAAGCGTTGGTATACATTTTTACCAGCAACGCCTAGCAATAAACTGTTGAACAGTATTCGTTGTTGCCACGACTCTGAACCCACAGCAATAACGGTATCACCGGCATCGTTACGAGCACGCGCCAGCTCCAGGAAATCGTCCCAGCTCTGTAAGCTTTGCACCGGTACTTTTGTCGAATTCGCATTCAGGTACCACAGCCAGTTATTGCTATGCACATTCACAGGGATCGCTACAATCTGCCCGTCCACTGCCACAAGATCCATCACGCTATCGAGCACTGTACTTTCCAGACGGAGCAATTGCTGGGTATCAGTGATGGGATCAACCAATCCCATTTCACTTATCTGTTGTACCTCCCAGCCCACGTTCCACAATACAAACGTGGGCGAATAACCTTTAGCCATACGAGACAAGGCGTTGTTCAATGTGTCGACAGAATTCCTGGTGTTTGAGTCGTACCAGATGCCGCCACGCCCCTTAAATGCTTCCTTGAAAACCTGCAAGGCTGCTCTTTCACCACCACTTGACCACCAGTGCATGATCTCGACTTCAGGGTCAGCGATGGCCGCGCTTGAGTGAATGAACATCACACTGGCTAAAGTATATCGAAGCTTACTCAGTAGGCGCGGCGCACGAGCTGTGATCATGACGTTTTTAACTAACTTTTTTCAGAGTGGATATATCCATTAACACTTGGCTTACCTCTGCAAAGGGTGCAGGCTTATAGAAGTGATAACCTTGGATTTCGTCGCAACCCAGTGATCGGCAGGCATGCCACTGTTCTTCAGTTTCAACGCCTTCAACAACACTTTTTTTGTCCAACAATTTGCACAGATTTAGAATTGTTCTTACGATGGTGTGGGAATCCTTACATTCAGTCATGCGTTGTACAAAACTCTGATCCACCTTGATAATGTCAATATCCATGCTGACAACTGAATTGAGTGAGGCAAATCCGGTTCCAAAATCATCCAGGGCTATTGGTACGCCCATGTCCCTGAATTTATCAAGCGTCTCGCACACTTGATCACAGGCTCCAGACAACGCCACGTTCTCCGTGATTTCCAGATCAATAGGACACACGGGCTGATCTAGCACACGCGTCATAGCTTCAAAGCGGGAGCAACAATCAGTGTCCATCAGGAACCCTTGTGCCGCGTTAAAGGCAATTCGCCCAGAGTCCAGCCCAAGACTCCGCCAACGTGTCCAGTCTTCAAGAATCTGTTCCAACATCTGCCAGGTAAGCTGGGCGATAAGTCCGCTATTCTCGGCAACAGGTATGAAATGGAACGGCGCGATCATGCTGCCATCGGCTTGCTTCCAGCGGCAAAGTGCTTCCATGCCACAGGGAACACCCGTATTGGCATCCACTTTGATTTGATAATAGGGAATGAACTCACGATTCAGCAATGCTTCTCTGATTCTTTCAGCCAGACGATTTTCGTCTTCAATTCTGGCGCGCATGGAATCCTCGTAGCGCGGTATTGAAGCCTGCGAAACGTCGTACTGCAATGCCGCTAAGCGAGCATTAGCAAGTCGAACGATAACCTCATCAGGCGAATACGGTGCCACGTCATGGCCTAGTGCCATGTTAGGGTAAATCTGAACATTTCCGACGTCCATCGGATAAGCCAGCGCCCTCTGAATCGCTTTGATACCCGCAGTATCATCCATCAGCGACTCATCGCTTACGAGCACTGAGAACTCTTCATCCCCCGTGCGAAACACGTTGCTGTCATTTCCAAACATTTGCTGAAGGCGCTTCGCTATATCGCTGAACACCTGCCCCATGGCCGCCGGACCTGCAAGATTATGAATCTTGTCACTCTCCTGCATACGAATGACCAGAAGCACCCGGTAAGACATGGGTTTGTCTCGATAGGCCAAGTGTTCCATCATGCCACTCTGATTAGGTATCCCGGTATCCAGGTCGAAGTTAGCCTGTCTATACAGTTGATCGTGCACCTTGGTAAGTCGATGATTGGCATTCTTCAATGAACGACTTAATGGAATAAAAATTAACACCAGCTCAAGCAACACCACAAATACGGCAAACCAGGACAAGCGTGTATGTGTTGTTGAAAGTTGGTTAGCACATTCAGCCACCAACGATTGCAAACTGGACAAGGCATGTTTAAGACTTCTAAGCAGACTTCCATCGATTGCAAAAGCCGCTTCCACAGGCGACCATAGAATATCGGCACCCTGTGCCGGATCATCAACGTTAGACACTAGATCAGCTATGCGATTGGAATAGTTATCCAGCTGATTGAACAAGCTCTGCGGCTCCCTAACGAACAGGTCGAGAATGTTCTGATGAAGCTGTAAATCGCTATCATCAAAGTGAGTAATCTCTTCGGCAATTGATGCACGCAACCGCATCATGCGAGCGTGAGTCTGACTCAATTTTGCCTTGATCTTGAACTCAAGTCTTGAGCCCGGGGGCTGCTGCTTCTCCAACGTCTTCAGCTCTGCCATATGAAAGGCGGAGTTCCTGATGACCAGCTTCAGCTCTGAGGCATAGCTTGCAAGCTCATAAAGATGCGATTGCTGACTGAGCGCGTTGCGCAGTACGCCATAGCTGAACACGATGGTGGCACACAGCACCAGAGATGCAACCGCGTAGGCTATTGTCATTTTTGACGACAGACCTAACAGATCAGATTTCGCGCCTGTGTAATTTTCAGTCTGAGTAAACACCATTGAGCTAAAGTGGGTAGCGATCCTGTTGCCACACAGTAAATTGTGCTCACATGTGTCAGCAATACCTGTACCCTCGCTCAAAAATGGATACGGTAACGCTAAGACTAGTCTGAAAAGTGCGTACCAGTACTACAAAACAGCTGTCATCATGGCCTATCTACTGTGAGGCAATCTCCACCATCACTTCATTGCGACGAAATGGCGGTAGCGTCCACGGCGGGTTATAGCCTGCCCACTGAGGCGACGAAAGCACTTCAAAGCCTTGCGACTCTACCCACTCAAGTAGCGCCTTCGTGTTCTGAGCACGGGCCTTGTCTCTGCCTAAACCTGAGTAGGTTATCGTAGCTACCCGTCTGGGTTCGGTTTGCAATATTGAGACGTCCGGGTTCAGCGGGCGAGGTGCGGTATCCATCGTGAAGCTTTCAGGCAGAACAAAACGGTAGCGCCATGCATCATCTTCTTTTTCGAACATGACCGGAGCGGTCATGGCAATTTTCTCGCTAGTATCTGACTCTGGAACCGTTTCTGCTGTTGTAGATTCGGAGATGACCGGCGCTGTCATGGCGATTTCTTCCTGTGCTTCGTTCTCGCCGGAAATGTAGTTGAACAACTTGCGAAAAGCTTGGCTACCCGCCTCCCTGTTGCTCAGGTTACCGCTTACTTGTGTTTGTGCCACTATCACAGGCGAATAGTCGCGAACCTCGAACTGTTCGTCTTTTTGCACTAGCTGGTAGGGAGCCTCTTCTACCGATGCACCGCCAAACACCGAACAGCTGCTGATAAGCAGCAACAAACCAGCCAGAGGCAGTGCAGCCGCGCGGCGCAAGTACAAATGGTTAGAGTCTGACGAGGATAATGGCATAGCTGAAGATGCTCCTATAATAGTAGTACTGGGCGTACAGTGCAGACTACGCGATTGTGACGACTGCAGATCAATATGCCGCAGGCGCATGCCAAACAACGATCATATGCATAGCCCGACACCAACCTTGCAGACCGGCAAAATCTGGATACACTAACGGCTGACAACTGACCTTCTAACTCACCGGCTGAGCACTCCAATCAATCGCTATACTGACAGAAGGCAGTTGAGTACAATGCGCCCAACGCCACCCACATACACGGATAAGTAACCACATGAAGGCAATATTATTCGGCTCTATCGGTGTCTTATGTGATTCATCAGATTTGCA
>JALZVU010000013.1 GCA_023301795.1 Granulosicoccus sp.
TTGCTCACGACAGTCGTCGCTGCAGGGTCAATACACGCCGACAGACAGTGACCACACAACCCACCACCAAGATAAGCAGCACCGCAAGCAACACCCATTGAGCGGCATCCACAGGCAATAAGCTGATGGGAACTATTTCTACCAACCCAGCCAACAATGCCCCAGCACTAACCAACGCCATGCGGTGAGGCTTGGCCATAGGGCCTGCAAAATCAACAACGCCATCGATACCTTTGCCCAACTCGCGCGTGTAGGCTACCAGTACAGCCAATGCTGCAGCAGCCCACCCTAGCCCAACCCAATCCGTGGCAACTCCTAGCGCTGCGATGATAATAATATCTGCCACGCGGTCCGGAAACTCGTTCCACAGGGCACCGTCGCGCGTTTGCTTACCCGCCTCAATGGCCACCATGCCGTCCATCAGGTTGCAGATCAGTCGTAGCTGACAGCCGAGCACCACCAACACCATGAATAGTGCATAGGCCCATCCCTGATAGCCGGATGAAACAACCAGGGCCAACGCTGCCAAACCCGCAAAGGCCACACTCATGTAAGAAATCTGATTCGGCGTTATCGATGTAGTGGCAAGATACTGGGATAAGCGCTGAGCCCAAACCGTGTCACGACTACCAAGAGGCCGCCTGTCACCAGTTTGCTTGTTGTCGTTCATGAATCAGCGGCCTCCTTTAGTGAGCGAATAAAGACATCAACTAACATCGTAGGCATAGCGCACCAGATGAAAAAACACAGGAGCTGCAAAAAGCACAGAATCGAGACGGTCGATAAACCCGCCATGCCCTGCAATCAAGTGCCCCCAGTCCTTGACCCCGCGATCACGCTTTATAGCTGATAATACAAGCCCGCCTAGAAAACCCATCACCGTACACACAAAAGCAAGCCCGGCTGAAGCTAATGGAGTAAATGGCGTTAACCACCATAGAGCAGCACCAATGGCTGTGGCGCTCAATATCCCGCCTACTGCCCCTTCAACTGTTTTTGATGGGGATAACTTCTTTGCTATAGGCGTTTTCCCGTACAGTTTGCCCCATACATATTGCAATACATCACTTATCTGCACCACCACAACCAGATAGGCGATCAACAGCACGTGTTGCCCCTCAAAGCCTGGAATATCAAGCGTCAGTAACGCCGGCACATGCGACGCACAGAACACGCAGATCATCAGTGCCCATTGCGTTTCGGCAACGCGTACCAGAAAATTCTCTGTGGTACCGCGTAGCGCTGCCAGGATAGGCATAAGAAGAAACGCATACACCGGTATAAAAATCGAGTACAGACCGTACCAGCCATACCAGACCAGAATGTACTGCACGGGCACCACGATAAAAAATGCAGCCACTAGCGCCCAATGATCATGACGCTGCGTGTTGGTCAATGTGATGAACTCGCGAAGCGCTGCAAACGAGCATAGACCGAACAGAATCACCACGCCGGTTTTACCGCCCAGAAAAGCAATACCCATGAGGATCACCATCACCCACCACGCATTGATACGCGCGTTCAGATTATCAATAACCAGTGATGGACCCTCCGGTGCACGTCTTGCCAACACTTGACCAATAAGCGTTGCAACAATCAAGACCACACCGACACACCCCAACAGCAAAAGCAACGGGGTTTGTGGATCACTCATGACGCCTCCCTCTTGGAGCTTTCAATAGAGCTTGTATTGGGATCTTGGCTTTTATTCGAACCTTGGTTTGAGCTTGAACTCAATCCCAAGCTTGGGCTTGTGCCCGAATCAACGTTTAGGCTTACACCCGGGGCCGCTTCTACATCCAGATCAGGCCCTAATGCACGCAGCGCCTGCTCGGCCCGAACAATGAATGCCTGCTTGTCTTCATCCGGCCCCAGATGAATTGCCTCACCAAAGGTTACGGTACAAATCAGCGGAACAGGAATAACTTCTCCTTTGGGCAATACCCGATTCAGATTGCTGATCCATACCGGCACCAGCTCAATGCTCGGCCGCTGAAAGGCCAAATGATACAAGCCGCTTTTGAACGGTAACAAGGCAGCGTCGGTGGTATTGCGTGTACCTTCGGGGAAAACAATCAGTGAATCCCCACCATCCAGCGCCTGAACCATTTGCGTCACAGGATCTTGGGTGCGCTGCGTTCTGTTGCGCTCCACAAGCACCGAATTGAAAACACGACATCCTATGAAACGGCGAAGAGAAGAACTCAGCCAGTAGTCAGCTCCTGCAACAGGTCGAGTACGCTGACGTATTTTTACAGGAAGCACAGTCCACAGAAGAACAAAATCACCGTGACTGCAATGATTGGCAAAATAGACACGCTGGGTACTGTTGGGCTCTATGCCTTGCCAGTTGCCACGCACCGCGGTCACAAAGCGAGCGAACACAACAATGGCAGCACCGGCAAGGTAGGCACAAAGCGGCGTTATCCTGGCAACCCAAGGGGTAGAGTGACTCATTGAAGCGATGTGTTGGTCATAGGACTGCCGCAGATGAATTTAACAACGTGCATAGTTGTCGGCTTCAATGCCCACTGCTTGCCTTGCAAACCGCCATTACGTGAGACGCGACACGTCTCCAGCCAACCAGCCCAGAGGATCTTCAGGATCAACACCTTCCATAAAGGGCAAGCCTTGCTCAGCATGCGTGATTTGATAAATCAAACCCAGCCAGTTTCCCACCAGGGCTTCACCACTGTCATGCCAGGTATTAACCAGGCGAGGAGATAGCAGCGCCTCGGGGAATACAGGGACCTGTTCAGAGTTTTCCATAGCCAGTATCAAGCGGTCACGGTACTCATCAAGAATAGCTTGACTGTGCACATCAAAATAATGCATGGGAAGCGGAGGGTATTGTGTCGCTTTTCCGTTCACGTAGGCTACGATCTCACGCTTGTATTCCTTCATCAGACTGATGCTGTCGTACTCGGGGTGTCCTTGGAAAAACACTGTGCGAAAACCATCAGGGCTCACCGCTAGCTGCACACCCGGCTCATCACCTTTGATGAGCACATGCAGTCCTTTGTCCTGTAGCTGCTGTTCGGTCACCTCATTGAATCGTGAATGAGGTACCGACACTTGTGTATTGGTATCTTGCACCAGCGGGTGGTCATTACGCACCACTCGATGATTGAACACGCCCCAGCGTTTCTCATCAAGACCTTGGCGGCGAATGTCATAACGCGACCTGAGCACGGCATGTGTTGCAAGACAGGAACATAAGGTAGATGTGACGTTTTTGTCAGCCCATTCGATAACTGCTTGCAAAGGCTTCCAGAAAACCTCTTCGCTTAGCTCTGCATGGGTCACGTTAGCACCAGTGATAATCAATGCATCCAGACCAGCGGTCCGAAGCCCTTCAAGGGGTTCGTAATAGTTATCGATGTGCGCCTGTGCTTTTTTACCGCGAGGAATTTCATCCAGAGTAAACGGATGAATATAGAACTGCGAGATAGGATTACTCGAACCCACCAAACGAAAGAACTGACGCTCAGTGGCTTCCAGTGCCGCGTCAGGCATCATGTTTAGCAATCCGATGTGTAAGGAGCGGATGTCCTGATCACGCGCGCGCTCAGGACTCAGAATACGATAACCTTCGTTGCGCAAACGCTCGAAACTGGGTAGATCGTTATGGGCGACGAGTGGCATCAGGTAAGTGCATCACCAATAAGTGTCAGAAATTCGTCCGCATTAGAGACCTCGAATGCATCGCGTGCAGATATGGAATATCCATACTGCTCGATGATGGCTTCATAACGCGGTAATCTTGCATGAAACAGATGCGGAAATACCCAACGAACAAAATCGGAAGGATCGATCTGGGCAGTATATTCCAACTTTTTTTCACTGTAGTACTGAGCTAACTGCTGATCAAGAAACGCTTCACGATAATACAACGGCTTGGGGTGTCTGGCAGCCCGCTCGATAAGAAATGCCTCATCCTCAGCACTGGTTTTAATGTAAATCATTAACGTATTCTGCGCCACAGAGTCAATAACGTCTTTGTCATCCATCTCGCAAAAACTACCACTGGCATCGTTTAGAAAATGATCGTAGCCATAAATAGTTTTTGCCTTATCAATGAATCCCGCTACATCACGCATGGCAGCGATTTCGGAATCCAGGTGCAGATTTTGCCGGCGTTTGAACTCTGATAAATTCAGACCACCTTTATCAGGATCGCCCACCATACCCAGAAACGTTGATAGCGGTGCCAGGTTATCCACTGTGATGTTATTGCTGATATAGATTGAATCTGACAACAACAGATCTTTCAAGAAAGGCACTTGCATGGCCTGCGTCTTGATATTGTCAAGAATAGGCTCGTCCAGATAGCGGGTGCCTATTCTGTAATCCACTGAATAGTGAAACCAGTCGTCATTACGCAGCATATTGGCAAGACGGGTTTTTCCAACACCCGACATACCCAGTAGTGTCACCCGCTTGCGCGGACTATCGAGGAATTCCTCGCGACTCATTCTCATTGATTTAAACCGTTAACCTTTACCAAAATATTTAAGAGGCAAATGAATCGCATTGCTGAGGATCACCTGATTCCAGGCCTCGGTACAGCCACTGTTGGCGTTGCTCCGATGAGCCATGCGTAAATGCTTCGGGCCGAATCGTAGCACCCGCCTGTCTCATCAGCGCATCATCGCCTATACGGGCTGCAGCATTCATACCCTCTTCCAGGTCGCCAGGCTCGAGCAGCTGGTTATCCTTGTGAGCATGATGCGCCCACACACCGGCGTAGCAGTCGGCTTGTAGTTCGGTGAGCACAGACAACTTGTTGGCCTCTATCTTACTTACCGAACGCTGTCGCTTTTGCACAGCCATGGAAACGCCCAGCAGGTTTTGTACATGATGACCCACCTCGTGCGCCAATACATAAGCTTGTGCGAAGTCACCACCAGCACCCATTTTTTGCAGCTCACGGAAAAAACTCAAATCGATATAGACCTGATAATCCCCCGGGCAATAGAACGGTCCGGCAGCCGATGAGGTGTATCCACAAGCAGATGTGACCCCGCCGTCAAAGATAACCAGTTTGGGCGCTCGATATTGCTGGTTGGACTGCGCAAACAACTTGGTCCAGACATCTTCGTTGTACGCCAACATCACTTTGACAAACTCGGTGGCTTCGTCGTTGTTACGAATTTGCGAACCACCGGGCGCAATCTGTGACTGAGACACGTTACTGCTGGTACTGGTGCCCATGATTCCGGACAGATCAACACCAAAAAACATTCCAATCAGTAATACGAGAATACCCGCACCGCCGCCAAGTTTAACCCCGCCGCCGCGTGGCCTGCGTTGGCCACCACTCGCACCGCGCCGGTCTTCAACGTTGTTACTACGTCTGCCTTGTCTCCAGCGCATGGGCTGTCTCCTGTCTTTATTACACCCCGGTACACCGGGTCGCTGTGGTACTCCATCGTGGTAGATTGTTGCATGTTTCTCGTTGGTTCACAGGTTGTTCACGCGTATGTCTGTTCGGCCCTCTACTCCTGCGAGTACCAGCATTGCAAGCCATGCACGTTCGCCTGCAAACGCTGTGACCCCTGCGCTCATCGACACGCATGTGCATACCGATGATGATCGATTCGACACAGACCGGGACGACATTCTCGATGCTGCCCGAACAAATCATGTTATCGCACAGGTGGTACCTGCTATATCACGCGTGCTGTGGCCCCGGGTAAAACAGTTGTGCAGCGACCACAGCGATCTATTTGCCTGCTACGGACTTCACCCCTGCTTTTGTGGTGATCATGTCATGGGGGACATCGAGGAGCTTGGCAGTTGGCTTGCTCGTGAACACCCGGTTGCGGTTGGTGAATGCGGGCTGGACTATCAGGTTGCAGGGGGTGACAAAGCCATTCAACAACGCTTGTTCGCCGCCCAACTTAGCCTGGCACGAGAGTTCAACTTACCCGTTGTCATCCATGCCCGCAAAGCGGTTGAGGATGTCATCCGCATGATTCGCGCGTCAGGCCATTCGAAGGGTGTCGTACACAGCTTCAACGGATCGTCTCAGCAAGCACAGCGTCTGATAGATCTGGGGTACAAACTCAGTTTTGGCGGAGCCGTGACGTTCAATCGCGCCAAACGCCTGCGAGAGTTATTCGCAACACTTCCTCTTGAAGCTATTTTGCTGGAGACTGACGCACCAGATCAACCAGACACATTGCATAACGGTCTACGCAACGAGCCAGCCTATCTGAGCGATGTCTGGCAAAACCTGAGCCAGCTACGCGATGAAGCCCCTGCAGACATCGCCCTAGCAACGACTCGCAATGCGATCGATCTTTTTCGACTACCCATCAATATTGATGAGCACGGTTGTATATAAGCGTAAGAATCTAGCTTGGGTTATTCATGGAATCACGGGGACGCCCAGTCCCAATCCTTCCGGAAGAATTGTGTGTTTTATGAATAGTCCCGGCTAGCAGCACAATGTGCGCTTAATACGGAAACCGGTCTGTCACCGTAATCTCAGCCATGCGCCCTTCTATCCAGCTTTCTGTTTCAGCCAGGATTTGTGGTGCTGTTTTACCTTCACTGGTAACAACAGGGCCGATGGTCACAGTAATGACACCGGGCCACTTAATAAACCCCATGCGTGGCCAATATTCCCCTGCATTAAGAGCAACAGGCAGGACGTCGCATGGAGCATTCTGCGCGATCATGGCGCCGCCAATGCGGTAGTTGGGTTTTGCGGCAACAGGTACCCGAGTACCCTCAGGGAATACAATAATCCAGCGCCCTTTGGACAATCGGTCTTTAGCTTGCTCACACATTTGCTGAATAGCAGAGCGCCCGGATGCGCGATCTATCATGATGAACTTGAGCACGTACAAGGCCCAACCAAAAATCGGAATGTACAACAGCGATCGTTTGGCGACGTAGACACCGGGATAAAACAACATGGGCAGAAAATAAGTCTCCCACGTGGATTGATGCTTGGCCATCACCACACACGGCGTATCGGGAATATTCTCACGCCCCTCCACTTTCCAGGACACCCCGCAAATCAAACGCAAACCCCAGATGTTATTACGGTTCCATTGAACGGCCAGAAAATACCCGATTCTCCAAGAGAACAATCCAGTGATAAGCACTATCGGGCCCAATATCAGTGTATTAACGATTTGCCAAACCCAAAACACCACACTGCGCAGTGTTAACCACAACTTATACATAGGTGGATCTCCTCAAGGCTATTTGCCCAATAACTACATATTGACTTGAACAACTAGTCATCTTTTGGCGCCAGCAAATCATCGACATAACTGGCAAGATCGTCGTACGCTGGAATGTGCTCTAGGCCTTTGTGAGTGTCCAGCGTTTTCTGCCCCTTACCCGTCCGCACGATGATCGGTGTGGCTGCAGCCGCTAACGCCGCCTGCATATCACGCAGGGAGTCACCCACCACAATGACGTTGGACAACTCGGCATCCAATCGCTCGCTGATGGAATAAAGCATACCCGGTGCAGGCTTGCGACACGCACAGTCATCAGAATCGGTGTGCGGACAAAATGCCACCACATCGATTTTACCACCCACCTGATTGACCTTCTCATGCATACGACGGTGAATATCATTCAACATTTCAAGCTCAATCAGACCACGCCCCACAGCACTCTGATTAGTGGCCACCGCAATACTCCAGCCAGCCTGATGCAGTCGTGCTATGGCCTCCAGGCTTCCTTCTATAGGCACCCACTCATCAGGATTAGTCACTGGCCGTTCAAGATCCTCATTGATCACGCCATCACGATCAAGAACGATAAGCTTTATCACTTGACTGTGCCATGTTCAGAGCTTGATGATTCTCCCGGACGCAACAAACCAAGCTCTGCTGTACCACAGCACAACGCATTGACCCGCTGCAGTATTGCCAGCCGGTTAAGGCGCAGCGCTGGGTCCTCATCCATCACCATGACACCATCAAAGAACGCATCAACACTGACTCTCAAACCAGCGGTGTCTTGCATCGCCTTGGCATAATCACGTGAATCCATGGCCGCCTCAATGGCAGGTTGCACTTTTACCAATTGCTCAAACAGCTGCTGTTCAGCAGCTTCCTTAAACAATGCAACATCGATACTTGTCGGCACCCCGCCTTCAACCTTCTTGAGTATGTTGGCAATACGCTTGGATGCAGCGGCCAACGACACAGCGGCTTCAGTTTGACGAAATTGCTCGATGGCTTCCAGACGCGACACAATATCCAGCGGACGTGTGACCTGTTTAGCCAACACCGCGTCAATTGCATCAACCGCAAATCCGCGTTCCAACAAATAGCCCCGTAAGCGTTCAATGACATAGGCCAGCATAGCGCTCATGTCAGGCTTAGGCAGGCGTTCCCCAAAGCTCAGTCGTGACATCTCCAGCAGTTCAGCAAGATCAATATCACGTTGTTGTTCGATAATAATACGAGCTATTCCGATAGAGGCACGACGCAGACCAAAAGGATCTTTTGCACCAGTAGGAATCAAACCTAGCCCATAGATACCTACCAAGGTATCCGTTTTATCAGCCAGCGATACCACCTGCGACACGCCACTTTGGGGCAGAGCACCACCGGATTGCTTCGGAAAATAATGCTGCTCCATGGCTTCGGCTACATCGGCATTGCACCCATCTCGCAAAGCGTAATAGCGTCCGCAAATACCTTGCATCTTGGCAAGCTCTTTAACAATTTCTGTGTTTAGGTCGCACTTGCACAAACTCACCGCCATGCTGACATCACTGGCATTCACTGACAGCTCTTCGCTCAACCACTGACCCAAGGCTTGCATGCGCGCCACCTTGTTGGCCACAGAACCCAGCTTCTCCTGAAAAAGCAATCTGCCCAGTCGCTCCTGATGTGACGCCAAGGGCTGTTTTTTATCTTGATTCCAGAAAAACATCGTGTCAGCAAAACGCGGACGAATAACGCGCTCATTTCCATCGATAACGGTTTGGGCGTTCTGTGAATCCAGATTGGCCACGGTGATGAACGCTGGCAACAGATCGCCCTGAGGATTTAGCAACGCAAAGTAGCGCTGATTTTCCTGCATGGTCTGAATTAACGCCTCTTTGGGTATCTCCAGAAACTCTTCATCAAAGCGACCCGCAAGCGCAACCGGCCATTCGACCAGACAGTTGACCTCATCAACAAGCTCATCATCCATAACGGGTGTGCCACCCAGCTTGCTGGCTTGCGCTTGCACACCTTTAACAATAATCGAACGGCGCTTGTCTGGATCGGCCACAACATGAGCTTGTTCCAGCACCTGTTCATAAACCGATGGATCCGCCACAAGCAATGCATCACGCGCATGAAAGCGATGACCTCTGGTGGTATTGGATGCTGTTAGCCCAAGTGTTTGTAGCGGTAAAACTTGCGAGCCATGAAGCGCTAAAAGCCAGACCACCGGGCGTAAAAATTCATGCGAATGAGCACCCCAACGCATGCGCTTTGGCATCGGCATGGTTTTCATCAACTCAGCCATTGTCTTCTCGAGCACCTCGGCCAGCGTTTTGCCAGGCTGAGTTTGACGCACCACAATCCATTCACCTTTGGGTGTCTCTACCGTCTCTACCGCATCAGGACTGACACCTGCTGAACGTAAAAAACCTAACAGCGCTTTGGTAGGCTCACCGTCTTTATAGGCTGCAGCTTTTGCCGGGCCTCGACGTTCTACGGTTGCATCAGCCTGCCTGGCACCCACATTAGTAAAGCGTGCGGCAAGTCTTCGTGGCGTGGCAAATATCTGCGGCGGTGTGTCGCAAAGATCACTGGCCTGGAGCTGTGCGAACAACGCGTTACCCAGATGTTGTGCCATGGGTAAAACAGACGCTGCCGGGAGCTCTTCGCAGCCTAACTCGATGAGTAGATCAGTCATTAGCCGCACCTCCAGTTGCAACTGCACCGGTATCGTTGCTAACCGATGCACTGCCCTTTTCTTTGACCAATGGAAACCCCAGAGCCTCGCGTTTGCTCAGCCAGACTTCTGCGACTTTTCGAGACAAGGTGCGTACCCTCAAAATGTAGCGTTGTCGTTCAGTCACTGAAATAGCGTGACGAGCATCCAGCAAGTTAAATGAATGCGAAGCCCTTAGCACTTGCTCATAGGCAGGCAGCGGCAATGTCGCTTCGCACAACGCTGCGCAGTCCTTTTCACATTGATCGAACAAGGCGAACAGAAAATCCACATCAGCGTGTTCGAAGTTGTAGGTGGATTGCTCTACCTCGTTTTGATGGAACACATCGCCATAACTTACGGGGCCCTCGACGGTATGTCCCCACACAAGGTCATAGACAGATTCAACACCTTGTATATACATGGCCAAGCGCTCCAGCCCGTAAGCCAGCTCGCCCAGAACCGGTTTGCAAGTGATGCCACCGCACTGCTGGAAATAGGTGTACTGCGTGACTTCCAT
>JALZVU010000014.1 GCA_023301795.1 Granulosicoccus sp.
CTCCACAGAATCCTGCTTCGAGACTTTCGTGGACACCTGCTTGCCAGCCACGGTGCAAGGTACAAAATCTGCACTCTCACCCTTTTTCACCCAATCAGCTGAATTCCACGGGCTACCCACGGCAACTTCTTTTGTCTCGTTTAACAGCCGCAGCGTGCTGTCAGAGAACAAAACAAGACTGAACACTCCCCAAACGATGGCAAATACACAATAGAGCCAACTAAAGTGAATACGGCTGTTGCTCAGCCGCTTCACCACCGAGCGATCAAGCACGCCCGTAGACATCTCCTACACGCACGATGTCATCTTCGCCCAGGTACGAGCCAGACTGAACTTCGATGAGTTCAAGGGCAATACTGCCCGGGTTGTACAAACGGTGCATGGTGCCCAGTGGAATGTAGGTAGACTCATTCTCAGTCAGCATTATTTCTTCTTCCCCGTTAGTCACAATGGCGGTGCCCTTAACCACCACCCAGTGTTCGGAACGATGAAAGTGCTTTTGCAGCGATAGTTTAGCGCCTGGTTTAACGCTGATGCGCTTAACTTGAAAACGAGGGTGCAGTTTTAAACTCTCGTAATGTCCCCAAGGACGATAACAGGTTGTATGGGTGGTCAATTCGGTACGCTTTTGGGCTTTCAACACCTCTATGGCGGCCTTGATACTCTGAGCACTGGAGTTATCAATAACCAGCACCGCATCGTCTGTCTCAATAACAGAGATGTTCTTTGTGCCCAGCGCCATCACCAGTCGCGAGCTTGAATGTAAATAGGTGTCCGTACAATCCTGATGAACGATATCGCCTACGCCAGAGTTTCCTTGTTCATCCTGCTCAGTTGCCTTGTGCACCGCATCCCAGCTACCAATGTCTGACCATTTGGCATTGAATGGCAGCACGAGTACGTTACTGGCTTTTTCCATAACCGCATAATCGATGGATATGTTCTCGCAGCGATTGAACGCGGCTTCATCAAGGCGTTGGAAATCAAGATCGGCCACCGCTGAGGTTACCGCTTGCCGGGTCGCATCATGCATGGCAGGCTCTAGAGTCGACAAGGTTTGCAAGAACGAGGATGCCTTGAAAACAAAGATGCCAGCATTCCAGAAGCAGGTTGGATTCTGAATAAGCAGTTCTGCCTTGGCTTTTTCAGGCTTTTCGATAAAACTTTCTACAGGAATCGCACCTGATGGCCCACTGGCCTCACCACCTGCCTGTATGTAACCGTAACCGGTTTCAGGACCTGTCGGCTTTATCCCGAGGGTAATGAGTGAACCATCGGCGGCAAGCTCAACAGCACTTGCGATTACCTGCTGAAACGCTTCAGTGTCTGCAATTAAATGGTCTGCAGGCGCTACAACCATAACAGCGTCGGAATCTTTGGCAGATATATGCCAGGCAGCTGCTGCAATGGCAGGAGCGGTATTTCTGGCTGACGGCTCCAGTAAAATATCGCGCTTCAGGCAATCAATGTCCTCCAATTGCTCTACCGTCAGGAAACGGTGCTCCTCAGTGCACAGCACAACCGGCGCCCCTGCCCCTGCTCCTGAAAAACGCTTTACTGTGGCCTGCAACAGCGACAGCTCTCCACCCAGCGCCAAATATTGCTTGGGGTAACTGGAGCGCGACAATGGCCAAAGACGTGTGCCTGAGCCTCCCGCAAGAATCACTGGCACGTACTGGGAAGATGTTTGGCTCACTAGGCGCTCCACGGTAAACTCTATGACGGTAATGGGTTAAGACAGCAATAGTGCCGTTAAACAGGCTGCAGCTTTTCACCAGGACGCAGCATGACAAACAATAGTCAGCTCGAAATGGAATCATCCACGCTCGATGACGTCTACTACTTACAAAGACTGACTCGAGGTGTATCACCGCAAAATTTGTACCGCGATACCCACGCGAGCAGCGTTATTCTACAGGCCGCACCAACACCTGTGTAGATTTGCAAAACCCTCGACCGACTAAGGCGCTGGCATTTTTTTCGACCTGTTAAGCCATTAGCACCCAATGGCCGCTCTAGAACGGCACCAGTGTGCGTATTTGTGTGTCGCATCAGCACACAAATGCAGTAAATTAAGTAACGTTAACGCCGTGCAGGTTTCTGGCGCATTCACCCACCAACCCATTATCGCAACTCCCTATGGTCGGCTTCCTTATTCACTCCCCGCTCGAGCACTTCGCGCAGCACACGCCAGAGCACCCGGCACTGTCCTGTCAGGGCACGCAGATGAGTTATGCGCAGTTAGATCACGCTAGCAACCAGCTCGCTCATGCACTTATCGCCAACGGGGCTGAACGTGGCGATCGTGTTGGTATCCACATGCACAAATGCCTTGAGCTGGGTGTGGCCATTTATGGAATCCTGAAAGCCGGTTGCGTGTTTGTGCCCATTGATCCCTTTATGCCAGTGGCGCGCATCCAGTTTATTGTAGAGGACTGCGGCATTGATCATATGCTCACCAACGATGCTTTGGCATCTAACGTAAAGAGCATCAAACACGCTTCAACGCTACACATTTATGGGTCCACCAACGATGGGCCTGACCACACTTTGAACGCAAACGTCCACTCTTGGGCAGACATCGGCCAGCTCTCAAACCAATCACCCGAGATTGTCATGATTGATCAGGAGTTGGGATACATCATGTATACCTCCGGCTCCACTGGCGTGCCCAAAGGCATGATGCACTCACATCTGGGTAGTGTCACCTATGCGCGATGGGGGGCAGATCATGTGAGTCTAAACGCAGATGATCATGTAGCAAGCCATGCGCCGCTGCATTTTGATTTAAGCATTTTCGATTTTTTCTCAACGGTGCAACGCGGTGCAACCGTTGTGCTTGTTCCAGAGGCGGTAGTTCGATTTCCTGCCAGCTGGACAAAAACCATTGAATCAGAGCGTATTAGCGTCGTGTTTACCGTGCCATACACATTGATCACCCAGTACGAACAAGGCGCCATGGACGAAAGAGACCTCAGTTCGTTGCGCTGGATTTTGTTTGGTGGTGAGCCCTACCCACCTGAGAAGCTGCGGCAGTTAATGCTCAGCTTGCCCAACGTGAAGTTCACTAATGTGTACGGGCCTGCAGAGGCGCCTTCGTGCACGTGCCACGACATAACGCTCCCCGCTGAGGGCAGCACCGAACCCCTATCCATTGGCATAGTTTCCAGAAACTCTACGGATATTATTGTCGATGAGAATGATGATGACTGTGCCATCGGGCAAGCAGGCGAGCTGTGTATCAGAAGCACTACACTTACGCGCGGTTACTGGAACCGTCCGGATCTAAACCAAAAGGCCTACCTGTCCCGACAAGGAGCTGAGGCCTTCCCGTTCGTGTACTTCAGAACGGGCGATCGTGTGGTGCGCGGCACCGATGGCAATCTGTCGTTCCTCGGGCGAATCGGACGCATGGTCAAAGTTCGCGGGCAACGCGTGGAACTTGACGAAGTTGAATCTGTACTGGCAAGCGTCAGCAATGTTCAAGAAGTGGCGGCGTTTACCGTGCCAGGCGCTCATGACAGCCTGACGATAGTGTGCGCCGTGTCACCGGCCGTGCACACAAGCATTGAACCCGCTGAGCTGCTGGCACACTGTCGCAACCACCTGCCCCCCTATGCGGTGCCCAGCGATATAAAAGTCTTGCCAGCGCTACCGCACACTAGCACCGGTAAACTTGACCGCAAAGAGCTAGCCGAAAGCTGGGTGCCCTAAACACTGGAACTGCTTAGCTTGCGTAGTAGCGGGTAGCGGGTAGCGGGTAGCGGGTAGTAGGTAGTAGGTAGTAGGTAGTAGGTAGTAGGTAGTAGGTAGTAGGTAGTAGGTATCGAATTCGACACTGACATCAACGACAACAAAACAACAGAGACACGTAACGTGAGTATCCCAGACATAAACAGCATCCGAGAGCACATCGTCACCGAGCTGCTGAACGACACCAGTATCTGCATTGAGCCAGACCAGGATCTCCTGCTCTCCGGCATGCTCGATTCCCTAAGCGTGATGCGACTAGTGGCTTGGCTGGAAGCACAAAGCAGTATTTCAATACCCGCAGGCGATATTGTACTGGAGCACTTTGGATCGCTTGAACAGATCAATACCTACCTTGTCGGACGCGTTAGCTGAATTACCATGTCTGCTGCTGATAACGAATTGACGGCACAACAAAAGCACAAAGTAATCGGCGTCGGACTCAATAAAACCGCTACAAAATCTCTGGCGCATTGCCTCAAAAGCATGGGTTACCAAAACCAGAGCTATTCGATAGACGCGTTTGCGCTGTACCAAGAGAGCAATTGGCCTGCCTTGTTCGCGCTGATGGATTCACATGACAGCTTTGAAGACTGGCCCTGGCCTTTGATGTTCAAAGAGATAGATCAGCAATACCCTGATGCACGGTTTATCCTGACAACTCGTAAAAGTCCGCAGTCCTGGTACCGTAGTCTGTGCAAGATGGCCGTGCGTATGGGGCCGTTAAACGATTTTGAAAAATATATCTACGGTCATGCCATGCCGCAAGCGGCCCCCGAGGCTCACATCGCCTTTTACGAGGCGCACAATAGCGAGGTGCGCGCCTACTTTTCTGATCGACCCGAGAAGCTAATGGAAATATGTTTCGACAACGATGTCGACTTTCCAGCGCTGTGTGTTTTTCTTGATGAACCAGTGGTGGCATTCAGCAAGCCTCACGTTAATCGAAGTGCCAAGGTATACGGTGGCGAATCACTATGGCTTGCGCATCTTAATCGGGTAGTTTTTCAAGCTTACTGGCACAGTCGGCAGTGGCTTCGCCAGGCAAAGCATCGTCTGGATAAACGTACTTGATACACGCAATCTTTACCAGTGCCATAATCCTTGCTGATTTCATTCTGGCGCTTGAAACTGCACAAAAAATGATTCGCTCAGGACGCGACTAGCGTCTGAAAAGCGAATCCTGAAAACCCAGATTGATGTAAACATGCCCGCGTTAGAATCCTGCCAGTAATTTTTCAAGCTCCTCATCTTCAAGTCCTGAGTCGGCAAATTCATCCTCAGAACTTACGCTAGTGTTTTCAGCATCGGTACACAGGGTGTGTAATGATTCCAAAAATTGAGCCTGCCAATCAGCCATATTGATACCACTAAGCACCTCGTTATCTACTCGCCAAAGAACCTCAAGCTGCCCGGGTAATCCATCAAGCACGATGCAGTCAATCGGATGTGATCGTGGGCTTGTAGGATGTCTCAAGCCTTCATCGAGTAAAGGTATAAACGATGAATTGCGAAGACTGTCTACGGCCTCAGCGTCTGCCTCACGCTCTACCTCAGCGTTACACAGATGGCCAGCACCCGTTTGCGCCTCAACCTCTGCGCTATCAGCATTGGTCCCTGCCAGATAGTTGTACAGTATCGGCACGCACAGATCCGAGGTGCTGCTTGAGCGAAAGTTTGTGCTGTTATTGACAAAGCTCTCTGGCTCATTAATAAAGTCACGTTGGCCTAGCTCTCTTGATGCACGAATGCAATCCTTGAATGCATCTATGCAAATCATACTGGCAGGTTCAAAGCGCACGTTAAAAAACGATGTGAACCAGCCAATGCTGCCACTGACGTCTATATCGTCTGCCAGAAGATCACGACCATGCATCTCCACATCAATCTTTACGGGTGTTTGCGAACAACTTGAACGCCAAAGTGCAAACAACACAGCCTCATGCAATTGCACATCCAGCCTGTCACAGGCAACGCGTAATGAAGAAACCAATGACCCATCAAGACACGAGCAATAGCTGACCACTCGGCTTTCCGTCCAGGGCGACACAAGCGCCTCAGAAGAGCTGCTTACGGTTAAAGGCTCATTACTTGATTCTCCTACCCCTTGGGTGCTACTTCCACCGATATCAGTTTCATTGCAGTGTGGCGTGTTGATGAGAGTCGCCCAATCCCGATAGCTGGTGTCCAGACGTTGGGCCTTAGTGGCAGCCACTCTCGCCGTGGACACAATCCGGTCAGCCAGAAAACGATTAGACAATGCATCGGTTACTAGATGATGAATGACGACACCCAGCGTTCTACAGTATCCATCGGTAGCGTCTTTCCCCAGAACAATTCTCACCAGTTGTCCTGAGTTCAAATTAAAGTGCTTTTGCGCCTCCAGCAAAGCAGTAGACCAAGCTTCCTTGTTTTCAGGCGTACTGATGCAATGAACCAAATCGTGGGTACCTGGCTGACGAGGAATGTGCGCCACCCACTCATTATCATGCTGCTTAAAATGTGTTCCCAGAACCGGTATGGATTCAACGACAGCCTGGACACACGCCTTAAGAGAGGCCACCGGTATAGGTGCTTCCAGCGATACCAGAAACCCCATATTCCATTGTTCAGGGTGTGGCATGGCTTGCGTGAAAAACCATCGCTGAATTGGCGTTAATGGCGTATCACCAAACGCCTCAACCGGCACACGTGTGGCAGCGGCAGATAATTCAAGCTTGACGCTTTCGTCCAACGCATCGCCCAAGCGTGCAAGCGATGCATATTGCGTGATCATGGGAATGCTTAACGCCAGACCATGCTCGCGGCACAGAGCTACAAAGCGAATGGCACTTAATGAATCACCGCCGAGTGAGAAAAAATTATCTGATGCGGCTACCGAATCAATACCAAGCTGGCTTGCCAGCAGTTTGCACAATGAATCGATCGTCTCGCTGCTACCGGCATGAGCACTGACTGAGCCTTCTGATGTGCCTTCTTGTATAGGTGACGAGGTATTTACTACTCGTAGTATTGAAGAGTGGATGGCAGCTGATTCCACCGCCGTTTGTTCGTTCGAGAAATCGAGGCCAGGATGCACAAAGCCATGCTTATCAATTTTGCCATTCGGAAGGCGCGGCAAGCGACTAACAGCCACAAACCTGAACACCTGAAAATACGTGGGTAGTTCATCATTAATCTGGCGTTTAGCACGCTCGACAATTGGCTGCATAGCCTTGTCGACAAGACTGCCCGTCAGCAATTGACACGCCCCGGGTTGCTGAAATCCAGCTGGCACAACAAAACAAAAGAGCTGTTGGGCACTGACAAGCTGCGGGTCAGGCACCATCGCCAGACAGTAGGCTTCAGCAACACCGGCCTGCGCATCCACACGCCAGGTAATTTCAGCAGGCTCTACCCGGTTACCGCGTATTTTCACCTGATCATCAATTCGACCCTGAAAATAAAGCTGTCCGTCCAGTCCTAGATAACCCTGATCGCCACTGGCATAACGACGAACATCGCCCCAGCTTTCACCAGCACCCGCATTGACAAGTCCAGTGTCTCCACGATGCTCAACATGTGCAAAGCTGCGCGCGCTACTCACCTCATCATGTCGATACCCAGACACCACGCCGGGCCCACTGATGATGATCTCCCCTAACACGCCAGGCGGACAAAGCAGACCGTTGGGCGCTTCAATATGAATCTGCGCACCCGGGATAGGCTGACCAATAGACAATGATGCGTGAACAACCCTACAGGCTTGAGTGTCATCATTAGGCGTTACTGCACCACGCAAGCAGGCAACCGTGGACCACACCGTGGCCTCTGTTGGACCGTACTCGTTGTAAAGAGCGGCAGTTGG
>JALZVU010000015.1 GCA_023301795.1 Granulosicoccus sp.
CCATCGGGCAACACAGTGCTTGGCAACACCTATTACTGGACGTCATAAAAATGATTGCTCGTCCGAGGTTAGTACATGCTCTGCCCAGCAGCTCACAACTCACGATTGACAGCTTCATCGCAAACTCGTAGCCACAAGTTAATTGCCCGATTCGCTGCTGATTGAGGCTTGATTACCATTGCTACAGCTATGGCTTCCCAATCAATAAGGATGGGTTGCTCAGGATGGGTCGTGGATATTGCAGATAACACAGTACGGCGCGCACTGGGCATTTGATCTTTGATATTGTCAGGGTGTAGATCAACGGCCCAGGTGTACTCCGGACGACGGGCAATGACAATTTCACCCAACGCAATGGCGCAATCCATAACCACTGAATAAATAATGTGCTCAGCTGAACGATGGGTGGTACGCCAGACCGCTCGTGTGGCAAGCTCTGAATTTATGGCAGGCGCCCATTCGTTCTGAGCCCACTGATATAGCGCTTCGACTGATGTGGTGTAATCAGCACCGTTCAGCGCTGGTTTCAAATCAATTCCCACTCGCACAAGCAAGGCGTGCAATGAGGCAATGCGCTGCTGCTTGTGGGACTGGAAGTACTCGAAATTCTCAAGTGCTTGTGCATCACTCAGCGTTAAATGGGTGCTGCTATGGGGTACGTCATAAGCTGGGTACTCAGCCAGGGAGGCTGCTAACCCTGAACTGTTTTTAGCACGTCCAAACCATTTCACGGAAAGACTCGCACAGCATTCATAGTCGTATTAAATTCCATCAAGAAGACTTACCACGAAAAAAAGCTTTTTACTGAATTAAAGGCTCTGCCTGCCAGATCATCCGCGACAAGAGCACCTCCTATACCACCCACTATCCCACCGATCACAGTTCCAACTCCGGGGAAAATAGCGGTACCGATGGCAGCTCCGGCTGTTGCACCTGCCCAGCCACCGGCGGCCCCAGCGACCAATGACGTGGTAGCACGAGCCGTGTTTTCTCCAATCTGATTCCCATCTGCTTTAAATGCACTACCCATATTATAGGCGTCTATGGCTATGCCAACAGGCCGTGCAATCCGCCCAACTCGTTCGAGCACTGCGCCGCCAGCACGAATTGTGCGGTTAGCTGCCACTGATTGTGCATCGTGCGCCAGCTGCTGAGGGTCAATACTGCCGGCGTTCACCCGAAAGGCTTTGGATTCAATTTCCAGACGTGCATTCATGCGCGGATCAGTAGCGTGAGGGATGTCTACAGCGACGTCGATAAATCGATCACCGGCTAGTCTTGCGTTGGTATCTACTCGATTCAGACTCGCGTCATAGTGAACTTCTAACTCTACATTATAGCCAGCGTTCCGATAACGATCGGCAATAGCGTCTCGTGCCAGATCACCATTGTATGTTGTGGATTGCCCCGCTGAATAGGTCCCGTTGGGGGCACGAGAGCCCGGTGGGGTTGGGTTTATTGCATCCTCTACTGTCAGACCAGCACCTTCCAGCCTATCAATAGCACCGTCTGTAAACCCGCCCTTGTTTGTCCACCCACTGCGCGTAGACTCCCACTGACGCTCCAGCATCGGGTTATTTACCTGAGTGTCGTATCCAGCTTGAACCATACCGTGGCCAGCTCCTGACAAACCGGCGGGCAATGGCGAGCTGCCATCATCTCGCAAACGATCAGACGTAGTGCGCTCACGCGCCAGCCTTTGTGTTGACGTTTCACTTTCCATCAAGCTATTGGTATCGAACGAGTCACTTCTCGATCCATCGGCCTCCGATCTACCACCGTCTGCACCACGGTTTGCAGAGCCATAGCTGTTTGCGCTTGTACCTGATACACCAGCGCTACCGTTGAACATGACTGTAAACCTTGACCGACTGTTGATAGGGACCAAGCTTAACGTTTATTGAACTTGTTGGATATTAGGGGAAGCCCTTACACTAACCGCCGGCTACGAATGCGACCAGTGAGGGCTTTTTTCTGGTCACGCTGATAAAGAAAACACCAACAAGCAGAAGCAGCCGGCTGCGATGAGATCCTGCCCTGACAGTGGCACCATTCCACTTGCCGTACCAAACAATGCTCCCAGCCCGTACTCGATGATGTAAAGCACACTTACCATGATCATCTGAACCAGAAACGTTGGTGGCAGTTTGACTATTCCCCCCCCGAGGATGTCTGTAACGTCGTGTCTACAAACAACCGTGTCGCTTCGTACACGGTTCATTCAGGCGTTCAATGGGCTTACCCAAGCAAGAGTGGCACTTGGCAATTTCACAATAACTGATCGTTATGCTGTCCACCATTGTGTCGGGATTACGCATATTTCCCTGTAATATTTATTATTCTCGACGAGCAATCGACTTTCTTTCTACTTTGATTCTTTGAATAAAGCAATCCCGCGCGCGGTCTGTGTGGGTCCCTCACGTGGCAGGGGTGCCGTTCCTTAAGGTTGGCCTAAAAATCTATAGAAGTTGTGTTAGTCACGTTTATCACTGCATTTCCAAAGACCAAAGCATCTCTCGTAGCTCTTGTGAAGTCAACAAAATCTGGAGTGACATCTGGTTTTATCAGCGCTTGGATTTCTGTTGGAAAAGAAAAACTGCCATCGTCTACCACCCCACAGAACACAAAAACAACCTCACCGGTTTCGGAATCCGTATACCTTAGGCTAATTGACGCAAATGTATTTTGAGTGCCAGCGCCAATCCAACTGAATTGAGTAAAGGGCGTAATTGGCTCACCGATCGTCGGGCTGATCATTTGTAATACAGGCACATCGGGTATGCGGACGTTAGTGAGGGATGGAAATTCATCTCCTGGAATATCAACCGTCAGTCCAGTCGGTGCGGGGCCTGTGAGTGAATTTTCGTCCGAATAGAAAATAAAGTCAGAACCCTGTCGAAGAAGTGTTGCGTAGGTATTTCCTTGGCTGCTAAGGGTAATAGTTTCTCCCGCGCTGATTGGTACAGGATCGTCTTCGGGAATTTCGAAATTCTCGGGGTTCTCGTTTAGCGTTGACACCGAACCATCGCATGAGTCAACTGTTCTGGGAGGGTCGTTTAATACATCAGCTACACTCCTTGGAGTAGCAGAGATATCAAAGAAATCGCCAGCAACTCCTACCGTATTGTTTTCCAACTCTTCAAATACGATAACACTACCCCATAGCGTAATGGTCTCTGAATCAGCTTCAGTCCCTTCAGTGGCAGGTGGACCATCTTCAGCAATATTGCCAGATTCACCAGATTCATTGACCATATCGGCAGTGTCATCAACATCGGGATTATCACTACCACCGCTGCAGGCAGTGAGTAAAAGTGCGGTTGCGCACAGTGGGAGGAATGTTCTTAACATAGAAAAATTGCCTTTGTGTGTGAGTAATTATTTACAGACTGTTTCTGAACCGTGGCAATTAGATTAACATCACCACATTGTGTACGGTGGCACTATTGAGTCATCAAATCAGCTGGGTAGTAAGGTGAGCCGCGATAGCTGGAATCGTCCAGATCGCACAGTTTGGTAATCGCTGCGCTGACATATGCCCAGCAGCCGAAATAACTGGCCTTACTCTCGTGTGGTACTTCGATGCCGGCGGTAAGCCAACGCAGTGAGTCAAGCCACTCTTCTTCTAAATACAAACACACTTGCTGCGCCGCTTGCTGTTTATCTGTATTACTCAGTGTCAGAGCGTTCAAGTATTTTTCATTTGGTAGGAATATGGATGTAGTTGCGTCGATGGCTCTGTCATCGAGTTTGTAGGACAGTAGGTTCTCCATTAGACGATCCTTCTT
>JALZVU010000016.1 GCA_023301795.1 Granulosicoccus sp.
TGGCTTGCGGCTGCGATGGAGTCGATGTGTAGCCTTGGCATGGCAATCGCTGTGAAAGTGTACTGCGGGCAGGGCTGGTCAGGCACTATCGTAGAAAATCACCGAGCTGTGTGGGTTACAGACGCACAGGGACATTCTCAGTCAATCGCTCTGGCAATGATTCTGGAGCGCTGTCAAGCCGTGCAGGTTCCTGCATGGAAACCAGGATTTTGACTTAATTGAACTTTACGACATACTTGTAACCAAACAATCCTTGGAAGACCCGGATACCTACCCATGACTAGATTCACAAAATACCTACCCATATTGCTTGCCTTGAGCGTTTCATTGATCGCTGGAACGCACGTTACACAGGCGCTAGCGCAGTCTGCCTCCACTGACTCTGACGTGCAAGCGAGAGCAACAGATGCAGTGCCTGATATCAATCAAGTGCTAGAACGTTTGCGTGAGGCACTGCCTGGCATCGGATTCACCGACATTAGCGAAAGCACTATCCCAGGTCTGTACGAGGTCATTACTGACGGACAAATCTACTACGTTAATGAATCTGCTCAATATCTTATCGATGGCAGCATGATCCGCCTGAGTGATCGTGCCAATATTACAGATGCCAGATTGGGTCGGATTCACATGGGGCTCATCGACAATATGGATGAGAAAAACATGTTGATTTACGAGCCAGAAGATGAGTCCACTCGGTCTATCACCGTGTTTACCGATATTTCATGTGGTTATTGCAGGCGTTTACACGCCGAAATTGAAACACTGCTGGATGATGGCGTTCGCGTTAGGTACCTGTTGTTCCCACGTGCAGGTTTAGGCTCACAGGGTCACAAGGACCTGGAAAGTGTGTGGTGTGCGGATGACCCCCAAGCCGCCATGAACAACGCCAAAGCTGGCGGAACGATCGAACCACAAACTTGTGATAACCCGATCGAGGAGCACGTAGCACTAGCTGAGCGGTTGGGACTCCGTGGAACGCCACTTATCTATACAGACAGCGGTGAAAAAGTACCAGGTTATCGAGAAGCCAGCGTACTTGCGACAATGGTGAATGGCTCCGAGCCCTTAGTGAATTAAACAAAATCCGACGCGCGAGTGGGGCTGCTATTGGCTTGAGCAGTCTCTTCTCGAACACCCTGTCGTTGGACGCACAGGAAGCGTTTGCCATCACGTAAGAGACTTTTAAACATCCGAGGTTTTCCGATGAAATGCACGCAACGATCTTTTCTGGCGTTGAGTCTGTCTCTTTTTATGGGGCTGATATGTTGCGGTGCGGTTCAGGCAGATCAGAATGCGCCTGAATTGCCTGCGTTATTCAGTGCGCTTGAGTCCGCTGGTAGTGCGGGCGAAGCAAACCGCATCGAGGGACTTATCTGGCAACATTGGCTGGAGGCTCCTGACGACCAGGCTGCCGAGGCAATGAGTGAAATTACATCAGCAATGGCGGCCGCAGACTTGGCTGTGGCTTTAGAGCTAAGTGATGGACTTGTAGAAAGTCATCCCGAGTATGCCGAGGCGTGGAACAAACGTGCCACCTTGCATTATATGCTGGGCGACAATACAAGCTCGGTAGCTGACATACGCGAAACTGTCGCGTTAGAGCCGCGGCATTTCGGTGCTATTTCTGGCCTTGGACTAATCTTCCTGCGCGATCAAAACTTCGAGGCAGCCATGGAAGCGTTTGAACAAGTACTGGCCATCAGTCCTGCATCGGTAGGCGCTCAACGTAGTGTGAACCGACTTCGTCAAGAGCTAGGGCGTGAAATCTAGTCAATCATTCTTACTGAGCAACGGTTTTCTAAGGGTTTGTGCACTTCTACTTTGTTCAGCCAGCACAGTGAGTCTGGCAGAGCAAAGCGACGATTCAGCATTTTTTCAGCAACGATCTCAACACGCCTACAATGCGGTTTTCGGCTTGCCGGTAGTTGCTCCACGTATCGTGCAAAGCCTCGAATGGCAGGTAGCTCTCGAGCACTCTAATCAGTTTGCGGGTGGCGTAGCCGGTGACGAAACTCTGTTGCTTGACGGTGAGTCCACGCGAGTGTCGATCCGGCATCGACAACGCCTGGCATCTTGCTGGCAATTAGAAGCCACACTGCCTTTTGTGGCGCATAACGAAGGAGTATTTGACAGGGCAATTGACGACTGGCATCAGGCATTTGGTCTACCTGACGCCAACCGCGATCAGCGTGATTTTGATAGCCTGGCCTATCAGTACTCCGACGCTGACGGCGTCAGGCACAACATAACCCGACCTGAGAGTGGGCTTGGTGATGTTCAACTTGCTGTGCAGTACGCTCAGGGTTGCGGCGCTACTGCTGATGCCACCAAAGCTGATCCGATGTGGCGGGCTGGTATAAAGCTACCCACAGGTGATCCAGATAAGCTTCTAGGCAGTGGGACAGCTGACTTCTTTGCAGATTGGCAATCTCCCATCTGGCATAACGGGCGTCGTTGGCATGGTGGCCTGGCGTTGGGCGTGCTTATCAACTCCAAGACACAACGTTTCGCCTCTCAAGAGGATGTGGTGGGCTATGGATCTCTTGGTGTGCAGTACGCTATGTTTCGCAAGCTGAGATTGATAGCGCAGCTGGATGCTCACAGCCCGATCTATCGCAGTGAATTGCGCGAGCTAGGCAGCTCGGCCATTAATCTGGCAGTGGGTGCACGGTATCTGCACGGAAGTTCGTACACGTTCGAATTTTCTATCAGTGAAGATGTGGCCATCGATACCACACCAGACATTGTTGCTCGTCTGGCCGTAACGTTCCGGCCAGACGAGACACGCCGCCGTTAACTCAACGGCGGCGCTAGCTTTCAGTGAATGCTACTTAAGCCTGAGAACTCAGCCTTTTTTCTTGCCAAACAAAATATCGAACACATCCGAATACTGTCCTGCATGATGGATGTTGAGTCCTGACACAATGTGCTTGGGCAGTTCGCTCACGTCGCGAACGTTTCCCTGTGGCAGGATGACATCCTTTATGCCGATTCTGCGGGCTGCAATCAGTTTCTCGCGCACACCACCCACCGGTAGCACCTCACCCGTGAGCGTTATTTCGCCGGTCATAGCGTATGACTTTTTCACGGGTTTATTCAAGGCTAGCGAGAGCAGAGCACTGGTCATACTGATACCCGCGCTGGGACCGTCCTTGGGCGTTGCGCCTTCAGGAACGTGCAGATGCAAGCTGCTTTTCATGAACCATTCGGGATCTACGCCATAACGTTCCGCATTGGTGGTGACATAGCTATGCGCAATTTGAGCTGACTCGTTCATCACCTTGCCCAGTTGTCCAGTCAGCTTCAGACCACGATCACGGACATGTACCCGAGTAGCCTCAATGGGTAACGTGGCACCGCCCATAGCGGTCCATGCAAGGCCAGTTATGACACCGACACCGCCCAACTGTTTCTCAAGACGAAAAGGTGGCTCTCCTACAAAATCCACAATATTACGACCGCTGATACTGACTGATTTTTCCTTACCCAGTAATTTGACTACGGATTTTCGTAACACCCGGTGCAACAGTTTTTCAAGACTCCGAACACCCGCTTCACGAGCATAGCCTTCGATCAGTGCCTTGATGGCAGAATCAGATATTTTGACTTGGGAAGGTTTGACCTTATTGCGTTCGAGTAATCGCGGCCATAAGTGTGCTTTGGCGATTTCCAGTTTCTCGCTGGCGATATAGCCACCCAGCCGGATGATGTCCATACGATCAAGCAGGGGCCTGGGAATGGTGTCCAGCTGGTTCGCAGTACAGACAAACAACACCTTGGACAAGTCAACGCGCAGGTCGAGGTAGTGGTCCAGGAATTCCCCATTTTGTTCAGGGTCCAAAACCTCCAGCATGGCAGATGCAGGGTCGCCTTGATATGAGTTACCCATCTTGTCGATCTCATCAAGCATGATGACGGGGTTAGACACATCGACCTCTTTCAGCGCTTGCACCAGCTTGCCTGGCATAGCACCAATGTAGGTACGACGATGTCCCTTGATCTCCGCCTCGTCACGCATACCTCCAACGCTGAAGCGATAGAACTTGCGCCCCAGGCACTCTGCAATGGATTTACCGATGGAGGTCTTACCAACGCCTGGTGGTCCGACAAACAAAAGAATGGAACCCCCTATTTCACCGCGAAAGGAGCCCATTGCCAGGAACTCAAGAATGCGTTCCTTAATATCTTCAAGGCCTGCATGATCGCGGTTAAGAACTGTTTTTGCGGTACGAAGTGATAGCTTGTCCTTGCTGTACTGGCCCCACGGCATAGCGCTTAGCCAGTCAACGTAGTTGCGTGTTACCCCGTATTCAGGTGAGCCCGTTTCGAGAATGGACATCTTGTTGATTTCTTCATCAAAGCGCTTTTGCACATGTTCAGGCGGCGTACGCGCTTGCATGCGCTCTTTGAATTCGTCAATGTCAGAGGTCTTGTCATCTTTGGCAATACCTAGCTCACGCTGTATGACTTTGAGCTCTTCTCGCAGAAAGAACTCCCGTTGATGTTTAGACATCTTCTGTTCAACTTCTGAACGGATTTCTGCCTGTAACCGGGCGACTTCCAGTTCCTTGTGTAGAAGCACCAGTACAAGCTCCATGCGCTTCTGCAAATCAACGGTGTCGAGTATTTGCTGTAAGTCAGGCCCTGGTGCTGTGGTAATGGCTGCTGCGAAGTCCGCTAACGGCGAAGGATCATTGAGATTGAAATGGTTGAGAAAGTTTTTTAGCTCTTCGTTATAGAGCGGATTGAGCGGGATAAGCTCTTTAATGGCTTGTATCAGTGCCATTGCGTAAGCCTTGATCTCAGGGGTGTTACGCGTACGGTCTACTGGATAACTGACTGTCGCTGCAAAGGGTGCCTTTTCGCTGATCCACTTGTCGATGGTGAAGCGCTGCATGCCCTGAGCAATGAACTGTATCTTGCCATTGCCTCTGACCACGTTGTGCAGGCGCACAGCACAGCCAGTGGCTGCAAAATCTGAAGGCTCGGCTTTATCTTGCTCGTCATGTTCTCCGGCGTAACATAGACCAAGCAGGTGATGATCCATTTTGGCAAGACGTGCAAACGTCTCTTCCCAAGGGCTTTCATCGATAACCAGAGGTTGAACCTGAGCAGGGAAGAAGGGGCGCTCAAAAATAGGCAGGAGCAACAATTTGCCTGGCAGATTTTGCTCGGGCAATATCAACTCAGTGCCAGACCCTTGCGAGCTATCGTCGTCAGACGAACGTTCGATAACTACGGATCTGTCGCGCTTTTTTCGTGCCATAGTGATGTCTATTTTTTAACTACAGAAGCGGAACTTATGCAGAATTCTACGTATTTCAACCGTTGTGTGACAAATAACCGAATTAACAGTTTCAGCTGACAGTATCAGTGCACTCCCAGTCAAGTTCTACGGTTTTTGGTGGTTGATTCAATGCAGATTTACATCTTGGTAGCTTTGCAGTTTTCAAGCCGAGTAAATTCAGTCTCCTGATAGCAATGCCCGCAGTCCTTGCAAGGCATCTTTGCCCGCAGCACGGGCCTGTTCTGCGTTGTCGCCTCCAAGTTCTCCTATAACGTTGACATCGTCTGGCGGCAGGTCATCAAGAAAGCGACTCCCATCGCATGCATTAGTCTCACCGAACTGCTGGCGGGCCCGCGAGCGGGTGAACGTTAATGTATGGCGAGCGCGCGTCATGCCGACGTAGGCCAGTCTTCGTTCCTCCTCTACGGTGTCGGCCTCAACACTGTTGCGGTGGGGGATCAGATCTTCTTCCATACCCACCATGAACACATGTGGAAATTCGAGGCCTTTAGCTGCATGCAACGTCATCATTTGCACTTGATTGTCTTCGGTCTCATCGTTCTGGCGCGACAACATGTCGTGCAGGCACAGTGAGCGCACGATATCGGATAGCGGTTGATCTTTTTGATCATCATCGGTAGCCAGTCGCTCTATCCAGCTGAATAGTTCTTCAACGTTCTGCAGGGCGCGCTGCGCTTTGGGTGGTGAGTCGAATTGGTTTTCAATCCAGTCTTTGTAATCGATATCTTCAAACAGCCCTTTTACAACATCTAGAACGTCGCCACGTTCAGCGTTGTCGGCTGTCAGTGTTAGCCAATTGGCAAAGCGTTGCAGTCGATGAAGTGCCTTTCCACTGAGAACCGTTTCAAGGCCCAGATCGTGGCAGGCGGCAAACATGCTGCAGTTGCGGTTACGGGCATGTCCACCCAGTTTGCCTAGCGTCGTTGGACCGATTTCACGCCGCGGCGTATTGATGCAACGCAGAAAAGCGGTGTCATCATCTGGATTAACCAACAGTTTCAGATACGCAAGCATGTCCTTAATTTCGACCTTGTCGAAGAATGAGCTGCCGCCACTGATGGAGTAGGGAATTTGCTTTTCGCGTAGTGCTTGCTCGAACGCACGGCTTTGAAAATTACTGCGGTACAAAATGGCGAAGTCACCCCAGCGGGTGTCTTTTTGATAATGGCGTGTGAGTATTTCTGCAGCTACCCATTCGGCCTCGTCCAGCGTGTGCTTACACACGGATATTCGCAGCATGTCGCCAACACCCAGATCACTCCACAGCTTTTTTTCAAACTCGTGAGGGTTGTGACTGATGACGGCATTTGCACAGCGTAAAATACGTTGGCTCGAGCGGTAATTCTGTTCCAGTTTGATCACGCGGATGTTCGGGTAATCGACGGTTAGTGCCATCAGATTCTCTGGCCGTGCTCCGCGCCAGGAATAGATGGATTGATCATCGTCACCCACAGCGGTAAGTGCACCGAATTTATCCACCAGCATTCTGACCAATTCATACTGTGCGGTGTTGGTGTCCTGGTATTCGTCCACCAGCAAGTGCCGGACACGCCCGCGCCATTTGTCGCGGATGTCGGTGTGTTCACGTAGTAGAGTCACAGGCAGGCTAATTAGATCGTCAAAGTCGACTGAATTACACGCGCGCAGCAGCTCATTGTATTTTGCATAGAGCAGCGCAGCGACACGATCACGATCATCCACAGCATTGGCAGCCGCTGCGGCAGGGTCGATAAATTCGTTTTTCCAGTGCGAGATCATGTTCTGCAGATCACGTTCTTCAATCGCGCTGTTGGCCTCACGTATCAGTTCTCGCAGAGCACTGGCCGAATCTCCCTGATCGAGAATGGTAAAACCCTTACGCAAACCGATAGCGGCGCCGTCCTTGTGCAGCATATCCATGCCGAGGCGGTGAAACGTCGAGATGGTCAGCCCGCGCATCTGTTTCGGTGATAGCTGCTTTTTAAGGCGCGCCTTCATCTCCATGGACGCTTTGTTGGTGAACGTTACAGCGATAATTGATTGTGGGGAATAGTGTTGTTTTTCGATCAGCCACGCAATTTTTTGTGTGATAACACCCGTTTTTCCGCTTCCGGCGCCAGCTAACACGAGAAGTGGCGTTTCGAAATGCCTGACGGCTGCGAGTTGTTGCGGGTTTAGCCCCATGAAGTGTTGTTTGTCTGCGCGCTGAAGGGCGCAAAGTGTACCCCAGTCAATGGCACCGCAGATACCCTTTGGAACATAGCTTATACTGTGGCCGAACACGAAACGAGAGCTGAGGGAAAAACAAAAATGCCGGATTTACAGGCAGCGATGGTCGCTGCGCAAAAGGCAGTTGATGCGGCAGAGCAGGTTATTGAGAGCTATCTGGGAAGCGGTGACTGGCAGGTTACGCTCAAATCAGATGATTCCCCGGTCACAGAAGTTGATGTGGCCGCAGAAGAGGCAATAAGTGCTGTGTTGCGGGCAGAGTTACCGGAGGCTGTGTTCTTTGGCGAGGAGACGGGTAAAAGTGACGCCACTGAAACGGCCGCGTTGCTTTGGCTTGTCGATCCTATTGATGGCACCAAGAGTTTTATTCGTGGTATGCCGTTTTATTCAACACAAATTGCCCTGGCAGTTGATCAGCGCTTGTCTGTTGGAGTCTCCAATGCGCCAGCGTATGGCGAGCGCCTGGTGGCCATTGCAGATGAGGGCGTGTGGTTGAACGGTAAAGCGGTTCAGGTTAGAGGTTCAGTTGAAAAAATCGAGGATGCGTTTTTATCTTCAGGCAATCTGACATCGTTGGCAAAAGATGCAGCGGCCTGGCAACGCTATGGTGCTTTGGTTTCGCGTGCACGCAGAGTGCGAGGTTACGGAGATTTTTGCCATTACCATCAGCTGTGTTGCGGTCAAACGGATCTGATTGTTGAATCGGATGTGAACATTCTCGATATTGCTGCTCTGACCGTTGGTGTGCGTGCTGCCGGTGGTTTGATAACCGACTTGAAAGGTGACGCTATTACACAAGACACTACATCGGTACTGGCAGCGTGTAGCCCGGCTTTGCATGCACAGACTCTGCAGCTGTTGCAATCCTGCGAAAGCGATCAGTGAAATTTCCGTTTTACAGAGCGAATCATCGCAGCCGAGCCTTCAGCCTGCTTCTGCTAGTTGTGTTGGCTTTGATGCTGTTTACCGGTCTGGGTGTATTCCGGCTGTATTTTTCGTTCGATTGGACAACAGGTGATGAGGCCGGACAGTTGTTTGCGTTCAGCATTCGTGGTGGCCAGTCCCTTAATATTTTTGAAGCAGCTCCGTTTGGACGAGTATTCTGGATATCCCAGTGTCTTCTGGTAGCTCTGTGTGTACTGATGCCGTTTTTTCGTATCGCAGGTGCTGTTGTTCTATCGGTTGTCGCGGCGGTTGGGGTGACGTTTCTGCATTTGCAGTACCCGTTATCTCCCAGTGGCACGCCGTTAGAGTTTGAGTTACTCACCGTCCTGATCCTGACGAGTGTTTATGTGCTGCTTAGCTATTTAGGCTCGAGGCGCGATCAGGTGAAAATAGCCGCCTTGTTATCCAAGTACGTTCCAGAGGAGGTCTCGCAGCAGTATCAACGAGATGCTAATGCGGTTCCCGAGGCAGGTGAAGAGCGTGATATCAGCGTCTTGTTTTGCGATGTTCGTGAATTTTCTGTTGTGGCCCGGGACATTGATTCCAGAAAGCTTGCTCAGTGGTTGAATCTCTATTTTGGCTTTGTGAGCAAAATCGTCATACGCCATCGTGGAAGCATCGACAAATACATGGGAGATAGTGTGATGGCTGTCTGGGGCGCCCCTGTCACAAGCACTACGCATGCATTTGATGCACTTCGTACAGCACTCGAAATACAGAGCGAACTGCATGAATTAAACGCTCAGTACACGGCGCTGGGCTTGCCACAGATTACTGTGGGTATTGGCATTAGCACAGGTCCTGCAATGGTGGGGCCGCTGGGGTCGGAGTACCGAATGGATTACACGGTTATCGGTGATACGGTCAACGTGGCGCAACGTCTTGAAGGGCAGACGCGTAAGTACGAAGTGCCTGTTGTTGTGAGTGATAAGACGATGGAAAATGTACCCGATATGCTGTGTCGGGAGCTTGATACGGTTAGCGTGAAAGGGCGTGTAGAACCCGTCACCATGTACCAGCCGTTGTGTATGATCGATGACGCCAGCGACGGCTTGCTTGAACAGCTTGAGATGCACGAGCGCGCCATGGCTGCAACCGCTGATGCTCAATGGGAAGAAGCGGTCGAGCTGTTTACCGAGCTGCGCGATGTGTGGGGCCCGGGAAAGATGTACGAGCTGTATTTGCGCGGCATAGAGATTGCGCGACGAGACTAGACCTGGCTGATCATGACGCCACGACTACCTGCTGACGTCGTCCACCCAGTCGTTTCCATTAAAGTGTTCTTGTGGGTGAAAATCGGTTTTGTACTGCATTTTTTGACACCCGTCCACCCAGTACCCAAGGTACAAATAAGGGTAGGCCATCGCTTTGCTCAACTCTATTTGCTGAAGAATGCAGAACTTTCCGAGCCCACGTGCGTTTTGCTCAGGGTCAAAAAATGTATAGACCGCTGAAAGCCCATCAGCTGTGGCGTCTGTAACCGCAACAGCGATGATTTTCGTGTCAAGCCTGACCTCTAAAAACAGTGTTTCGCCCCATGGGTTCAAGAGGAAGCGCGAAAAATCCTCAGGTTCGGGGTTATCCATTCCACCGTCGGGGTGGCGGGAATTGAGATAGCGACAGTACAGGTCAAAATACTCGTCAGTGAACTGTGAGGGCACAAAATCAACTGCAAGCTCGCTGTTGCTCGCAAGATTCCGTCTATCAGTACGTCTGGGTTTGAAGTCATCGCAACGGATGCGCACAGGCGTGCAGGCAGAACACTCAGTGCAGCCTGGTCGGTAGACGTATTCGCCAGAGCGTCTGAAGCCGCGTTTTATCAGCTGGTTGTAAACAGCCCTGGGGTGCGGATGGTGCGGATCGGCGTAGATATTAACCGCTTTGCGATCCTCCAGATAACTGCAATCATTGACCGATCCCTGGTAGAGCTTTATGCGTTGCTGCGTCATCTTATTAACTGTATCAGAGCAGGTGGTTTGACAGTTGTCGGTAACCTCTGGGGATATCCCCAAACGCCGTGTTATTGGCGTTTTATGAGCTCATGTGGTGCATCTTTGTAGAATACTGTCACAAAATGATCTCAAAGCACATGAAACCACGTTTGAGGCTTACCAAACTGTTAGAATATAACGGTTACGCAGAGGCAGACGTTTGGGTATTGCTGCTGCACTATACATCTAGGAATTGGCTCGATGGGAAGTTCAAATAGTTCGCGTTCGATGTCTCATGCGTTGCAAAGCAGCTCCAAAGTCGTTATCCGGCAGGTTAAGTTTCCAGGACTCATCAGAGCGGCTGCCGAATCGCTTTTGTTCAGCTTTGCGTTTTTGGCAGCGGGCTACGTCAGCCTTGGTCTGGCACTAACTGAAATGCTGGTACCGATGGTACCTGTTGTGTTCATCATGATGCTGTCAATGGTTTTCAGTGGTGTCTATCGACCTGAAATCACTAATTCAATCATGAACTTATATATACATTCGGCATACGGCTATGTTCTGGCATCGTTCATGTTCATCCTGAGTGTGCCACTCATTGCGCCTGAATACGCAACTCTTAAGTTCGAATTTTTCTTCCTGTTTTTCTCGTTCTTCGTCATCAATACCATGCGCCCTATCCTTAGCGGTACCGACTTTATGGACGGTGGTGGTAGACGTACGAACTAGGGAGGGCTGTGGCTACGAGTCACAGTGGTACTACAGCGTGCTACCCACGTTGTGTGCCACCAGATGTCTGTAAGCCACTAACTGGTCTTTAAGCTCGCGTTCCGAGCTTTCCCAGTCCACGCTTGCCATCTCTGCATCAAACTGCGCGAATGTGAGCCACGGCGATGCCTCATTAATCAGCTTGTCGTGGCAGAACTCTTGCCAGCGTAGCGTCTGTTCTTCATCAAGTGTTTCGGGATAGTGGCGGGCTTGGTATCGCCATGCGAGCTCCAGCAGACGTTTATCATCGAAATGCCCACCGGCCCCACTAATATCCTGAGGCTTGCTGTCTCTTAGAGCAGCGGCACGCTGGCGATCATCGCTGCTCATAAATGAACCTGAATATAAGGTGCCTTCTACGTCTGTATGCGTTTCAGGCCATGATCGGGTCATCGCTTCAATAATGGTTTCTAACGTGTCGGGCTCGAGGAGTTTTCGCGCAATCTGCTCGTGGGCCTTGATGCTGGCTAAGTCGATTCCCAAGCGTTCGGCGTCGGCAGCTTGCATCGTATTGAACGGTACGATGACGGGACATTTATTAATCTGTACTGTTCTTAGAGCAGGGCGTGCAGTAATGGGTTGATCGGCCTCAATATCAGCCGCCCTGGTAAACAGACGTTTGGCGATCTCATCAGCGCTCATGCTCAGGAGCTCAGATGGATCCTGATGCAGATCAATAACGATGATGCTATTACGATTATCCGGATGAATTGTCAGCGGCAATATGGGGCTAATATGAGATCGGGTTGCAGGGATCATCCCCGATACTTGCAGACAGACTGCCGGCTTGCGGGTATTGAGTGAGTTTGATACCGCGTGTTTTGTTCGGTTGTTAAACGCAAAATCATACAATTTGGGCTGCGCGTTGCGAATAAGCCGCGCCATGTCAATGGTTGCGCGCACATCACTTAATGCGTCATGTGCCTGACCGTGATCAATGCCGTTGGCCGCAGTGAGGTGCTCCAGTCTGTTGCTGGGCCCACCTTGATCATTCAAAGGCCATTGGATGCCATCAGGACGCAAGGCGCGTGTCAGGCGTACGATATCCAGTAGATCCCAGCGGCTGTTGCCATCCTTGTATTCATATTCATAAGGATCGAAAAAATTGCGGAACAGCGTGTGACGAGTGAATTCATCATCAAACCGAATGCTGTTATAGCCCAGTGAGCAGGTGCCGGGTTTGCCAATCTGCTGCACAATTTGTTCGATGAAGTGGTTTTCAGTCAGTCCTTGTTCATTAACCAGTTGCGGTGTAATACCTGTGACTTTGCATGCAGCAGGGTGCGGCAGGTAGTCCATGGACTGCTGGCAGTAGATCACCAGGGGTTCACCGATTTCCACAAGGTTCATGTCGGTGCGAACGCCTGCAAACTGGCAAGGGCGGTCCCACGCGGGGTGCGTGCCAAACGTCTCGTAGTCAAACCAGTAGAGGCTGGGCGTATGGCTCATGAGTGCTCAGGTGTGCGCCTAAATGGACTCTGCGCAGGTGTAATCCGACCAAAAGTCTCCAAGCCTTGAATGCTCACCAGATCAGGTCATCCGGTATTGGAAATTCTTCATCCTCTTCACTGGAGTCGTCTACATCGGTGGTGATGAAGATGACCCATTGCGGGTTTGCGCGCCGAATCTGCACCGCGGTGTCTGCGGGTATCACCCGTGTCGCGCCGTTTAGTCGCGTGATCGCAAGCTCGCCACTGGCCAGTTGCTTGCGCACAGGTTCAGTGACCAGAAGCTCCCGAATTTTGTTCTGCAAGGTAAATCGATAGATTTCTTCGCCTTTGAAATTCTTCAAAGCCGTGGTGTCGATGAGCTTTTGAACCTCAGCTTTCATCTGGCGACGCTTCTCAGCGACTACCGGATCAGCCGGTGGCCTGGCAGGGGCCTGCGCAGCAGGTGCTCGAGTGCTCCAGCTTCCAGCGCGCGCTTTTACTGCAGGCGCTTTTTTTGCCTTTTTCTTTTTGGGTGGTGAGGCAGGTACATGGGTGTAGCCAGCCTTCGGTTGAGTCTGTACTGGCGCTTTGGTGGACGGTGTGCTGTCTACTTTTTTGTGGGCGCTTTGGGGCTTTTTGGCAGCTCGTTTGCGCTTGGCAGGCGCAGGCTTGGGTTTGGCAAAGCCTGCGTTGAGCAACTGATCGCGCAATGAGTCAGACATGTATTTGAAATTTGTGGTCCACGAGTGAGCTATAGGATAGCGAATGCTGAAGCCATTCGGGAGATCTGGCCGTTCAGGAGGTTATAAATTCCTGAACCACGCGGGTGAATTGGGCCGGTTTCTCGGCATGCGGCCAGTGACCCGCACCACCAATGATTTTCAGACTGGGCTGGGCGCATACACGTTGAATTTCAGGCTCATCGGAGGCTTCAAGGTAATCGCTATTGCCTCCTTTTATGAACAGTACTGGCTGTTCAATACGCGTGTGAATAGTGGGCGCTTGAGCGATCAGGTTGTAATCCTCGGCCAGTTGCGAGAGATTGAAGCGCCACATCCATCGGCCTGAATCGTGCCGATACAAGCTCTTGAGCAGAAATGATCGAACCCCAGCGTCGCCGATGGTCGGGCGCAGCAGCTTATCGGCCTCTCCACGACCTTCGAGATTCTGTAGGTCGATGGCTTGCAGTGCGTCGAGAATATCTTGATGGTGCGGCGGATAGGCGCGCGGGGCGATGTCGACAACAATCATTTGCTCTAGGCCAGTGCATCGAGGGTTGCCCGCCATACACATAGCTACCTTGCCTCCTAAAGAGTGCCCCAACAGGCGAAATTGTGTGACACCGGCGGCATCCAGTTCGTCTAGGACAGCCTCAGCCATCGCTTCGATTGATAAGGTTGGCAGGCTGGGAGATTGACCGTGTCCGGGCAGATCGATACGTAGCACTGACACACTGCGTTCCAGATGCAGGGCCACAGATCGAAAATTGTCCAGACTGCCAAACAAGCCATGTAGCATGACAAGCACAGGCCCTTGGCCGGCGTAAATACTGTTCAATCTGCTCACAGCTTCTGCCTCTGGGTTACACTTCTGCGACGAGGCTGCGGGAATTTCATGGTGTACTCCGAGGTTAGAAAAAAAATCGATCGACTGGTCAGTCAGTGCGATCCCGCCCTGTTTGCGGCGCGTAAGGTTGGCCTTGAGAAAGAGTCGCTGCGCGTAAACGCTACAGGTGGTATTTCACAACTTGACCATCCTGCGGCGTTAGGTCGTGCACTCACCCATCCGTTCATTACCACAGACTTCTCCGAAGCGCTGCTGGAAATGGTAACACCGCCGTGTGCATCCGCCGATGAAGCGCTGAACTACCTCGTCACAATTCATAAATTCGTTGCCCAGCGTTTGCCTGCTGGTGAACATATCTGGAATACCAGTATGCCTTGCATCTTGCGAGGTGGTGAGAGCGTGCGCATTGGTGAGTACGGTGATTCGCATATTGGAAGAATGAAGCACATTTATCGGCGTGGGCTTGGCTTGCGTTACGGTCGTCGTATGCAGGCCATTGCGGGTATTCACTTTAATTTTTCCATGCCGGAAGAGGCATGGATGGCGCGCAAGAATCTTGATTCAGAAGGCTTGGGTGGATGTGACTATCTATCGCAGTGGCAGGCTCTGGATGCCACTAGCCAGCAAGCGCATCGCACGCAAGGATACTTTCACATGATGCAGAATCTACTGCGTGTGGGCTGGATGGTTCCCTATCTGTTTGGTGCTTCGCCTGCTATTTGCGCCAGCTTTCTGAACGAGGGCGAGGGTGACGAGCTTGACGTCTGGAACAGTTCCACGCGTTACGCGCCACATGGCACCTCCTTACGCATGGGTAAAATAGGCTATCGCTATCGTGAAGATCACCCGATAGATCTGAGCGTGCGGCATACCAGCGTCGAAGAATACATACAAGACATTATCGGCCATGTCACCCAAGATCATCCTGCCTACAAGGCCTTAGGTACACTTGACGCTCAGGGCGACTACCAGCAATTAAATACGACACGGCTGCAAATCGAAAACGAGTTTTACAGCTCGGTGCGGCCCAAGCAAATTGCAGATTCCGGTGAGTTGCCTATTCATGCGTTGCGTGAGCGCGGCATTCGCTATCTGGAGCTGCGTTCGGTTGATGTGAATCTGGCTCAGCCTGCCGGTCTGGATATCGAGCAAATTGCCATGTTAGAGATGCTCATGATGTTCGCGTGGCTGGAACAGCCTTCGCCATTAGAGGCCGCCGAGGTAGACGCTTGCACGCGCAATGTTAAAACGGTAGCCCATCGTGGTCGTGAACCCGGATTAGAGCTTGAGGGGCCGACAGGCTCTGTGGGCGTGCAACAATGGGGCGAGCAAGTTCTGGACACGCTAGCCCCTATCGCCCAGTGGCTAGACAAAGATCGGGCCGATGCGCTCTATGTCAACGCACTGAACGCACAGCACGCCAAGTTCGCAGACCCCGAACTCACGCCATCTGCTGCCATGATAAGAGGCATTAAGCAGACAGGCTCTTTCTTTGAGCATTCGCAGGAGTTGTCCAAACAGCATCACGAGCACTTACTGGCAACGCCGGTAGATGCCGAGATCGAAAAAATACTGGCCGATAAGGTTATTGAGTCTATTGATAAGCAGGCACTAGCGGAGCAAGAGTCGCTAGGCGGCTTTGAAGAATTTCTTGCATCTTATCTGGAGCAAATACACACTCCCGATCTGGTTGATGTCTGAGATGGGTGCGCTCGAATCTACCGTAAGGGCATCTGATGTGGGTGCGGTGGTGTTGGCCGGCGGGTTAGCGCGGCGCATGGGCGGACAGGATAAAGGGCTTGTGATGCTCGGTGGGAAAGCAATGGCCAGCTATGCATTGCATACCGTAATGCCGTTGGTTAAGCACTGTGTGATTAACGCTAACCGCAACAGCGAGGCGTATGCCAGCCTGCTGCCAGAGGGTGTTGACGTTATCGCAGATACTCGTGTGGGGCATTTGGGGCCTTTATCGGGCCTAAGCTCAGCTATTGATTACTTCGATACTGACTATGTGCTGATGTGCCCCTGCGACAGTCCTTTTATGCAATCAGAGCTTATTATTGATCTGATCACCCAGTGCAAGCTTCAAGATGCTGACATTGCTGCAGCTCACGATGGCGAACGCCTGCAACCGGTTTTTTGTGTGGTTCATCGGCGTGTGAAAACGTCACTGGACGCCTTCTTGGATAGCGGCGAACGAAAAATTGACCGATGGTTCGATGCGCACAAGTTGGTGGCAGTAGATGCCAGTCAGTACACCGATTCGTTTCGTAACATCAATACCGATGATGAGCTGGCAAACGCTGAGAAGAGCTTGCTTGCATGATTGAAAAACAACCCTCCTGCGACGATGTGTCAGAGCCTGAGCTAATGCCAGTGGATGAGGCGCGGCACCGTTTGTTTGCAGCGCTCAAACCCACTGCACGGGTGGAATCAGTGGGCTTGTCCAAGGCCTTTGGGCGCGTTTTAGCGGCAGATGTGGTGTCCACCATGGATGTGCCTGGGCAGAATAATTCTGCCATGGACGGCTATGCCATCAATGCCTCCAGTATTCCTTCATCGGACGAGGCGACGCTTGCGCTCGTGGGTACTGCCTGGGCTGGAACACCGTTTGATAACGATGTGGGCACTGGCCAAGCTGTACGGATTTTTACCGGTGGCATCATGCCGGCGGGTACAGACACAGTCGTTATTCAGGAGCATGTGCGTGATGATGGTGAGCACATCGTCATTGACAGTGACGCGGTTGCTGGCAAGAACGTGCGGCAAGCCGGTGAAGATATTGAGTGTGGCCAGAGTATTTTGCACAAGGGGCGCAAGCTAGAGGCGTCTGATGTTGGTGTCATTGCCTCGTTAGGTATTACGACTGTTGAGGTCTATAAACCTTTAAAGGTCGCTTTTTTTACAACGGGTGATGAGCTTCGTTCGCTGAGTGAGCATACTCCTGGAGATTCTTTACCACAGGGTATGTTGTTTGATAGTAATCGCCACACGCTTGCGTGTTTGTTGCAAAACGAAGGCGTAGAAGCGATCGACATGGGCATTGTGCGTGATAACGAAAAAGATACCCGTGCAGCATTGCAGCGCGCAGCTGAGGTAGCCGATGTTGTGGTGACCTCTGGCGGTGTTTCAGCGGGTGATGCTGATTTTGTTACACGTGTTTTTCACGAAATGGGTTCAGTAAAATTCTGGAAACTGGCTATGCGACCGGGTCGACCACTGGCGTTTGGGAAAGTCGGCGATGCGGCATTTTTTGGCCTGCCCGGAAATCCGGTTGCCGTGATGGTGACCTACCTTCAGTTTGTTAAGCCTGCGATACGGCTGCTGTCAGGTATGGATGATATCGAGCCTTTGACCTTAAGCGCTGTCAGTGAATCCAAGCTGCGAAAATCACCTGGACGCATCGAGTTTCAGCGTGGTGTTATGCGCGTGGACACCGACGGCACATTGAAAGTTGCCTCAACCGGTAAGCAAGGGGCAGGGCGTTTAAGCTCTATGAGTCAGGCCAACTGTCTGATTGTGATTGATGCACAGGTGGATGGCGTACAGCCTGGCGATACAGTGGGTGTTCAACCGTTTCATGGTTTGTTGAATTAAAACTATTACCTTCTATCGCCTATCTGATCTTGCGAGTAAGCAAAGAATCTGCGAGTAACACGTTCACCACTGCACCTGTAGTTCTGCCAGACCATGGAAATGAAACGCGTTTTGGTACTGCGGTTCATCGACCAATGCCAGGTTTGGCAGGCGTTTAAACAGAACCTGTAACGCAACCCTTAGTTCAAGTTTTGATAGATGTGCGCCTACACAGTAGTGAATCCCAGCACCCAGTGACAGGTGCGCAGCGTCGTCTCGTTCTGGTATGAATTTATCGGGCTGTTCGAAGCGTTGTGGGCAACGATTGGCCGCCGCCAGTAACAAGCCTACTTCCTCGCCGCGCGCGATGTTGATGCCCTCGCCGATGGTCACATCTTCTTGCGCGTAGCGAGTGAACAAGTGCAGTGGTGCTGCATAGCGAAGGCACTCCGCCACTATGGCATCGGCTTGTTCATTGTCGGCCAGTGCGTGCAGTAACGTCTTGCGATCATCTGGAGGGTATTTTTTCAGTAGCGTGAGCACTGCATTACCCAGCTGATGAACCGTGGCTTCATGGCCTGCATTTAGCAGCAGGATGGCCACAGAGATGATTTCTTCGTCAGTGATCGGCTGCGCATCATCGCGCATGGAAAGCATGTGTGAGAGCAGATCCTCACCTGGTGCCTTGCGCTTTTGTACAATAACATCGCGAAGAAACGCCTGAAAATCAGCCGCGGCCTGGTTCGCTAGTACTTCTTCATCGTGCGTTTGCGTCAGCGTATAGACCTTCACCATGGCATGTGACCAAGTGACTAGCTGAGGCCCCGCAGACTCAGGAACGCCCAACAGGCGGGTGATGGCGTTCAGCGGGATAGGCGTGGCGAAGTGTTCTAGCAGTTCAACATTTTTTGATGCGACAAACTTGTCGATGCAGGCATTGGCCATGGCATTGACTACCGGCTCCATTCTGCCGATCTGTCGTGACACAAATGCCCGGTTTACCAGTTTTCGCAAGCGTGTGTGCCCTGGCGGTTCCATGCAGAGCAGCGAAAATTCCTCGGCAGCAGCAAAACTGCTCAGGTGTTCGGGGATGGCTTTGCCCGGCATACCCGGCGGTGGCAGGCGTGCAAAACGTCGGTCACGCAGCGCACTGTTAACGGCGTTATAGCTTAGAACGCACCAGAATCCATACTCCTCCCAGAATATCGGCGACGCCTGAGAGTGCCACTGCGTGTAACATGCGTAGGGGTCTTGAACGAAAATATCGTCTCGAAGTCCCTGCCGAACTGTGTTTTCTGGCACGATTCTGTTTGTCATGGAGCAGTATTGGACGTATTTGTAGATAAGATCACATCTGCAGAGGTCGTTGAGACCGTGCACATAGGGTACCTTGTCCGCGTCTTGCATCGTTATTCCATGATGAAACTCTCGAATCAAAATATGCCTTGCCACTCATCAGATCTTTGGCTTTTATGACCCACCGACTTCTTCTGGTCGAGCAATCGGCCACCATGCGCTACGTTATAGAAAAGCACGCAGAATCGCTGGGTTTTGCTGTGGATGCCTGTGAGAGCTACCTGCAAGCCACGCAGGCGCTCGATCAACAGTTTCAGCAGTACGGAACCGAATACAGCGGCGTGCTGCTTGGGTGGCCGACAACGGCTCAGGAGGACGCTACCGCTTGCGCACAGTTGCTGGAAAACAGTGACCACAAAGATCTGCCTGTGGTGGTGATGTCAACAGATATGCGAGCTGAGGCGCGTGCCTGGGCTGCAGGGCGAGACAATACGGCAGTCCTCGCCTGGAAGGAGTACCAAGGGCTGGAAGCACTGCTGAAGCAGCTTATCGATGTTGCGCCCAATGAAGATAATGAAGCTGACGCCTCTGACCTCAAACGCGACAATGCGGATGTGCACCTGTTGGTAGTTGATGATTCGGCGACCATTCGCTACTCGTTGCGCGATCTGTTCCAATTGCAAGGATACCGCGTGACGTTGGCTGCCACGCGCGACGAAGCCATGCGTCATGCCTCAAACACCGCTTTTGACATCGCCGTACTTGACTACTATCTCACCGAAACCACTGGGGACGTTCTGTGCCGCGAGTTACTGGCTACTGAGGCCACAGGAGACATCGTGTGCACGGTACTCACGGGTACTTACAGCGATCATATTATTAAACGCAGTCTTCGCGCGGGTGCAGTTGAATGCATGTTCAAGAACGAGTCCAGCGAATTACTACTGAGCAGAATTGATGCGATCAGCCGATTTGTTAGGCAGAAACGCCAGATACAAGTAGAGCAACAGCTGCTTGCTGATGTACTTGAATGCGTTGCAGGTGCCATTGTTCTAATTGACAGCGAGCTGCAAATTGTCTACGTCAACGCGTTAGCCATCGAGGAGCTGGGCCTGGGTGATAAATCTGCCTTGGTGGGTCGTTCGTGTTCTGCACTTCTTGAGACTGATGGACCGCAGCCGGCAGGGCAACAATTGCATTCGTCCACGTGGCATCTGCCGGATGGTCGTGAAATTGAAATTGACTATCAGCACTCACTGATTAAATCCAGCGGGCATGGATTGCTGCGATTTACTCGGCGCATTGTCTCTATCGCCGATGAGGATGTCACTGTACTTCTAAAATCTGACGATCCGGTTGTCACCGTTGGACGTGTCATCGACCAGCTTGGGCTTGCCAAAGACTCGAACGCTTTTTTACGCGAAATGCACCAGTACCTTGCAGTTGCTAGACAGGCACAGCGACAAGGGAATTCGTCGGGTAGTGCAGATGTCCCACGGGTCAGTTTTCTTGTGCTGGATGTCTTTCGCCGCGGCGACAATGGAGATCTGGAATCAATAGCGGCTCATGACGAACTGGCGTTACAGGTCAGCGAGTCTCTGCTCGGTGTGTTTAGTCGTGAAAATCATGTGGCTAAGCTTGGGGACAATCGCTACGGGTTTCTGATGTGTCTTCTTGAAGACTCGCAGGGCTATGTTCTTACGCGTAAGATTATGCAGCGGTGTCTTGAAGTGGTACCGAAAGATTCTCAGGCAACAACGCACGAGCGGCATCTTAGCTGTAGTGCCAGCTTGCTCAGTCTGACCCGCAATGCGGCGCAACCCATGAACTTGTTAGTGCAGCATACATTCAAGGGCATGGAGCTGGTGAATACGCGTGAGCCTGATCAAGCACTGCTTCTGGATGTTCGACGCATGTTGAGTGCTTATCCGGCCGTTAGTGGTTAGCACCTTTAGTGAAAAACTCTTAGTTCTCCAACGCGATTTGATGGCGCTGAGCCATTGCTTACAGGCGTGGTCATTATTAGGGTTTTGCCATCGGGCGATAGCAGCACAGTTTGTGCAAATGCCTGTTTGGCCAGAGGCGTTAGCTGATGTGGTAGTTCCAGAGCGCTATGCCACTGCCGCTCGTTCACAAGGTAGGTATACGTGCTTAGTTCTGCTGATTCGCTGGTTAGACTCTGCCATCCCAATGCAACGGTATTCAGATCATCACTAGCTGAGAATCGTAGTGATGCCATTACGTCGGTGGTCGGTGGAGCACTTATCGAATCTATTATTTGAACATCCGTGGTCTGGGAATTTTCTGAATCCTGGCTAGTATTCAAACGCCACATAACCGGTGATCGTTGGTCGATAGAGACGGTATCCCAGCCTGCAACAATAATGGATGATCCCTCGCTATTGGAATGAAGGCTTACCTCATTGTGCGCATTTACGCCTTGAATCAACCGACGTCCGACATTCTTCCACGTTGATTCGTGCTCATGAGAACTTAGCCATAGTTGTCCATTCTCAAGTGTTACTACATGGACGATATTAAGTTGGCTGTTAACGGTGACAGCTTTTATCGTGGCGTTTTGAGTCACAGATACAGGCGTCTCGATATTCCAGGCAAGTTGGTTACGTCGAAAAAGCAGCACGTTGTCAGCGGTATGCAAAAGGAGCGCATCGCCGTTGTCTGAAAGGGTGATTTTACGGCTTGGGTCCACGTTAGCCAATTCTGGTGCGGACAAAGTGGACGTTGTGAACCAGTTTTCTCCCAAGCGCTCGATAATGCGAATGGTAGGCTGCGCGGTGTCGCTCACCATCAGCGCAGCCAGAGTGTCACCTGATTCTGAGCTTACGATGCTGTCGATTGACGCCGATGCCAAGTTATCCAGCCCAATAGGCGAGGCTGCTATCCATCTGCCTTCAATGTGAAAGTAGACTTGAATAGCACCCCTGACTGGCAGCGTTGCAAATATGACGCTCGCATCGTGATTAGTCGTGATGTGCTCAGCAAACCGTTCGCTCTCAATAAATTCGCTGGGTCTGATAGTTGCCGTGGTGTTAGCCAATAGCCCTGTCAAAGGTACCTTGGCTGAACTCACGCAACCGAGCGGATCGCACAGTTCAACTCTGAATTGCTCGTTATTCCAGATACGACGAGCGGATTTGCTTTCAATGGTAATGCTTGTGGTTTCAGAGCCCATATTGCCTTGAATCAGAATTTCTTCGTTAAGCGAAGGATTGTAGGCGTAGAGATTTGCTGTCTGATCGCGGCTGTCCGTTTGCCAGGTAAACACTAGTGTTTCAGGCGCCGCCGTTATGAGAAGTTCAGGTTGCGCAGGCGGCTGCAGGGAATCGCTGTTTAACTCGGCGGGCGAACTATCAAGCTTGCTAGTAGAGTTCTCACTGGGGGAGGGATCGCTGGCGCAAGCGCTTAGATGGAGTGCAACGACGAGAAGCAAAATGAAGGATTTCACAGCAGTGAGTGTCCGCGCCAGTAATGCAAAAGAAGCGCGGATGACATCAGTGACCTTCAGCTTTAACAAGTATTCGGTTTGAGCCGTCTGGATTAGTTGTCCGAAGTGTATTGTGATGTCACCCGCTGCAGTGACTGTGCAATTACCGTTCCCGTGCTGCCTCCCTGATCGATTAGATCCTTCAGTTTTTGTTCGCTACTGCTCATTGCTATTCAAGAGTTAAAAGGGAGCCGCTAGGGCCGGTCTCGCCGGCCAGTATATTCTCGACCAGCCAAGCTGCGAGAAGTCCTTGCCATTTGGCTCAGATACGTCTGGCAACAACCACATCACGGATGATTGCCTGATCTACGCGATGGCGGAAATCATCGCAATCTGTTAGTGGTGACAACGTTAAACCTGCTTCCTCAAGTAATGAAATAACCTTAACCTTCCTTGCCAGGTAGGTATTCCATGAGAGCCCAATAGCGCCACCTCGCACCAGTAATTTGCTCCATACGGGCAGGCACTCTTCCAGCAAATTGATGGGTGATTTAGCGAGACCTGTTGTTGATTTGTTCCCATGCTTTACCCCATAGGGTAAATCGGCCACGATCAATTCGAAGCTTTGCTGCTTGAAGAATTCGCCTGCTCGCAGAGTGTCACTATGCACAACATCAAGCTTTTGAACGTCTTTTGCTTTGTACGCTTCTTTTTCACTGGCTAGGGTGATGTTGAGTCGCTGGGTATCGTCACGGCCGTCCTTACGAAGCTCAACCAAATCTGAAGCGTGTTTCAGTCGCTTGTCTTTCAGCCAACGATTGATGAAGACATTGTAGGCGTCAAAGTCACGTGATTCTATTTCAACACCACTGGCGTCAAAGCCGTACATGAGCGCTTGATTCAATGTGGTGCCACGTCCGCATAGCGGGTCAAGAACCCGAAGACGGCGACTCAGCATAGCGGGCGCAGATGTTGATGCCATGATGGTGATGTTTAACAACATCTTGGTGAACTTCTCGTTGGTCTTTCCCGGAAACTTCAAGATACTGACTAGATCGCTGTCGTATCGATCCAGTTTGGTCAGCGCTTGTGGCAAGAAATGCTGAAGCGCATCGTCGCCTGCCACTTCAAACAACGCATACATGAAAGACAGATTGGACAGAAAGGCGATGTCCTGTGTGGACAGATCTGCACAACTAAATGTCAGATACGGTACGCCTGCTATTTGTCTGGCTTGAATGTCTGTAACGCGATTATCGAGCACCGCAACATTGAATGCCTGTAGCTCAGCGTGTGCCAGTTTATCGGCACCGGTGTTGTATACCCTGTTGCTGGAAGGTAGTACCAGCATCGCGTAGTGGCGGTTCATGCGGACGGTGAGCTCGTAGTGAGGGTAAGTGATTCAGCCCGGCGAGAAAAGTCAGCGCTTGAGGCGATAATCATTCCCTTGGGAATGCTAACTGTCAGTATTGCTGGATAAGAAAAAACAGGTGTACTCATGAATAATCCGGGTTTGAGCTAATGCCACTGAGAGGAACTTTGAGTGCATCGATGGCCTCTTGTAAGCCATCGAGCGATAAGGGATACATGCGGTTGTGCATCAGCTCGCGAGTCATGCGTACTGAAGGTGTGCTGTCCCACCATTCACGCGCTTCCGGATTTAGCCATACGCAATGTGGAAAAGCCACTTGCAAGCGTTTAAGCCATAGTGCACCGGGTTCTTCGTTCCAGTGCTCCACGCTTCCACCGGGCACAGCTATTTCGTAAGGGCTCATGGTGGCATCGCCTACAATGATCAATCTGTGATCGTGCCCAAAACGGCGAAGCAGCTCAACAGTGGGTGTGGTTTGTGTATGACGCCGGGCGTTGCTCTGCCACACACGTTCGTACATGAAATTGTGGAACCAGAATGTGTCGAGCCGTTTAAATTCTGTGCGTGCCGCTGAGAACAAGGTTTCACATACTTGTGCGTGATAGTCCATGGATCCACCAATATCGATTAGCAGCAATACCTTGATGGCGTTCTGCCTTTCGGCACGCATGTGGATATCCAGCAAGCCAGCGTTGTTAGCCGTTGCACGAATGGTGGTGTCCAGATCCAGCGAATCGGGTCGGCCATCACGGGCAAGGCGGCGCAGTTTGCGCAGCGCCATCTTGAAATTACGTGTGCCCAACTGCTTGTCGCCATCAAGATCGCGGAATTGGCGTTTTTCCCATACTTTGACAGCCTTTCCCTGACGCTTGGGACCATCGCCGATACGGATGCCTTCGGGATTGTAGCCACTGTGTCCGAAGGGCGAAGTGCCCCCAGTACCTATCCAGCGGCTGCCGCCGTGGTGTTCCTCGGTTTGTTCCTTCAAGCGTTCAGCGAGGGTTTCCATGAGTTTGTCCCAACCTCCCATGGCCTCTACCTGAGCCTTTTGTTCTTCACTCAAGGCATCTTTGTCTAGGGATCGTAGCCAGTCTTCAGGGATCGGTGCCTTTAATGAATCAAGCAGTTCATCGAAAGCCTGGGTCTGGCCACTCCAGTACAGAGAGAAAACCTGATCAAAGCGATCGTACAACGCTTCATTCTTGATGAGTGCCAGACGGGCGAAGGCATAGAAGCGATCGATGTCCAGCGTACCAATACCTAACGACAAGCCGCGCATAAGCAACAGCCACTCAGTAAGTGACACGGGTATGCCTGCGGCGCGCAGTTTGTCATGAAAATCCAGCAACATTGATGATGCAATACCTTTAGCTTGTGAAAAATTAACGCTTATTCTGTTGCTGCTTATGCAGAAAAATAATACGTTCAAACAAATGGATATCCTGCTCGTTTTTCAGTAAAGCACCGTGCATTCGCGGTAGTACTGTTCGTATATCATCAGCACCCAGGGCGTCAGCGGGTAAATCATCCGCGATAATAAGCTTCAGCCAATCGAGTAACTCAGAGGTTGAGGGTTTCTTTTTCAGGCCGGGCACTTCACGCAAATCGAAAAAGATATCCATCGCAGCTTTCAGTAAGTCACTCTTGATGGATGGGTAGTGTGATTCAACGATACGCTGCATGGTGGAGCGATCGGGAAAACTGATGTAGTGAAAAAAGCACCGACGCAGAAATGCATCGGGTAGTTCTTTTTCATTGTTGCTGGTAATGATAATCAGGGGGCGTTTTTTTGCACTGATGGTTTGTCGAGTCTCGTAAACCTCGAACGACATCTTGTCCAGCTCTTGCAAAAGATCGTTAGGAAACTCTATATCGGCCTTGTCAATTTCATCAATAAGCACCACGGCACGCTCTTCGGTCTCGAATGCCTCCCAAAGAACCCCTTTAACGATGTAGTTGCCAATGTCGGCTACCTTATCGTCCCCTAATTGCGAGTCACGTAAGCGTGACACTGCATCGTATTCGTACAAGCCTTGCTGGGCCCGGGTAGTAGACTTGATATGCCAGCTGAGTAAGGGTGCGCCAAGCCGACGGGCAACTTCATGTGCAAGTTCGGTTTTACCCGTTCCCGGCTCACCCTTGATCAATAGTGGTCGCTCTAGCGTTAAGGAAGCATCAACGGCTAGCTGCAGATCGTCTGTAGTTATGTAAGTGCTCACGAGCTTATGATTTCCTGACAATCATGGGGCCAACGTCTTCGCCGCCAAGCAAATGCATATGGATGTGCGGTACTTCCTGTCGACCGTGTTCGCCGCAGTTTATGATCAGGCGATAGCCTGAGTCGTTAATGCCTTCATCGCGGGCAATTTTTCGAGCAACGCTGAGCATGCGTCCCATTGCTGCCTCGTCCTCAGGGGTGACATCATCCACTGACGGTATGTGCCTGTTGGGTACGATGAGCACATGCGTGGGCAGGCGCGGACTGATGTCACGAAAAGCTGTGACTAGATCGTCCTGGTAGAGCATGTCAGAGGGTAGCTCCTTTCTGATGATTTTAGAAAAAAGCGTTTCTTCAATGGATTGATCGGATGCCACAAGTATTCCTCAAAAAAGGGGGGTAACCCATTATACTGTGGATGCACTGTACCGATTGATCTGGAGCATATGGGTAACCGACTGTCCAAAATTTACACGCGCACTGGCGATGACGGGACCACAGGTCTTGGAGACGGCAGCCGAACAGACAAAGACGGCACTCGCGTTGCGGCCTACGGTACCACCGACGAGTTAAATTCTTTGCTCGGTGTGGTTCTGGCTCATGGGGTTCCTCGTAATGTAGAGCGAGTGTTGCATGAAGTACAGCATCATCTGTTTGACTTAGGTGGTGAGCTCTGTATTCCAGGGCATCAGGCCATCCAGCAGACGCATATCGATTGGTTAGAGAGTACTCTTGACCACTTTAACGAGCAGTTGCCAGCGCTTAAAGACTTTATATTGCCGGGCGGCAGTCTTGCAGCTTCCAATTGTCACGTGGCGCGCACAGTGTGCCGACGTGCAGAGCGACTCGTCGTCTCGTTACAACGTGTTGAGCAGGTCCCACCATTCAGCATGAAGTACCTGAATCGCTTGTCAGACCTATTGTTTGTCCTTGCACGCGTTATCGCTCGTGATGGGGAGGGCAGTGAAGTGCTTTGGCAAAAAGATCGCGCGCCTATTGATCTGGGTTCGGAATAAGCGGCCGACAGCACCCTATGTCAAAGACGTTTTTAATGACATCCGACTCCCGACAACAAGTGGGAGTGGCTAAAACATCGTGCGTTGCCATATTGTTCATGGCGGGAATGATGCTGGGCGGATTTTCAAACCCCGATAGTATTGCCCGGGCGGTGTCTGAACCAGCCCCGATCGACGCCAATGTTGCCGTCACCGGCAGTTTCAAAGAAGAGGCTGGCACCTCAGCGACACCACCTCGCGTGATCGTCACATCGCCCACAGTAGCCAAACGTCGTCCTGCAAGCCTAGCACCTGATCAGCTACTTCAGCCGGTGTTGGTTGAGCTTAACAGTCGCTTGTGGCTGCCTCCTTCCGTTTATTCTCCCGATCGGGTGATTGCTGATCAGGGAGCTGCATTAGTCGGAAAGTTTCATGGTGTAGGTTTCCCCGATATTCGTACCTATAAGCGTGCCAGACCTTCACCGTATGCGCCTCCGGAGCCCTGGGCGCCGTTGATTACCTGGCGTACTCTTGAAGGTCAGGATGCTGCCTCAGTGCCCATTGCACGAGTTCGGTGTATGGGGAGAACACCCATTGCCATCGCTCAGCGGGCAGATCGCTACGGCGACATGATCAACACGTATTCTGAAAAATACCAGGTGAGCCCTCATCTGGTGAGAGCGGTAATCACTGAGGAGTCTTGCTTTAACAACAAGGCGTTGTCTCCAGTCGGCGCGCAAGGACTCATGCAGCTCATGCCGGATACTGCCAAATGGCTGGGTGTGGAAGATCCGCACGATCCTGCACAGAATGTTCGGGCCGGGATTCGGTATCTGGCTTCTTTGCAGAAAGAATTTGATAATCTCGAGCTAGCATTAGCTGCGTACAACGCAGGGCCTGGTAATGTCAGGCGCTACAACGGGGTACCACCGTTCGCTGAAACACAGGCTTACGTTGTAAAAGTGCAATCGCATTATCGCCGGTACGAGGCTGCGCACCGTGTGTCAAATCCTGTCGTGGTGTCTGAAGAGCATGCCAGATTCGACTTGATCGGGCCGTAGCCCTGTTGTTGGTATTGTGGGATAAGTGATATTCGCACGGGGACTGTATGATCCTTGTTAAACTACAGTGCTGCTCTACCCGTAAGCTCTTGCCATGAATGCCTTGTCAATATCCGGTCTGGAAAAGACATATGGTTCAGATATGCGTGCCTTGAAAGGTATCGATCTGAGCGTCCCTGAAGGTGATTTCTTTGCACTGCTTGGGCCCAATGGGGCCGGCAAGTCGACAGCCATTGGCATTATTTGCTCGCTGATTAACAAATCCGCTGGTACTGTCAAGGTCTTCGATTACGACATTGACCTGCAAAAAGAAGCGGCAAAGGCCAGCATCGGGTTGGTGCCTCAAGAATTCAACTTTAATGTCTTCGAGCCTGTTTTACCTACGTTATTGAATGTCGCAGGTTATAACGGCATTGAGCGCGGTGAGGCGCTGCGCCGTGCAGAGTATTACTTGAAAAAGCTGGATTTGTGGGATAAACGCAAATCCGCTGCGCGGGCGTTGTCTGGCGGGATGAAGCGTCGTTTGATGATCGCGCGAGCCCTCGTGCACGAACCCCGGCTACTGATTCTGGATGAACCTACGGCTGGTGTGGATCTAGAGATTCGTCGATCCATGTGGGCGTTTCTCAAGGAGCTGAACGAGCAGCATGGCACCACGATCATCCTTACAACGCACTATTTGGAAGAAGCTGAAGCCTTATGTCGCAATGTAGCCATCATTGATCGTGGTGAAATTGTAGAACAGGGAGAAGTCTCGCAGCTGTTGAGTCGTTCCATGCTAGAGACCTTCGTACTCGATACTCGCGGCCATCCGCAAACTGCGCCAGCGCTTGACCCTTTTGTCATTCGCGTGCGCGATGCTGAGCATCTGGAGGTTGATGTGCCACGAGGTGAGTCGGTCAACAACTTGTTTCAGCGCTTGACTGAGGCTGGCATTGAAGTGACAAGTTTGCGCAACAAAAGCAATCGCTTGGAAGAGTTTTTCATGCGGTTGGTGAGTCATGAGAATGCAGAGGCCAAATGAGTAATGTTGCTCAGATGTTGCGTAAAAATGTGGAGGTATCATGAGCGCTAGTGATGGCTTGATTCGAAAAGAGTCAGCTTTACCGCAACCGATTGATCTTGTCGCCGTCAACCGCATTGCTCTTTTGACGATTGTCAGGAAGGAGATACGACGCTTTGCTCGTATCTGGGTACAGACTATTGTTCCCCCATCAATCAATGCCGTCTTATACATGTTGATTTTTGGCACCCTTATCGGGTCACGCATCAGTGACATGGACGGTTTTCGTTACATCGACTTTATTGTGCCCGGGATTATCATGATGTCGGTCATCATCAACTCCTATTCTAATGTGGCCAGCTCGTTTTTCAGTTCCAAGATGCAGAACTATGTGGAAGAGCTACTGGTATCGCCCGTCAGTAACCTGACAATAGTCGTGGGCTACGTTGCAGGTGGTATGGCCAGAGGGCTTTTGGTGGGTTCACTGGTGGCCACGGTGTCACTGCTGTTCTCTGATATCCGTCCAGTGCATCCGTTTATCACTTTCGGTATTGCAGTATTAACATCCATGATGTTTTCATTGGGCGGACTTATCAATGCCATATTCGCTAAATCATTCGACGATATCTCTATCGTACCCAGCTTTGTACTTACACCGCTAACTTATCTGGGAGGCGTGTTCTATTCCATCAGCATGTTGCCATCTTTCTGGCAAACAGCATCGCTGTTTAATCCGGTGCTGTATATGGTGAACGGGTTTCGTTATGGCATTCTGGGTACCAGTGACATTGCTATCTGGACCAGCTTCTTTGTCATTGTCGCTTTCATTGTGTTACTTGGTACCGTCGCTATTACTCTGATGAATCGCGGTGTGGGGATCAAGCACTAGTGTAGACTTGCCAACGTTACCAACAACGGCAAGGCAGGGTATAGCGCATGGGCGCAGAGACAAAACAAGACACGCCGACAATGGCAGAAACAGCAGACAAGCATCTGTTGTATCAAGCCTCTGTACAAAATCCGGACTTTGAACTCGACTTCATCGATACAACGTTCAAGCAAATTCGCGGACGAAAGCCTGCCAGTATGCGCGAGGATTTTGCCGGTACTGCAATCTCGTCATGCCAGTGGGTGAAGCGGCGAAAAGGTAACACAGCAGTTGCTGTCGATTTTGACCCTTCGGTGCTCGACTGGAGCCAGAAGCACAATATCGCCAAGCTAACTGAAGATCAGAAGCAGCGCATCGATCTGATTGAAGACGATGTACTGAAGGTGACCACAGACAAGGTGGACGTGGTGCAGGCTTATAACTTCAGTTACTGGTTTTTCCAAGAGCGTGCCACCATGCTTGCATACTTCAAGCGAACTCGCGAAGCGTTGAAAGATGACGGTTTGTTGTTTCTGGATGTGTTTGGAGGTTCCGAGTGTTACCAGACTCAAAAAGAGAAACGCAAAGTTGATGGCTTCAAATACATTTGGGAGCAGGCAGAATTCAATGCCATTACCAATGAGCTTACCTGTCATATCCACTTTCACTTCCCTGACAAGTCCAAGATGAAAAAAGCGTTTACTTACACATGGAGGGTGTGGGGAGCACGTGAGCTAAGAGAGATCCTCGCCGAGGCGGGTTATAGCAAAAGTGTTGTGTATCGCCAGAAGTTCGATGCCAAAACCGATGAGGCTCTGGATGAATATGTGGCAACTGACCAGGCAGAGGACTACGCATGCTGGTTGGGATACATTATCGCGCATCCTTGATCATGGACTATTCAATCAGAGAAGCTGTACCGGCAGAACTTGCAAGCCTTGAAGCACTATTGCCCAGGTTGGCCGATTTCGAAGTACCCAACGGTCGTGAGCCCTCAGAACTATGGCACGGTGATAGAGATCTTATCCGCGCCTGGGCCAGTGGTGAGCGCTCGGACGTTGAGGTAATTGTTGCGCTTAGTGAGGAACAGGTGCTGGGTATGGCCGCTCTGAGCGTGAGAAAAGAATTGCTGAGCGGTGGCCAGAGTGCGCACGTTGAGATCGTGTCAGTGTCAGCCCTTGCTGAGGGGCATGGGATGGGGTCAGCACTGATGCAAGCTATGGAATCCATCGCATTGAAACGTGGGGCAAACAGTATGAGTTTGCATGTGTTTGCCAACAATACACGCGCAAGGGCGTTGTATGAAAAGCAGGGTTACGACGGGGAGTTGATGCGATATTTCAAGCGCCTGTGATTTGCTTGTTATTTGCCTGTGATCTTGTGTCAGGAAAAGTACAAGATTACACCAGCGCCACCGCTGTCTATCCGCACTAACTCAAGCCTGCCGCCATAGGATTGCATAATTTGCACACTGGCGGCCAGGCCGATTCCCTGGCCTTGAGTATGCGTATCAGCCCGGATTCCGCGCTGCGTGTATTGCGAGAGATCGCCAACTGGCCAGCCCGGGCCATCATCCTTTATCGTGATTGCTTTTTGATCGTGATCGCTGGTGATATGAACGTTATGCGCGCCGTATTTGCAGGCATTTTCCAGTAAGTTGCCCAGCACCTCCATCAAATCTGTTTCATCGATTCGTACACTGAAGCTGCTATCTACCTGTACATCGAAGTTCACTGTGGGTGAGTCGTAAAGCTTATACAAAGAGTTGGCGATGCGCTGGATAAACGGTGCAACAAAAACAGACGGTGATAAATAGCGTGGCGCTTTTAGTGTTGCACGCTCTGCATAGCGTGCCAGTGAGCTTTTCATCAGCTCGGTCTGTTGGAGGATGCTTTGCCCGGTCTGGGTATTCTTCTCGCCGATATTCTGCAGGACAGATAACGGTGTCTTCAGGTTATGACTCAAATCGCCCAACAGGTTTTTATACTGCGAATGACGTTCACGTTCTGAACTTAACAGCGTGTTCAAGCTGCCGGTGAGTGCTTGTAATTCCTTTGGTACGGATTCGCTCAGGGTATCGCGCTCACCTTGTTCTATTTCGTCAATCTCAAGGCCAATGTCGCGTAAGGGCTTCAGTGAGACACGTAACATTATCCATTGCAAGATAGGCAATAGGGGGGCGACACCAAGCAGGGACAGCCACAGTACTGTATCAAACCGTTTCAGCTGAGTAGTCAGATCCTCCACATTCTCTGCCACATGAACAATGAAAGGCAGTTCTTCACCGTTTTCCAGCTCCCAGGCGATCACATACTGCACGCGTAGCAAATCGATACCGTCCTCGTTTGTGACCTTTTCAAACATCCAGTCGTTAATAGGGCGTATGGAGGTTTCAGGTAGCGGCTGTACCGTAGAATTGCTTTTCCACAAGATGGAGCGGTCGTTGCCGACAATCTCGGCGTACAGATTTGCGTTAAAGCTGTTGAGGCTGTCATCGGGCAGATTGGGACTGCTAACCGTCAGCATGGCGTTGTTGTCGATATCGGTAGCGCCGAGAATTCCGTACACCACACCTTTCAATGCATCGTAGCGTGCAGTTTCTGCGCGGGCGTGCACTGAATAGGATATCGAGACTGCGAGCAGCACGAAAAACAGAACGATAAACAGGCTTGTGCCAATGACAAGCCGCGATGTTATGGATTGCACGGTATTAATATCGTCGTGTCAGTAAGCTCGAAACGAGAGGGATTTATGGGCCTCACGATTCGTGGATGCCGGCAGGTGATTTTTTCAATCCTGTGCACCAGATCGTGTCAGTGCCAGCCGATAGCCGCGGCCGCGTAATGTCTCGATAGGGTTGAGTGATTTATCAGCATCCAGCTTTTGGCGCAAGCGGCGTATGAACACTTCCAGAATGTTCGGGTCACGATCAGTGTCTTCATCATAGAGATGATCCAGTAATGTGCTCTTACTAATGACTTTGCCGCCGTTAGTAGCCAAATACGTGAGTACACGATATTCGTAGGCAGTGAGCTCGATAACTTTCTCATCAACTGTCACCTGCTGGGCGCGTGTATCAATGCTCAACCGATCGAACTTCATCACTGAATCACTCCACCCACCTGTTCTGCGCAGCAGGGCGCGTACACGAGCAAGAAGCTCTTCCATGTGAAAAGGTTTGGTCAGATAGTCATCCGCCCCTGCCTCCAGACCATCGACTTTATCTTGCCAGGTATCACGTGCGGTCAGTATGAGTATGGGATAGTTCAGGTTTTGCTTGCGAACATTCTGAATCAGGGAGAGTCCGTCTTTTCCGGGTAGGCCCAGATCAACAATGGCAAGATCAAGAGGCATGTTCTGCGCAAGATATAGCCCTTCGTCACCGTCACCTGCCTGATCTATAGCAAAGCCTGTCTGGCGTAGCGTATCGACAAGTTGTTCGCGTAATGTGGGTTCATCTTCTACTACGAGGGCTCGCATATTCGTCACTTCCTATCAAGGTGTTTCTGTCAAACGCACAATGAAAACGGACGAGCAGACTAACTTTTTGGAATGCGAATGACTCGTACTCGGCCATTACTTAGCACCTTGACGGCAAACACCTGACGCCCGCTGTTATCCACCTCAGTACTGACGCCAAGCACTTTGCCGCCACCACCACTTTGTTTCAAAGCGGCTTGGGCGGCCTGCTGCTCGCTGGCAGCGTCGGCCGCGTGAAGTGGGTAAGAGGCGCTGACAAGCATCAGCATCATAATCAGTAAAATAGATTTCAATGTGAGCAAGTCAGTTCTCTGGTCGCGATGAATGAGCGATATGGGTGAGCTTACAAAGGTGTTTATTGTCTGGCTGGTGCAACACTGACTTGTAACTCGATGCGGCGACCGGGGTCACGCTTGGTCCTTGTCGTGAATGTTCGGCCCTTGTAACGATAGGTGACATCGTAGTGTTGAAGTCGCTGTGTTTGGCTCGCCTTAGAGACACGCTTGCAACGCTCCACTTCCACAGTCTGATAGATAGGTGCACCTTGTTGCAGTACTCTCTGATGACGTCGCTGCCTGTGGTTGTTACCGCGGCTCTCATTACCTACTGCACCGCCAATGATGGCTCCTGCAATGGTTGCACCCGCACGCGAATTGCTGCTGCGCCCTCGACCCAGCTGATTGCCGATGACACCACCTATCAAGCCACCCACTACAGCACCAGTGGCTGAGCGATGACTCTCGGAGCGGCGAGCTTCGTAGCGTTCATAGCGCGGTTGCTCGTAGCCTACAATTTTTTGAGTCGTCTCTATCCAGCATTCCTGGCGTGGCTCCCGTCCCCGAACGCCTGTATAGACTGGCCGGACATCAATCACCTCTCCATATTCTGTGAAGCGCTCTGTGGCAACACGTCTGTCTGATGCGCTGGCGGTGAACGAGGTCAGTGCCGCGGCAGTACCGATCGTGAGCGCCAGCAGGCCGGCTACCATGTCTTTTTTATGCTTCGTGTTCATAGTCACTCCTGAGGATATCCCAATGGCGTAAATGCCACGTTAGGGGGTAGAGTAAGCAGCCAGCACTGAACCTCGACTGAATATAGCGGCTGTATCGTGTCGATGTGTTGTTATTCGGGAGCCGCAATGGCGCCGTCTGTGGGGTCGTCTACATTTGCGACGCCCGCTTTATCCTCCAGTGGCGTAATTTTCGTGAGTATGCCGAATCGTGGGTTGTCGATGTAGTGCAACTCACCGCTGCGCATCTTGCGACTTTGTGCCAATCTGAACGTCTGGCCACTGAGCTCATCTGTGTAGGCCAATCTGGCATCCATGTGTAAAAACCGGCCCAACCGTACTGTGATGGATCCGTTAACTACGGTAGTGTTAATGGACTGCGAACGGTCAGGTGTAGGGTTGGCTGACGCTGGGTAGAACTCGGGAAAGGCGCGTAAGTCTTCTGGCAAAAACAGCGGCACAGCACCGCCTAGCGCTATACGAACCGCTTTTGCCTCATCGTCGCCCAATCCGGGCTGGCGCCAGGCAAGGTGACGCAACAGTCGATAACGGCTGGATCCGGCGATATCAGCAGCGTTTTCAGTCAGTTGCAAGTTCTGCTCGACAGGCAAAAAGCCTTGCGCAACAGCCTCTTCCGACCCTAAGCGAAGGCTGTTTTCAATCCGGGGGAAATACAAGCCTCCGGCACTCAGATCTTCCCCGGCCAATGCCTCGAATATGACCACTTCGATCAGATAGTCTTTGTTCTGGGCCATGCTGGTGCTGGCAAATGTCAGCAGGGCAAGCGCGGCAAGGCTGGATAACAGGCGTTGCTTTGAAATCATGGGTGTCTCATTTACAAGGGAAAGACTCTGCCTCTATTCTACGACGAATCGCCAGTGCTTCGCCTATTAGCGCGTTGCCTGTGGAGTTTTACTTCATGGACTGATTCACAGCATGCAGCATTGTCAGTGCGCCGGTGGCTGCCACAACACCATCGATAACAGGAATTGAGTGTCGGACTGACAAACGCGCCGCTAATGGCGCCATTCCAGCGCAGCCGAGTACGATTGATGAGCAACCGTCAACCTGTATAGCGTTGGCAATTTCATCAGAAATTTGCTGCTCGGCCTCACTACCTGCCTGTTCAAGAGCCAATACAGGTACATCGCTGGCGCGTACTTTTCTGCAGTTACTCATAAGACCAGAGCGCTCGATGTTTTCTTCGATGACAGGAATTGATACCGCCAGTGTGGTGACGACAGAGAAGTTGTCGTACAGCATGATGGCTGTGTGAAAAGCTGCCTGTCCAATACCGACCACAGGCTTATCGGTTAAGGCGCGGCAATCATTAAGTCCTGTATCGTCAAAACAGGCAATCGCGAAGCCGTCATAGCCATTTGCGATGCCTGCTAGAAGCGCGTCAAGTAGTCCCGGAAGCGCAGCCTCTCCGTCTTCAGGCCCTTGAATGGAGGCGGGACCACGAGCCGATGTCGCCGCATCGATGATCACATCAGAACTTGCGGCAGCTCTGGCTGCCACCAGTACTTTATCGCTCATCGATTGGGTGGTGTTCGGATTGATAAACAAAAAACGTGGCACTAACTTGCTCCTGCTGTTCTTCGGCTTCGCCATACCAACAGCAGTGCCAATCCAATCATGACAAACGAGAACATCGTGGTGAGTGTGCCAAGCGCATAGAGCACCGGCGTTGTCACGCTGGTGGTCATGCCATAAATCTCTAGTGGCAAGGTGTTGTATGAGCCTGCTGTTAATAATGTTCTGGCAAATTCATCATAGGACAAAGTAAAGCCAAACAACGCAACGCCAATCAAGCTGGGTGCGATGATTGGCAGCACTACATACTTGAGTGTTTGCCAGTTGGTAGCCCCCAGGTCGCGTGCAGCTTCTTCAAAAGAGGCGTCAAACCGGTTGAATACCGCAAACATGATCAGTAATCCAAAAGGAAGAGTCCATGTGAGTTGACTACCTAGGCCGGAGGTTGCCCAATGCACGTTCCAGTCAAGAAGATTGAACAAGATTCCTACACCCAGGGAGATCAGTATTGACGGAATGATCAAACTGGTAATGACTAGATAAAAAAGTACCGTTGATCCGCGAAAGCGATGTCGAAAGGCCAGGCCACCCATAACTGATACCAGAACTGTGACGGCCATGACTATTAAACCTAGCGCCATTGAGCGTCTGAACGATCCCCAGATATCACCCACCGCTTGTTGCTCATACAAGTTGCGAAACCAGTGTAACGATGTGCCGTTCATGGGAAATGTAAGGCCACCTTGTGGCCCCTGAAACGACAGAATGGCAATGGTGATGGTGGGGCCGTACAAGAAGAGAACAAACACGGCAAAAAACGCCGCGAGTAGGTAGAAACTTAATCCGCGTTTTTGCATTGTCATAGCTCCTTGCGGATGTCGACCATGCGCAGCATGGCAGCTACCATCAACAAGACAGTGAGTAGCAAGACCACAGCGCTCGCCGAGGCTGCCGGATATTGCAGTAAGCCTATTTCATTGGAAATCATTCGGCCCACCGAAGCGCTTTGTCCACCACTCATAAAGCGCACTGTAATGAAGTCGCCCATAACGAGGGTGACTACAAAAATGGAACCGATCATGATGCCGGGCTTGGTGAGCGGCACAATCACGTGCTGAAGTATCTGGCGGCTGCTCGCACCAGCATCGCGTGCCGCTTCAATCAGCGAGCGATCAATGCGCATCATGGTATTGAAGATGGGAACGATCATGAATAGTGTAAATAAATGCACAAACGCTAGGATCACCGCAAAATCTGAGAATAACAACCAGTCTAATGGTTCGTCTGTCCAGCCCCATTGTTGCAAGGTGTTGTTGGCGATACCGTTGCGTCCCAGAAACGGGATCCAGGAAATCATGCGAATAATGTTGGATGTCCAGAACGGGATAGTACACAGCAAAAACAGTGATATTTGCCAGGTAAGGCTGTGTATGTGGAAAGCCAGAAAGTAGGCCACAGTAAACCCTATGGCCAGGCACAGTGCCCAGGTAATGAACGTAAACGTCAGTGTTTTTAAATAGACACTAAGCGTGACTTGTGAGGTAAAAAGAAATTCGTAGTTTTCGAAGATGAAGGCGGGGTAGTAGCTATAAGCGCTACTACCCCAGAAACTTACCATGACAATAACCACCACAGGCACCAATAAAAAAAGACCAAGAATTGCCGTTAACGGGCTAACGAGTAGCCAGCTTTTTAACGTTCTTGCAGTACCTGAGTGAGCCATAGTAATTGTTCCTTAAGCCGCGATGAACTCGTTCCATTTACGAACCATGTACTGGTTTTCGTCCATTACCGAGTTCCAGCAGGCAACTGATCCCATACGTTCTTCAAACGATCCACCGTCTCGCACTGCACCGGCCTGTTCCAGGACAACGCCTTGCGGGTTGACGATATCCCCCGTGGCAGGCTTACCTTCAAACCAGAATCCCCATTCGTCTTCGCTCATGAAATTCTTGGAGGTCTCTGGAACTGCCGAGTAATAGCCCTGACGCATCAGATAACCACCAACCCAGCCATCGAGGTACCAGTTGATGTATTCATAAGCGGCGTCCAGTTCAAGTCCAGACAGGTTCTTGGATAAACCGATACCACCGCCCCATGAGCGGTAGCCTTCCTTCAATGGCTGATAGACACAAGGGATGCCTTTGGATCGAACAGCGGTAATGGCAGGTGACCACATAGACTGGATGACTACTTCACCCGACGACATGAGGTTGACGCTTTCATCAAAGCTCTTCCAGAATGCACGAAACTGGCCGTTGCGTTTCGCTTCGATCATGATGCCCATGGTCTTGTCGATCTCTTCGCGCGTCATATTGCCTTTATCACCGTAATTGATTTCCCCCATGGCTTCACAGACCATGGCGCAATCCATGATGCCGATGGAAGCGATGTCCAGAATGGATGCCTTACCTTTGAATTCCGGGTTCAGCAGTTCGGCCCAGGAATCGATATCGCGCCCTATAAGATCGGGCCGTATGCCTAGCGTATCGGCGTTATAGATGGTGGGAATCAGTGTCATCCAGCCCGACTCTTCATCTACAAAGTTTTTACCGCCGGGTCCGTCAACAAAACCTACGCTATGCGGTGCAGTGCCTTGTGCGATTGTGCTATCAGGGGCTAGTTTTCCATCGCGAAAAATTCCAACGATTTTGTCGTAGTTGGTGATCTTGGAGGTGTCCATAGCCTGCAGGTTGCCGGCAGGCCACACCTTCTTGCATATCCAGTACTCGATATCAGCGATATCAAATGAATTAGGCTGTGTCGCTGCTCGTTGGGCAACGGAATCTGAATCCAGCGCTGTCATCTCGAGAGTGAAGCCTAAATCCTCTTTGACCTTGTTGGCGACATCATTAAGATTGGATACGCCTGTGCCGAATTGGCGCAATGTTACGTCTTTGATGTTTTGCGCCCAGATCATTGGAGCGCCTGTGATAGTACCTGCAGCTACGGTTGCAGCTGCAGCCCCTTTAAGCAGTTTTCTTCGGCTTACGCCCTTAGGGCCAAGTGACTGAAGTTGCTTGATGTTCGATGTATCGTTCATTTCTGTTTCCTCGGTTTTCCTAGAATTGTATTATTGATAAATTGAAGTTATGGACGTGCGTGCAATGGCTTGCCTGGTAAAGGGCTCCCTGTCAGTCGAATCGTTATCTTTAAGAATTGTTGCGTTTAATGAGTGCTACTGAGTCTCACCGGATGCAGGTTTTCTGGATTCCAGCAGACGCCTGCGCTCTCGCCGGGGCGCCATCGACGTTGCTGGTATTGGTCATCACTGACTGAGACGACTAACTGTCCTTGCTGAGGACTCGAAACAGTGATATTCACTGTTCGGCCCAAATACTCCACATGCTCTACCGTTGTGGGTATTGCTCTGGCATCGGCGGTTTCTGCAATCAAATCTGTTTTATCACTGCGAAGCGCACTGAGCTGACCGTCAATGGTGACCACGTTATGTCCACCCATGAAGCGGGCGACAAAATCTGTCTGCGGGCGATTGAAAATATCGCTAGGGCTACCTGCCTGCTCAATAACGGCGTTGTTCATCAACACGATGTGATCAGCCAATGCCAAGGCTTCGTCCTGGCTATGTGTTACGTGAATAAAGGTAATACCGAGTTCCCGCTGCAATCGTGATAACTCACTGCGCATGGCGATACGAAGAAAAGGATCAAGCGCTGAAAGAGGTTCATCCAGCAACAGCACGGAAGGTTTTGTGATCAACGCTCTGGCCAGTGCTACGCGCTGTTGCTGGCCGCCGGAGAGTTGGTCAGGTAGCCGCGCTGCAAATTCTTGCATGTGCACCAGTTCAAGGAGCTCATTCGCTTTGGTGTGTCGCTCAGGTTTGCCAACACCTGCCATACGTAGGCTGAACGCGACGTTGTCCAGAACCGTCAGATGCGGAAACAACGCGTAATTTTGAAACATCATGGCGGTGCCACGTTGTGCCGGGGATTTATTGATTAATGATGTATCACCGAGTTTGATATCGCCGCTGGTGACATCTTCATGCCCTGCAATCATGCGTAACGTGGAGCTTTTTCCACAGCCCGACGGCCCCAATAGGCAGACATAGGTGCCAGTATCAAATTTCTGAGAGAAACGATCTACCGCAATAGCGTCTTTACCGTACCGCTTGGTAACCTGGTCCAGTTCCAGGACTTTACCGTTGGCCTGTGTATCTTGCTCTGTCATGGATCAGACTTGTCTCTGTGCGCACAAAAATAGTGCAAAAAACGCTTGAATTTGGCTTAAATTACCTATGTATGTAACATGTGTCAAACTTCGTACCAACAGCTGTGAACGCTAGTAAATCCGACATAAAAATGACAACAACCCCTTCATCAGTGTGTACCCGTGTGGCATCTTTGAATGAGGTAGGGATGATCCTTCAATGGGCAGGTAGTGAAGGCTGGAACCCAGGCATCGAGGACGACACTCTGTTTCATGCCACTGACCCGTCAGGCTTTCTGATTAGCCTTGTTGATGACACACCGGTAGCCGCTGTCAGTGTGGTTAAGCACACTGAGAATCAGTTTTTTCTCGGCCTCTATATTTGCCTCCCAGAATGGCGCGGCACAGGTGTTGGGTGGACAACGTGGCAAGCTGGCCTTGCATCAACTGATGGACGTACTGTCGGCCTTGATGGCGTGGTTGACCAGCAGGCTAATTATCGCAAGTCCGGATTCGATTATTGCTTTGGCAACAATCGGTTTAGCGGTGTGTTGGCTGGGGTCGAAAATTTCGTTGGCTTGAACGCTAGCGACACGCCTGTGCAGATCAGCCCGGCAACCCGAGATGATGTTGCCCAGATAGTTGACTACGATGCACGCGTTGGTGGTTTCGCGCGGCCTAGATTGTTTGACAGCTGGTCAGCTCATCAAGGCTCGCGCCACTTGTTTGTAGCCCGATTGAACGGACAGTGTGTCGGTGTCACGGGTTTGAGGAAGTGCGTTGAGGGTTACAAGGTCGGACCTTGGTTAGCGGACTCCGCAATTATCGCTATGAAGTTGCTGCATGCTGCGAGTGTGGTTTGTGGCTCTGAAAACGTCATGATCGATGTGCCATCATCGAATAGTACGTCCATAGAGCTTATGCAGTCATTGGGGCTGGAGTCGATATTTGATACTGCCAGAATGTATAAGGGACAGGCGCCCGGTATTGACGTTGAGCGGCTTTTCGGTGTGGCGACGCTCGAGTTGGGATGAGTGGGGCAGGCCGTTGGTTTCTCCACGCGGAGCAGAGGAGGTGTTGATTTGAAGGTTATACTTGACGCCTGCTTGAGAGAAAGCCTCTGCAGTGCGCGGACAAGATTTAGTGGTGTCTAGTTCACAGAATAAGTCCTTTGATTTCAATATCATGAGCGTGCCGACGAGAAATATGTGGAAGATTTACCACAATAGTCGAATATCGCTACCGCATTTAACGATTTTTGAACCCAACACCCGATTGGCTGTCCGTACATACACATAATAAGAGTGCGATCGCATATTGCAGCTGGATGTCGATAGCTGCTGGTCTCTTTGTGCTTGAACTCAAGTCCTTAGCGCACTGCGTAACAATTTTAGTAAACATCCCCATGAATCAAGATCAATCAATATCCCGCTCGACTATCATCGTGTTGCTGCTGACATTGGCAGCCTTTCACCTGTTGCTGTTATTCCCTGGCAATGTGGATGACTTTACGGTAGCCCAATTTCTCTGGCTTCCTCTGGAGCTGCCTGCCGCTTTAGTGGTGTTGTTGCTACTTCGGGGGGTTGCGTTTAATGCCGCACGCGTATTGCTTGTGGCAGCGCTGGCTGCGCTTGTGTTGCTGCGTGCCGCGGATATCATGTCCCGTGTGGCGTTTGGACGTGCCTTCAGCCCTCTGGCGGAGTGGCACTTGATCAGCCAAGGCTGGTCGGTGGCTGCCAAAACCATTGGCAAAGGCGAAGTTACGGCGTTTCTGGGTTTTGGTGTGCTGGCTATGGCGATTATCAGCATTGCGCTGTATCGCGGCTTTGGGCGATTACACCAATTACCCAAGACAGCCCGTCTCAGGACGGTGGTAACAGCCGGTTTGGTAACGGTTGTCGCCACGATTGCGTTGGGCTCACAGCAGTTCACTGAAGCCAAGCTGCCGATAAAAGCTGTCGGTGCACAAGAACTTGGAAAGCGTATCGCTGACGCTCATCGCTCCGTGCTGGACCAGCAGGAATTCGTTATCGCTCTGGAAGATGATCCGCTGACCGGTGAGGCCACGCCAAAGTTTGCAGGTCTGAAAGGGCTAGATGTGATTGTGCTGTTTGTCGAGTCCTACGGTCGCAGCTTTGTGGACGATCCCTATTTTGCACCCATAGCGGCCAAGCGATTTGTTGAAGAGGACGAAAGGCTCCGCAACGCGGGTCTACATGTCAGAAGCGGCTATGTGGATTCGCCGATACGTGGTGGGCGTAGCTGGCTAGCCCAAGCCACCTTGTCGTCAGGTCTATCGTTGACGAACCATGCACGTTTCGATCGACTTATCACCTCTGAGAGAGTGCCGTTGTGGTCATTGTTCAGGAACGCAGGTTGGCAGAATACGGTGTTGCTCCCGGTTGCACAGGCGCCCTGGGTAGAAGGAGCCTGGTACGACGTGGATCAATTTCTTGATTCGACTGGCATGCAGTATAAGGGCAAGAACTTTGGTTATGTGACCATGCCAGATCAGTACACACTCTCGGCGTTCGAGCGCCTGGTGCGTGAGCCTGCAGACAAGCCAGTAGCTGGACATATCGGTTTGCTGGGCTCGCATGCACCGTGGACGCCATTGGCGAAAACAGTGCCTTGGGATGATGTGGGTGATGGATCGATCTTCGATGGAACGCAGCGCTTTGGTGAGCCGTTGGATTGGTCAAATCGCGCACAGGCTCAAGAGCAGTATGGGTTGTCAGTGGATCGAACGCTGGCTACCGTGGGTGAATATCTTGAGCGCTATGGTAATGATGCATTGTTCATCGTTGTGGGTGATCATCAACCCGCCAGTATTATTGCTGGGTGGGCCCCGAATGCGCATGTGCCCATTCATTTTGTGAGCGACAATCCAGCTGTTCTAGACAGATTGCCTGTGTCTTTGTTTACGCCTGGCATGGTGCCAGCTGAGACTGAGGATGCTATGCCGATGGCCGATATGCGTGAGATGTTGTCCACTGTCTACGAACGGCCGTTGGCGTCGCCTGACACGCTGACCCTGCAGTAGGGCAGCTCTGGTTTGATGTACACCTGTTATTGAACTTGCCTATTGGCCTTTATGCGAGTCGGGTAGCAGGGCGTTTAATCTGCTAGTATCGGCGGCAGCGCGCACTTGGAGCGCCTCCCGTCCGCGGCAAGGGATTATCCCATTCAGGTAGTAGCAATTGCTGAATTCAACCTCTTTTCAGCCTGTTGACGCGGACTCGGGCATTGATGAAAGGAGGTCTTTATGACCCGTTCCCTGCCAGAAAAACCCAGTATCCACCTGTTGAAAAAGCAGGCTAAGAAGCTGTTGAAGCAACTCCGCAACGCTGACCCTGACGCGCTAACAGAGCTTCAAGCCCATCATCCGAATCCAGCAACCTTCACAGGGCTTCGTGATGCCCAATTGGTTACTGCCCGAGGCTACGGTTTCCCGGGATGGCATGAGCTCAAAGATGCAGTACAGCTTGCGCAAGATACAGCGATTGAGCTCAGCGAAAAAGCTGAGCTTTTTATTAAACTGGGTTGTTTGCAGTACACCAGCGATGACAACTTGCGACACCACCAGCGTGCTCGCAGACTGCTAGAGGCTTGTCCTGACATTGTTGGTAGCTCTTTCTATGCAGCTTTGGTCGCTAATAACGCAAGGGTGGTTTCACAATATCTTGTATCCGATAGCACGTTAGCAACGTCCTCGGGAGGGCCACTTGCTTGGCCGGCATTGTTGTACGTGACGTATGGCAGAGTGGGTGAGTCTGGTGATAGTCAAGACTCGCTGTCTATCGTTAAACAGCTGCTCAGCTGCGGAGCATGTCCGAACTCACACATCATTTTAAATGAGACGTATCGGTTTACAGCACTAACCGGTGCCATGGGAGAGGGTGAGCAGGGATTGAACCAGCCTGCGCACCCGCATGCTGATTCAATTGTAACTTTACTGCTTGATGCTGGTGCAAGTCCGAACGAGGGGCAGGGCTTGTATAACACCATGTTCACCGATAGTGCGGACAAGTGGCTGGCGCTGTTGATTAGCAACGGTTTACATGCAGATGCTCCGCTTAACTGGATTGATGCTGGCAGCGATGATCAAGTGAGTACTCTCGAATTTCAGCTTGCGTGTGCTGTTGACAGTAATCGCCACGAGCGCGCTAGTGTGTTGTTGAGTGCTGGCGTCAACGCCAATACCGTGAGTATCTACAATGGTCGAGCTATTCACACCAATGCGCTGTTGGCAGGGCACACCGCTATTGCACAACTGCTGGAAGACAAAGGCGCGATTGCTGAGCAATTGAACATCAATGACCAGTTTGCCCTTGCGTGCGTGTCCGCAGATAGCAGCAGCATTGCCGCCTTGTTGCAAGATCATCCTGAATTAAAGGACGATGCAACGCTTTTGCACGCGGCTGCAGAGCATGCCAGCATGGATGTGATCAAGACGTTGGTAGCAAAAGGTTTTGATATTAACGCGCTGTCGAAACACGGCAGAACACTGTTACATTATTTCGCACTACTCGGCGATGTTTCTCAGATTCGAGCGCTACTGGAGTTGGGTGCTCGAACAGATATTCCGGATAGCTCACACAGCAGTACCGCGGCAGGGTTTGCAGCGCACAGCGGACACTATGACGCTATGCGTTTATTGCTGGACTCTTGCCATTCATTAGTGGATGTAGTTTGTTGTGCGTATCTTGAAAGGGCAAAGGTGTTGGTCGAAATAGACCCGGCGGTGATTCAGCATAGAACTGAGAAGGGAAACACGCTGTTACATGTAGTCGGTTATTGGCTGCATGATGAACCAAATTATGATGCATACAGTGCTTTTGTTGCATGGTTGGTGGCGGCAGGTGCTGACGTTAATGCCAAGAATCAGCAGGGGCAAACGCCGGAAGAGTTTAGCGTTGCAAACAGTTATGAGACGTTGGCTGATATTCTTTCAGAATACGGGTAAGGGGTTTTAAGGGCTGTATCGACGAGGAAGAAAAGACAAAGTAGATTTTGCCTTCGATCAGCTTGTGGGTCTCTACGGTAAGAGGCGTTTATCAGTGATGCCATTCGCAGGGACGAAATCAAAGTTGAGTGCCGTTGACGTCGCAATCGTAGCGGATGACACTCTGTTTGGGGGCGATAGAGGATGCGAACACATGTTGTACACGACATGATCCTAGTCAGAAAATGTCGCAAACCTGCAGATTCATCCAGAACTCTGGCGTTGTTCCTAGTGAAGCAGAAAGCAGCCAGGCTGTTTCAGGCGTGACCCCTCGCTTACCACGTATTAGCTTGTTTATTCGCTGAATAGGGATGCCGAGATGTCGTGCAAATTCTGCCTGAGACACACCAACGCACATACTTTGTATGTCAGCTGCGCCGGCTCGTCACACGGCTGCTCGTCGTGTAAACGCCCTAATGAGCGCCACGTACTGGGAAATTGGTCGACGTATCGTCGAGGTCGAGCAAAAGGGCGCTGAGCGAGCAGGCTACGGTGAGAGCCTGATCGAGCGTTTGGCGGACGATCTGACGGCAACCCTGGGACGTGGATTCAGCACGACCAATCTGCGGCAGATGCGCGC
>JALZVU010000017.1 GCA_023301795.1 Granulosicoccus sp.
TTGATCATTTCCAAAAACCAAGGATCCGCCAGTGCCTAAAGTGTGGGCGTTACCATTGGCTGATATTGTTTCCTGTAATTTGCCGTTTATATATAGGGACAACTCATCTGCGATACCATTCCATGTCACACCAATGGTTCGACGGATACCGTCATCGAGTTGGAGCGAATCCGCAGTGCTTGCAAAGGTGTTTATTTGATCATTGATCTGAACAGACAACTGGCCTGAATTATTGATACGCACCAAGAATTCGTTAGTCGATCCTGAAACGGCATAATCAAACAAGGTTGGTATGTTGTCGCTACTGACAGCCACATCTAATTCCAACGACAGCGAATTCAGTGATCCGAGAATAGCCCCACCATCTTCAACCAAAAGATACGTATCATCACCACCGTCGGAATTGATGCGCAACCCACCGTCAGTGGTAGCAATAGCTTGTAAATCACTGGGCACTGTCCCACCGGCATCGCCATCAATCGCTACCGCGTAGTTGCTAAACTCGCTGCTGTTACCGCTAGCATCAGTGGTGACCAAAATGACATACTCACCGGAGGCCAGTGTAATGGATGAAAGTGTGCCGGAGAATGAGCTATTTCCATTGGGTACACCTGACGACGTACCGATGTACCGTTGTGCTTCTACCTGTCCGCCATTACGATCGGTGCTAGCGTAGAAATCTATTGTATAAGAGCCAGAGGCCAGTTCGCTGGTATCTATGTTGTAGGCAAACGTGCCAGCATCATTGATGGACGCACTGTTTAGCACAGCCCAGTTCTGAAGATTGTTTGCGCCACTGTCAGCATCTCCATTATCGTTGAGAGTGGCACTCGCTGCGTCCAGATCAATGCCCAATCCACCGTTGTCTGCAATCGTATTGAGCCGGATTGTATTGTTGATAGAGTCGCTATCGGCAAACGACACTCCTGCTCCTGCGTTGGATCGAATTGTGTTCGCATCAAATGGTGCGACACCACCGATTGAATTGTTACTCGATCCAGAATCAAGCTCGACACCGTGACTAGCGTTACCAAGTGCCAGAAGCCCACCGCTATCGGTACCGATGTAATTTCCCTGAATCGAATTCCCCACAGCTTCAAAGAGATAAATACCAGCTACAGAGTTACCCGAGATGATGTTACCTTTTCCGCTGCCACCAATGACATTACCCGATGCACTAAAAATTGCAATGCCATCACCACCGTTGCCGAGTGCCACAACTCCACTGCTATCGGTACCTATGTAGTTTGCCTCGACATGGTTGGCCGCGCCTTGCCCTGAAATCTCGATACCGGAGCTCTGGTTACCAGAGATAACGTTGCCCTCGCCAATACCGCCAATGACGTTATTCCCGCTGTTTATAAGGCTGATGCCCGCGAGCCGGTTACCTAGTACATTGGTTCCGTCAGTACCGATGAAATTTGACTCAATGCGGTGTCCACCAGAATCCGAAAGTGCAATACCCTTTTGCGGAAAATTGACAATGGTAAGGCCCCGTACAACACTACCATCACTGCCGGAAACAAGCTGAATCCCCCCATCAGTAGGAGCCCCCCCTGTACCGATATTGCTTCCATCGAGAGTCACAAGCGGAGAGCCGAAGGGTGTAACTGCGCCCCCATCAATCGTTATGGCGTCTGTGATCGTCGGTAGGTTGCTGTTCAAAAAAATTGTGCCTGACACGTCAAAGCTGATCACATAATCATCAGCAGACCCATTGGCTTCAATGATGCCAAAACGAAGGCTACCAATGCCATCATCGTTAAGGTTAGTGACAACATAAGGTGTGAAGGTCGCTTGATAATCTTCCTGCAAGCTGTTGCTGAACACAACGCTATGCTGAATATCTCCACGTTGAACTTCGAACGTCCAGTCGCCACCAGCCAGTTCACTACCGGTCAAATTGGTGGACGCAGCCACGTCGGCTCCACTCAATAGCGATAACGTTTCAACGAATGCCACACCGCTTGATCCAGACGCCACATCACATCCATAGACCAAAAAATCAGCCCCTTGAGCAAGTGCACTACGCCAAGTATCAATTATTGCTGCGTTGGCCAACAGATCAACGGTGTCCACACGCTCACCACCTAACAATAATTCACCTGCCTCACCATGGGAAATCAAGTGAACCGCTTGCAGCCCATTAAATTTCGCCAGTACATCGCTAAGTTGTGTGAGCGCATCCGTAGCATCTACTGCGCTGTCTTCAAGCACAACCACATGCTGATTAACATCAGTGCGTAACGCAATATCGGCCAAGATGGCATCAACATCACTCACACCAGCGTCGATGATCACAAGCTCGGTAACAGCACTCAGCGCAGAATCGCCTGCTTGAGTATTATCAGAATTATTTGACGTAGCGTGTGTCTGCTCACCGATAACAGCAGCATCAGCAACTGGCACACCACCCAACGCGACCATCGGCAGATCAGCCGAGAACAAGACGCGCGGCTCAAGCTCTTCTAATTGAAACTCAGAAGTACGCCTGTTACGTTGTCGTCCTGACGGCTTAGCCATTGCTGACTACTCCGCCTCTTCTGCCAGCTCAATGTCTGCGTTTTCAGCATTGTTCGCATTATTTGCTGTCTTGGCAGTATCAGCACTATCAGCACTATCAGCACTATCAGCAGTATCAGCAGTATCAGCAGTATCAGCAGTATCAGCAGTATCAGCACTATCAGCACTATCAGCAACATCAGCACTATCAGCAGTGTACGAGTTGTACCCGTTATCGACGTTATATGCCAGAAAATCTACGATGCACCTTTGTCCGGCAGTAATTGCCAGGTCCTTGTTCAGCAGCTTCAGGCGCACACCAAACGTGCCACTTCGCGTATCCAGTAATCCATCAACAGCGTCAATGAATGCCGTTAACGGATGTTTTGTGTCCAATTCTGGCGTAATCAAAGCTCTACCACCAACTTGCACCGAACCGAATAAATCAGCCGGAAGCACAACCTCCACGCGAAGCGGATCTAGCATAGCGATACTCATAATAGGCTCATCATTAATAAATTCGCCAGGAACGATAAACTGCTCAACGACGACCCCATCGGTCGGACTACGCAAGGTGCGTTGTGCGAGTTCATGCGTTGCACGTTTCAGCTCAATCTGGATGAGCGCTTGATTTTCCAATACCTGTGCCAGACCTGCCTGAGCAATCTGTTTTCTGGCTCGGGATTCATCGCGCTGCTGAGACGGTGCCAGGCTCTGCGCGTGCATATCATCTATTCGGGCTAGCTCCAACTTGGCCAGCTTAAGATCAGCCTCTCGTGCCGCAAGCTCGCTGGTCATATTCACTCTGGATTGGGCATGAGCTAACATGATCTGCTCTGCACCCGATTCGAGCTCTGCGATGGGCTGACCCTGGCTTACCGTGTCACCTCGATCAACCAACAAGCGCGCAACCACTCCACGCACTGAACTACCCACATCAGCAACTGTGCTAGGCACGATGAAGCAATCGTACTCATCCTCCGGCAGTGTTTGTTGAGCCTGCGAGGAAGTGAATACGCCGCAAAACACAATGGCGACGATATACCGAATCATAAACAAATATTTCAGGAAACACCAATAGCGACATGGTGAGTTAGGCTTCTGGAGGCGTCCAGCGCGCGCTGACGTTCCGCGGCGTGACGACATTCAATTTTTTGCT
>JALZVU010000018.1 GCA_023301795.1 Granulosicoccus sp.
GATTCAACGGCCGAATCCGATACTGACAGCAGCGCATCAATAGATACTGAAGATTCGACGGACGCGGCCGAAGCAACAGATACACAGACACTGGCAGCCGTTGCCACTGACGAGGCGCAAGACTCATCAGACGTCGACACATCGAACATACAAATGCGCTACCCGGTAGACCCCGAGACAGGCGCTACACTCTTTGATCAAGGAATGATCGAAGTGGTTATCGAGCCTGAGCCAGAAATCACCGAAGTGCTGGCTGAGTCTGATAGCGTTGAGACTACCTCTGATGGTGCGTCTGGCGATGAAGATCCAGCAACAGATGCAACCGAGGAAACCGCAAACGAGGAGATTGCCAGTTCTGACAGCGAGACTGATACTGAGGTTGTTACGGAGCTACGGTATAAAACCGACCCCGAGACAGGCGCAACAATCTATGAAGGCGGCATGGTCGAGGTGCCTGTAGTTGTGACACCAGAAGCCGAAACAGACCTTGCCTCTACCGAAGCAATTGAGACAACACCGGAATCGATCGAAGGACGTCTGGCGTTCGACCCTGTCACAGGCGCAACGATCTACGAGACAGATACTGCGGATGATTCTACTGCCGCTGCAGAATCCGAAGAATCACAAACCAGTGAGTCTGACTCCACCGAAACAGCAGACACCTCCAATCGGTTACCAGTGGACCCGGTCACGGGCGCAACCATTTTTGAATCAACCGATTCTGCTGAATCTGATGCAGAAGCGATCCCCGATACGAACGATGCTGAAGCGACTGCAAGCACAGCTGATCGACTCCCCACAGATCCTGTAACAGGTGCAACAGTCTTTGAAGCAACGTCAGACACGGAAACTGAAGCAACTGAATCTGCAGTCTTTACCAGCGTGTTAATAAATGATCGATCCTTCGACATCGGTGGAATCAGTCGGAAGCTGGGCGGAGTCTTTGGCTCGACAACAGCCGCACTTATGCGTTCGACAGATGAAGCCTCAGCTACGGCTGCCTTGCCAAGACTGGAAAGTGCGAGTGCCTCATTAAACGAGCTTGTTACTGAATTCGACACATTGCCAGATTCGGTAATGATGCCGATCGGAAAAGCTGTTGCGAGCAACATGGCAAAGCTTATGCCACTCATTGACACGACACTGCCCAAGCCTGGTGTAGGGCCTGTACTACTGCCAGTATTGGAGCCGATGCTAGATCAGCTCAAAGCAGCTGCACCTTAAACCTGTAAATCTCCAGGCGGCGATGCGTTCACCGGTCGCCGTGACTCGCAAACTGAGTTCTTTAATCGTTGCGGCATTGCCTAACTAAAATCTCAGCTGGCCATTGTCGTTCGATACAAAGAGGCTATCGATGAGCTCGAAGCTTACAAATAAGAGGCTTTTTTTAACAGTTTTTCATATTTCCGCTTACTGGTAACTCGAAACAACGACAACAGAAAATTGTGTTTTAGAGCCCTCAATAAGTAACCAATCAAGGGAGCTCTGACTGCAGGATTAGCAGCATCCAATGTAGTTGCATGAATATCTCTCCAGCCTGTACCTTCAAACGCAAGCAATCGAGAAAAATTCTCTACACTCATCCATTCCCCGTCAACGTCATTGCCAAATGGTCCAGCCGAGTGCGCAGGAAAGGAGTATTGAACACTGCGGTTTCCATCCGATATTGCCCTGTTTGAATACACTTTGGAAACCGATTTTCCATCAACCAGCTTGAACGCTTCATACCCCATGCAAACCAATAGACAAAATATATTAGCGCTGTGTGATTCTGCTGATATGTAAGGTGCAACAACCGATTGATCGTACAGTTTTTTCAAAACCATAGCGTCATAGTGTTCGACATCGATCTTTATATAATGGGGTGATCCATACTTTTCCAGCACACTCTGGACCGACATTGAATTGACCAGAATCTTGTCAAAGAACATAATCTCTTCAGCAGATGGCTCAGGAAACTGACTCAACACATTGTTTGTCTTATGGACGTAAAATTCCACGGCCAGACCTTCCGAGTCTGCATCTACTGTTAGCACGCTATTTATGACAACCAGCGCACCCTCCTCAATTTGCTGCTTGAACTTCTCAGTTAGCGAGCTAGCAAGTATTGGATTTGCCTCAATGGCAACAACCAGATCTCCCTTTATAAGATAGTAGGGAATGTTGCTACCGTTGTTCGCTCCTATGTCGTAAATTACCTTATTCATATTTGCGTTATTTCCTTACTATCCAGCAAAGTGGGCTCTATCCGCTCACTGGTTCTTCGTATCCATTTTCGGCGATAGTGTTTCCGATCGAGATAGCGCTTCAAGGACTTGGGCTTCCTGCGTCGAAGTGCTGCCAACCCTGAACCCTGCTCGTAGGGCGGGTGTTGCACGAGCACAGGGCGCACAATGTGCGCACCCAACTCGGCAATATCCGTAGGCCAATCGGGAATGGTATTGACCGGACGCGCCGCTTCGTTCATAGCTTTGGCCGCCTCCAAGCTCAGCGTGTATGCTACCGCATAGGCGCTGTTCAAGCGAAGTTTTCTCGCCACATAGTTGTCGAACAACGGTATGGAGAAATGACGGTCTACGTAGGCCCTACCGTGGTACAGCATCATGAATGGTGCCTTCTCATAACAGCGTAGCCGGAGAAAGCGCGTAATGTTTGGCAGCACAATGGCATCGTCTTCCATGATCAACGCATAATCAATCGATTCATCAACCATCTTTTGGTACAGGCTGGCATGCGAGAGTGAGCAACCATATTCCGGCAAGCTGAGATGTAATGACGGGTCTAGATCAACTTGAGTTGCATCAAGATGATCAAGGCCTTCACGCGCATCTACTGCATCAAAAAACTCAAATGGAATCTGTAGCTTGTCAAGTTGACGCTTGATTTTAGCTCGCCGTTTAACATCAGATATGAGAGAAATAACAAACACTGGGATGTGTGAATTTGCCATATTTACCTAAACCCAATAGTTGACACCAAACCAGTCTCGATACCCCGCCTGGCCAGCTCTGCTTTCATGTGTTCAATATCAAAAGCATGATCACGACGACTAACAAAAATGGCATCTGTATTACCATCAATTGAATGATGGTGATCACTCAGGGCCACAAGTCTGGGAGCGTCTTTTCTGCTAAGCCCAAGAATATTTCGTGACAGTTTGCGATAGGCCTGCCACAGCCCTAGCTGATCATGAAACCACGCAACTCCTGAAGTGTCACGACGTTTGACTAACCCCTGCGTGTTACGAACGCCTTGTACATATTGCTCAAGCAATCTGGAAGCCGCATCGCTTTTTACAAAACACAAAACAGCAACCGCAAACTTGGCGTGATCACGTTTTTTCTTGCGATACGTAACACCAAAATCCCCTGTGCGTTGCACATGTTCGATCAAGGGTTTAATTGATGACAGCAAGAGCGTGTCAGCGTCAACCCAGAGCACAGGTTCATCGCTTTGCTGGTAAGCCTCATTAATCATATTGACCTTAAGCTTGAGTATGCCAGCTGTGCGAGGCACCGGCCCACGCAGCTCTTCCGGTTCCGGCTGACATATATTAGCATGCGCATGAAACACAGCAAACGGGTATTGTATTCGTGCATCGACAAGAGCTTGCTCTGGCCAGTCAATGGCATGCACGTGTAGTGGTATGTCAGGATTGCTGGCTGCGTGCGAAGCTAGCAGCAGCGTCAGCATGTCAAGATAGTTGAAGGTGGCGCATGTGACCAGCATGTGCTAAGAATATCGCAATACGAAGGTACCTTTGCTCTGGCACTTCTTGCAACCAGGAAGCCGATTTTCATAAAATTCCAGAATGTTCATCACTATTTTCCTGTCATCAAACGTCTATGGTTCGGATTGTGAATGCATATTGTGAGTAGTTATAAAGAGGCACCCCAATAATCACAAATCCACTTTCCATTACGTGGAAGCGGCTACTTATGTCTCAACGCAAAGTTGCCGCGGCTTTCATATTTTTTAAATCGACTGTTGAGAGGATATCCAAACAAAACACGCTCATTGTCGAAAAGGTCGTATACGCATTTATTGAATATGGCCATATTCAGATTCCGCACCTCTCCCTCCTTAGTCAGTCGATCAAATACCGCAATCATACTCTCCAGCAAACGCATGATCTGCGCACGATTGCCACCACAGACACCGGCATTGAGCTTGATCCTGTCTTCATAGTATGCCCGACCAAAAGCGCGTGTCATCTTTTCACGGTTCAGCTTATCGTTATATTCACCTGCATCGCCACCGCAATAAATATCATGGGTTTCATCATTAATCAGAGTGAACGGATTACTGAAGAATTCGATATCGAATAAATCGAGCATGTACACCCGTTCGATTTCTGGATGTTTCAAAAGATATTGGTAATAACACTGATAGCGCTCATCGTTGACAGAGCGCGGCGTTTTCAGCTGGTAGCGTTCGAACGCTACCTCCGACCGGGTATGGGTTTGAGTAAAATCATCACTAAGTTCATCATGAAATACAACCGCCTCACAGCCCACATTAATGAGGGAGTCATACCAAAGTTGCATGCGCTCGAATTCATCCGGCTTTGCAACCCCCGGTAATTCTCGCTGCGCACCACCACGCTTAGCGCGCAGCCACGTCTTGAAATGCTTGAACACATTCGATTTACGCTTGGCACTGAACTGCGGGTCAACCTTGCCGGTAAAGTAGGTGGTAAATACCTTATCGTTACTCACGCTGCGGTTAAATTCCAAAAAAATTCAAACAGAAAATTGATAATGACGATGCTCACCAGAACGACGAGTATTGTTCCAAAGCATACTGTAGCCACGCTCATACAACCAATCGTGTATAGGCATGCCACAGGGCATTGAATCGCCATCGCCTTTAAAATGAATTTCCATGAAGATATCACGCGGCGGCTTTGAAGCGATCAATTCCTCCATGCCCGCCAGCACCTGCCCTTCAGCGCCTTCAACATCAATCTTGACAATAGTGGGGCTCTGCTCACTGTCAAGTGCAACACGACTCATGGTGTCGAGCTTGACTTGAATACTGCCAGAAGCGCCTTTGTCCGTCGCAATGGAATGCCGCCCTTCGCCGGCTGTTCCGCGCACGTGTAAGGTGATCTCTCCGCTGGTAGCGCCAAGCGCCATCTGATGACAACTAATCCGTTGTTCGAGTTGGTTGAGAAACAGGTTATTAGTCAGTTGTTCAAAATTTCTGGGTTCTGGCTCAAAGCTTAGGACCTTTAACGATGAGCCTTCTGGGTGAGTGCTCATAAGAATGCTGATAAGCCCGATATTCGCACCCACATCATAGAGCACATCGTTTTGCTGCAAGCTCGAACGCATGTGCTCCAGCAATTGCGATTCTATTTCTATGTCGTGGGCACGCCGGATTTCACGAGCAGCGCTGATGCCCAATGTAATGTTCTGCCCCAGTAGATTGAACTTTGCCACAGTGGGCTTACCGAGCAACTTGTTCAGATAAAAGCGTAGTTTATTCATGGCTGATCCTTGGGCTTATCGTCCATAAGCAGTTCCCATTATGACAGCTTAACGCACGCTGACGAGCTCTTTAACAGCGCCCAATGTGAACGTCGGGAAAATCACAGTGCCATCATGGATGGCCAGTGCTATAACACCTCAAGACTCAGTCAAACAACTTTCGCAGTCGAGCTCGCAAGTCTGACAACCACGAATCCTTCGAGTATCGCCCTTTTTCAGCATGACGTATGCGATACAGATTCCTGACAGGCACTGCCTGCCCCTCCGTTTCTATCAGACGGCGGAACACCGTATCCTCGTACGTTTTACGCCATTGTACCGACGGCTGCTGATAGAGCTGTAGCGTGCCACAGTAGCCCACGGCCCTCGCTACATCGCCGTGAACAATCTGAAATGCCCCTTTGGCTTTAGTTATCTCATTGCGATAAAACAGCTTAGGATCTATATCAACTGTGCCTGAACTATCAAGTGACTGATTGAGCATTGGATGTTCGGCTGGCAGCAGATCAGTGATGCCTTCATGATCAGGAAACACCAGTGGCTGCTGCTTATCGCGTATCTGACTCACCAGAGAATCGATGCAACCTTTATGAAATATCAGATCACAGTCTGCAAACCATAGCCAATGTGCAACACTGGATTTAGCAGCGCGATGGCGCCCGATAGCACGCCTGAACAGGGCCTCTCTTGGCAAGGTCTGCCAATCCCACGTCACGTTAGGCACATTGATGGCGGCAAAATGCTCCACAAGCTTGCACATAGCAGTGTCTTCTTGCGCATAGAACAGCGTGTAGATGAGCTCACAGTCTTTGGGCGGATAATTCACCAGCGAACTCAGCTGAAATTGCGACAGGTGCGCGTATTGCCAAGAGTGGCTAATAAGCTGCAACTGCAATCGGCCTTCTGGCAGACTCAGCGTACTGTTGGCAGGCACCTTAGGGGCAAACCAACTCACTGGAAGAACAGAGCCTAGAACATGCTTGTAGAAGTGGTTGCGCAGCCACATGACAGGATCGCTGGCCACTATGCGTTACACCTGGCGATCAGCTGCGCCTCTGATTTGCCGTGTTGATCTTTGACAGCTTCCTGGTATTCCAGAATGTGTAACTCGGCAAACAGTGCCAGTAGCTCATTAGGTTTAAGTAAAAAACCAGGGTTATTCAGGCCATGCACGAACGTCTGGTAGAACAATAGCCCGCCAGGTTTCAATGCCTTGACAATCGAAGGACACAAGGCACGATCAAGAAAGCGCGCCACCACAATGATGTCAAAGGAGTCAGGTTCAGGCGGCAGTTCAGTAACATCCCTTACCAGCACTTCATCAAACACTGCAGGGCGTCGTGCTCGTATTTCATCAACTACCGTATCGCTAATGTCCCAGGCACTGACAGAAAAACCGCGTGCCGCAAGAAAATGTCCATTACCTGCCCTGCCACAGGCCAAGTCCAGCGCTCGCCTTGCATTAGCGCTCGATACAGCAGGATGGCTGTCAGCGCTTGCCGGAGCAGCATTACTACCAGATTCTGTCACAGCATCAGGCAACCACCTAACCCCCTGACTCAGGACATCCGCAGGCCCAGGTACGCTGCTTCCAGAAAACGCGTAGCGCGCATTCCACTTGGAGACTTTGGCATCAGTCACCGTTGAGAGTCCACCCTGACGTCATTCCGGCTCCCATCAGAAGGCTTGCAAAGATCTGCAGACACTATTTGCATCAGTAACGCCAGAAAGCCGGGGTGAACAATACTAACAGGGTGAATATTTCAAGTCGCCCAAACAGCATGGTCACACTGAGTACGCTCAGCTCAAAATCGCCAAGACTCGAGTAATTAGCCGCCACGATACCCAAGCCAGGGCCCAGATTATTCAGACAAGCAACAACGGCTGAAAACGCGCTCTCCTGATCTAGCCCTGCCGCCATCAACAACAGCAACATCACGGCAAGCACAGCAACATAACTGGCGAAAAAACCCCATACCACATCAACCATATGTCTCGGTATGGTGGTACGCCCCACCTTAACTACCACCGTGGCATACGGATGTAACATGCGAAGCAACTCTCTCTGCCCTTGCTTGAACAGCAACAGCACGCGAACCACCTTCATGCCTCCACCTGTGGAGCCTGCGCATCCACCCGCAAAACTTGCGAACAGCAGTAATACCGGTAAAAATCCGGGCCAGCTATAGTATTCCTCCGAGGTGAAACCCGTAGTGGTGCCAATGGAGACAACGTGAAACAGAGCGTCGCGAAACGATTTACCAAAAGTGGATGTGTGCGTTAAATAAAGATAGCTGCACGTAATGATTGTCAGCGTTGCCGCTATATAGATATAGGTACGAAATTCTTCATCTTTCCAATAATGAGAAAAACTGAAGTGTCGAGTGACGGCAAAGTGCAAGGCAAAATTTATTCCGGAGATGAGCATGAAAACCACTGCAATCATTTCAATCAGCCCACTGTCAAAGTAGCCAATGCTAGCGTCATGTGTGGAGAATCCACCGATGGCAACTGTTGAAAAGCTATGTCCTACGGCATCAAAAAATGTCATGCCTGCAGCCCAATAAGCCAAAGCACAGGCAATAGTTAATCCCAGATAGATGTACCACAACGCCTTAGCGGTATTGGCAATACGCGGCGTAAGCTTGCCCTTATTGATCCCCGGCATTTCTGCCTTGTACAACTGCTGCCCTCCAATGCCAAGCAAGGGCAAAATAGCAACAGCCAATACAATGATTCCCATGCCTCCCAACCACTGCATTTGCTGCCGATAAAATAGGATGGATTTGGGCAATAGATCTAGCCCTACGATTAACGTGGCCCCGGTAGTGGTCAGACCGGACATCGATTCAAAAACAGCTCGGGCAACCGTTAAATCCAACGGCGAGTAAAGATAGAACGGCAAACCTCCAAAAATTCCCAGTACCGCCCAGAACAAGACGACAATCAGAAATCCATCGCGTATACGCAACTCGGCCTCATGATGACGAACCGGCAAAAACAGCAACAGACCGACAAAAAACGTAGCCAGAAAAGCACCGATAAACGGTGACAAGGCCTTGAACTGATCGTCATAAGCGAAGCCAACCAGCACAGGCGTTAGCATGGTGATGCTGAACAAGGTGAGCAAAACACCCACAACACGCTGCACAACGCGAAGCTGGATAGGGATTGGAGACATCAGATGTACTCTTCTTTACGAAAACCGCGCAGGCTCCTGGCGCACGCTATACGTATCTGTGAAGGCCACCTGCTGATAGGGCCAGAATTCATACTCGAAGAATCAAACAAAACCAAATCCAACCTGAAACAGCTTTTCAACTGAATGAATCTCGCTTTTATCAGTGATAAGTAATATCAGGTGATCTTCTGACTCGACGATCAGATCGTGATGCGCAATCATCACTTTTTCACCTCGTACTACAACCCCGATACTGGCACTCTCCGGCAAGCTGATATCCCCGATGGCACGACCCACCAACTGGGAGGTGTCTTTGTCACCTTTGGCTACACCTTCCAGTGCTTCGGCTTCACCGCGTCGCAAAGAGTGCACGGCAACCACATCGCCCTGACGCGTGAGCGTCAACAGAGCACCGATGGTTATTTGTTGAGGTGATATGGCCACATCGATCATGCCATCCTCGATGAGATCAACATAGGCTGGACGGTTAATCAACGACATGACTTTACCGGCACCTTTTTTCTTTGCCAGCATGGCGGAGAGTATGTTGGCCTCATCGTCGTTAGTCAGCGCACAATAGACATCCATAGCCTCGATATATTCTTTCTTCATTAGATCAAGATCAGCCGCATCGCCGGTATGCACCTGCGTCCGGGTGAGCACTGATGACAAGTGAATGGCGCGCTCTGGATTCATCTCAACCAGCTTTACATCGTAGTGCTTCTCGAGCTTTTTGGACAACAGCAAACCAATGTTGCCGCCCCCTGCAATCATGATGCGCCTGCAATTGACCTCGTCATGATGGAACTGGGTTTTTACCTTGGTAGTATCCTTTCGTTTTCCCATAAAGAAAATAACGTCATCCGTCTTGATGACCGTCTTGCCATCAGGAATGATTGGCTTGTCTGCAACTTCGGGCACCTCTACCCGACGGCTGGGGCGTTTGTCGCGTCGACCACGCAACGCGTTCAGAGTGGCTGCCGCCTTGCTTTCTTCCGTCTCCTTCACGCCACGATAGATAGCCACCACCCGCGAGTCGATATCAGGCAGCAACACGCGCAGATGCGACAAAGGCCAACCTTCCATAGGCGCACCCTCTTGCACTTTCACACCGACAAGCCGCACACGCCCGTCGGCAAAATCCACTACCTGAATGGCGCCAGGGTGCTCGATAATACGTTCTACATGATCGGTAATCAGCTGCTCAGGGCTGATAATGGTATCGATCGGGATATTGTCGTTTTTAAACAGGTCCTTCTCTCGAACATATTCTGCCGAGCGGATGCGAGCAATTTTGATCGGTGTTCGGTACAGGCTGTAGGCAATCTGGATGGCCACGATATTGGTCTCGTCAGAGTCAGTAGCGGCGATAATCATCTCTGCATCTTCAGCCCCGGCCTCTCTCAACACCTCCGGGTGCGAGGCATAGCCCACTACAGTCTGAAGCTCTTCTACTTCTTCCAGATGTTTTAACGCTTCAACGTCGGTATCTACCACTACCAGATCATTTTGCTCGGCAGCCAAGCTGCGAGCGACCGATTGGCCGACCTGTCCAGCACCGAGTACGATTATTTTCATCAGTAATTACACTCGGACCTTATCCAGATCAATATCGAGACTACGCAGTTTTCTGTACAAATGGGTACGCTCCATTCCAACATGTTTAGCAAGATCCCCAATATTGCCTCCGGTTTTCACCAGACAACGCAGCAGGTACTGTCGCTCAAAATCAGCACGCGCCTCACGTAGTGGCAAATCGTACCGCAGAGCCAGCGTGGTATCACTGGAATCTACAGCGCCCAAGACACGGTTAATCTCGGCCACCTCAACCATCGAAGCACCGCCCAGAAGCAAAACACGTTGCACAAGATTCTTCAGCTCCAGCAGGTTGCCAGGCCAATCAAGATTACGCAGGCGATTTTGTGCTGCAACACTAAAATGGCGATAGCCAAGTCCTTCCTCTTGCACATGCCAGTCCACCAAGCCCTCTAGTAGCGCCGGGATATCTTCAGGATGCTCGCGCAGCGGCTTGATAGTAAGTGTTTCAGCACACAGCAAACGCGCCAGAACGGGATCGAAACTCCCACGTTTTAATGGCATGGACAAATCTTGACGCGATGAGGCCGCCAGACGACAACGAAACGACACCTTGTTCGATGAACCCACCCGTAAAAAACCTTGCTGTTCAATAGCTTGCAACAAACACTGTTGTGCGCTACTGGGAAGCAATTCCACATCAGTCAGAAAAAGCGTGCCTCCCGCTGCCGACTCAAGAAAGCCCATGCTCACAGCCGTTCCGGTTTCTTCTCCAAACAACTCTCTGTGGGCGTTAACCGACGAAAGCGTGTCACAGCGCAGCTGCACAAAACGACCAGTGAGCTCAGGGTGGCGATCGTGAATACCCTGTGCCAGCAGCACACGGCCGCTGCCCGATTCACCCAAAAATAATAATGAATGCGTTTTAGTGGCCTGATCATTTACCTGATCGCGCAAGGTTTTCACATAATCGCTGGTACCCAGCAAAAATGGCAGCCGGCGAGGTTTGTCCGCAAGCTCACGACCCTGCTCATCGTTACCGAAGTTCTCAGCCAACGCTTTCTCTACCGTGAGTAGTAGTTTGGCAAGTGACAAAGGTTTTTCAATAAAATCCACAGCCCCGTGCCGTGTCGCCTCTACCGCCGTTTCAACGGTACCGTGACCCGAGATCATGATGACTGGAAACTTCAGGCTACCCGCACTTTTCCAAGATTTGAGCAGGGATACCCCATCCATATCAGGCATCCATATATCCAGCAACACCAGATCCGGTGTCGCCTCGTCGATGGCCAGTTGAGCGGCCGCAGCAGTATCCGCAACCGAGACTGCATAGCCCTCATCTTCCAGTATTTCTTGCAACAAGCCTCGGATATCAGGCTCGTCGTCGACAACTAAAATTGAACGTTCATTCATGCGGCATCTCCGCGAAGCTGCAAGCTGGAAGAATAAGGCAAACTGATAATTACGGCAGCACCGCCGCCCGCTAGATTCTCGGCACGTATCTTTCCATTATGCTCCTCTACGATCTTCTTGACGATCGCAAGCCCCAAACCGGTCCCTTTGGGCTTGGACGATACATAAGGTTCGAACACTCGGTCCATTATATCCAGCCGAAAGCCAGGCCCCCTATCTTCGGCGATAATATCCAGCATGTCAGTGCCAGATCCGGTGCGCACACGCGTGGACAGGTTAACCACTTGAGGCATCTTGCCCTGCTGGGCTTCCAGCGCATTCTTGACCAGGTTATGCGTTAGCTGACGCATGCGGGGCGGGTCCATCGACAAGTGTGGGTCCGCCTCTGAAAGACTCAAGTTAATCTGCACCGAATGCTCAGTGTCCGTGTACAAATCAGCCACTTCGCTCAACAGCTGATTCATGCTGGTAGGCACCAGAGTGAGGTTAGGTGTGGAAGCATATTCTGCAAACGCATTGACCATGCCCTTAAGTGAATCCACCTGATTTTCAATGGTGTGCGTCAAACGTTCCAGTAGCTCCGCATCACGATCTTCCAGCTTGTTCGCGAACTTATGTCGTAGCCGCTCTGCGGATAACTGAATGGGCGTCAACGGGTTTTTAATTTCGTGAGCAAGTCTTCGAGCCACCTCACTCCAGGCAGCATCACGTTGTGCGCTAATCAGATTCGTCATGTCGTCAATGACGATAACGCGTCCAGTAAGTTGGTCCGACGAATCAAGCAGCACTGTGCCACGACAAAACAGAAAACGTCGACCGCCCTCGTCATACACCTCGATCTCACACGACCATTCGTTGTCAGCGTGCTGCTCTAGCGGTACTCGCACCTGCTCGCTGAACTGCGCCACCACGCTGTTATCCTGGGCGTCGTACGTGAGCGCTTGCCCACGAATCTGCATCAGTTCTTGCCCCAGGATAGAACCTGCCGCGCGGTTACTGGTAAGCACATTGTTTTGCGCATCCAGCGTAATAACGCCACTAGAGATTTGCCCGAGAACTGCCTGTAATCGAGCTCGCTGACGCTCAACCTGTTGCTGGCTGTGTTCCGCGCTCTGGCGGCTTTGCTCAAGCTGCAGCGTCATATAATTGAACGACTGAACCAGAAAGCCCAGCTCATCATTCTGGGTACGCTTGTAGATGCGAGTGGCGTAGTTGCCTTGCGCCACTGAGCGCGTGCCCTCCACCAGATCATGAATAGGCATCATCATTCTCCTGGCAGCATATAAGGCAAACCACAAGGCCATCATCACTGACAGTAACAAGGCCAGAGTCAATGTCAGCATAGAGCTGATCATCAGCGGATCACGCAAAAATACCAGTTGCCGATATTGCTGATAACTCGACTGGACGCTCTCAGCCAGATCTGCTGAACTTTCAGCGATCGGGTACAGGGCTTGTAGTACTGAATTTTCGCTCGACGCATCCTCAGCAAAAACCGGAGTAACTACCCTTATATATAGTTCACCCCGCCCGATGGGATCAACGCCTACGTACGACAAGCCTTGCTGGGCACGGGTAACCAGATCATTTTCTGGTCGGTTCGGCTGGAAAGAGATGCTATCCAATAAGCCAGTGGACGCAATAATACGATTATCAGGCCCGATGAGCGTCATCTCACTGGCATCGGTGCCAGAGGTCAAAGCGTTGAGCTCGATGACGGCAACCGATTCACTAACACCCACCAGCTGCTCGGCAATACCCAGGGTATCGCGCTGCAGCATACTCATTTGCAACTCCAACGACTCGCGACTCAGCTCCAAAGCATCGTCCAAGGCTTTATCTATTTCCAGATCAAAGTAGCTGTTAATGTTCGCCCGCAGAAATCGGATAGAGAATCCATACACCAGTGTGACGGGTACCAACGCTAAAAGCACCGACACAATCACAAGCTTTACCGTCAGCCTGGAACCTGCAATGCGCGCTCTGAATTCTTTCATCAGGCGCCAACCATTGATAATGATCAGAACCGCGATAAAGCACAACGCCAGTGCATTACCTATCAACAACCAGTGATAAAACTGCCCGAAACGCTCGAGCTGAAGCGCAATGGTACTCAGCACATATAACGAGGCAATAAGTACCACGAACAGCAAGCCCATCAACACAGCACTGCTCAACAATCGTTGCCGCAGTATGTTCAGATAACTGACCATCGATACTCCGGGCTCTTCAGTGACCAACTGGAACGGATGATGGGCTGCAACGGCAGCGGCAGTGCAGATTGAAGCAGGCTCATATCCAATATTGCCAAAATATCATCACTCGCCATCGAACGTAATTGCTGAGTATCAAGCTCGAAACTGGCCGGGCTAAGCTCTCCAAGACCTGCAAGCGCGGAGCTTAACGAGCGAAAATTCCGATTTACATCGGTCTCTAACGTACGCACGCGATAATGACGCGTCAGCTCATAATAGGTCAGTGTGTAGCGTCTTTGTACATCGACAATGGTTCGATCCAGCCACCACGTGCGCGGCTGCAGAACCTGCAAGCTCAATACAAACGTTAGCGGCACACCATTATCCAAACCCGCTTCAACCGTTGCAGGAAGCGTGATGCGCGCATCAGCACTCAAGTGAAGCTGTTGTTTTTCAACCTCCACCTGCATGTCGCTGAGCGTAATACCGTTATCTTCAGCATTCGATGCAGCCTTCCAGAATTTCCAGAATACTGACGCCCCTAGCAATAGGACCAGTAACGACACTAACCCTACCGACCTGGTCAATGCTGCGCCGCCCGTCATGCGTTGCGTTTCTGAAGCGCCGCGTAGAAGAATCCATCCATGCTCTGTTCACCCGGGAAAATCTGGCGAGCACCCTCAAGAGCACAAGCATCATCAGTGCGCTTTATGAACGCATCCACCTGATGCTCGTTTTCAGCTTTTAAAATCGAACAGGTTGCATATAGCAGCACACCGCCTGGGTTTAGCGTCTGCCACAGTGCATCCAGCAGCTCAGCTTGGGTTTGTGCCAGAGTTGCAATATCGGTATCACGGCGCAGTAGCTTGATATCCGGATGTCTGCGGATAACACCGGTTCCCGAGCAGGGAGCATCCAGCAATATTGCATCGAAATTATTGCCGTCCCACCAGGCATCAGGCTGTGACGCATCGCCATGTAAAACCTCAACCACTGACTCCAGAGCAAGGCGCTTCAATGCTGACGCTACGCTGGACAAGCGTGTCTCATCAAAATCGATAGCGCTCATTTGCGAATACCATCCAGACTCTGCAGCATAGGCAGTTTTACCGCCCGGCGCTGCACAAGCATCCAGCAAACGAGAGCCTTTGGGTACATGTTTTGCCAGCATTTGAGCCGCAGATTGAGCTGCACCGTCCTGAACACTGACATCACCCGCTTCAAACCCGGGTAGCCGACTAACCGGCACAGGCGCATCCAGTACAAGTGCCCATGGGAGCTGAGGTAAAGTTGTTGCGGACATACCATCAGCAGATAAACGTTGTTGATAATCCTCGAGGCTGCCGCGCTGTTGATTAACCCGCAAACACATCGGTGCCTGTAGGTTATTGGCTGCACAGATGGCCTCCCACTGATCTGGCCAATCACGTTGAAACTGTGAGATTAGCCATTGCGGATGACTGTGCAAACCAGTCTCAACCAAACCGCTTTGCAATGATTCAAGCTGACGCTGGTAATTTCTCAGTACCGCATTAACAAGCCCACGCGCCCACGGCTTCTTCAATCGTTTTACTACTTTCACCGTCTCGTCCACAGCAGCGTGAGAAGCGGTCGGGGTGTGCATAAGCTGGAATACACCCAATTGCATCAACAGATAGACATCTTTGTCCTTGGCTTTTAACGGCTTGTCCAGCAGCTGATCCACCAGGCCTTCCAATTGGTGTGCCCAACGACACCAACCGAAGCTCCAGGCTTGCAGTTGAGCCTGCTCACCTTCGGCCACACGCAGCTGGGCTTCAGGTAAAAGACGGGTTAATGAGCCGCTGTTGCTTTGCAGGCGCAGCATCAACTGCAAACATTGATAACGCAGATTAGTGGCCGAATCGGCAATTTTCTGAGTCATTTTACTAGCTCGTTAATGCACTGAATGATTCAGCCAACAAGGGCTGATTGCGTGCAAAGTCGGCAGCGCTCTGAGCTTTTTTCCCCGGCCACTGCAATGTAAGAAACTCGATATCCTGATCACCTGCCCGCACGCGGACCGCATCATTAGTGACGCCTACAACGGTGCCAGGCAATGCTGCCTCATCGGCACACCCATCGGCAGGTAGCCGACTCTCCCACAATCTGACGCGTTGCCCACACAGCTGGCCCTCAGCCACCGGCCATGGATTAAATGCGCGTACACGCCGATGCAACTCAGCGGCACACAGCTGAAAATCAAGAGCAGCCTCGAATTTTGTCAACTTCTCTGCATAGGTGACACCCGCATCTGGCTGCGCCACAGCGGGTAGATCGCCTTGGCAACGCCCGCGCAAGGCTTCAAGCAGTGCCTGCGCACCCAACGCTGCCAACCGGTCATGCAGTTGGGCAACTGACTCGTCAGCACCGATGTCACAGTGCCTTGTAAGCAACACACCCCCTGTATCAAGGCCAGCGTCCATCTGCATGATGCACACACCGGTTTGCTCATCACCAGCAAGAATAGCCCGGTGAATAGGGGCCGCCCCTCGCCATCGAGGTAAAAGGGAGGCGTGAATGTTCAGACAACCCAAGGCTGGCAGCTGGAGTACAGCTTCAGGCAATATAAGCCCGTAGGCCGCCACCACCAACACATCAGCGCCCAGAGCTGCGAACGCCTCGCGCGCCTCATCAGACTTTAGAGACACAGGCTGCTGCACCGGTACATTGGCAGCCAAAGCGCGCATTTTTACAGCACTGGGCGTCAGCTTGCGGCCACGCCCCGCCGGGCGATCCGGTTGCGTCAGAACACCCACCAGCTCATGTTCGCTGCCCAGTAGCGCATCCAGAGCCACCGCAGCGAACTCAGGTGTGCCAGCAAAGGCGACTTTCAGGCGATCACAATTCATGGTGTTACCGAGGGGTGAGAAGCGAGGTCAGTGCCGGACGATACACCTATTCAGTGGCGCTCTGGGCGCTCTGGCAAATCATCCAGGTCAGCGCCATCGCGAATCCACTTCTCCATGCGTTTGCGGATACGGTTACGCTTCAGAATTGAGAGGTAGTCCACAAATAACTTTCCGTCCAAATGATCGATTTCGTGCTGAATACACACCGCCAATAACCCGTCAGCATCCATTTCGAACGGATTCCCTTCACGATCTATAGCCTCGATCCGCACATCAGCGGGGCGCTTGACGCTCTCATAAACCCCAGGGATCGACAGGCAGCCTTCTTGCATCTCGGCGACACCTTCAGAGCTTGTGATGATGGGATTTATAAATATCAGCGGCGTGTTATTTTCTTCAGAAACATCAATAACAACAACACGTTGGTGAACATTAACCTGTGTCGCAGCCAGCCCGATACCGGGTGCGTCGTACATGGTTTCCAACATGTTATCGACAAGCTTGGCAACCTCGCCATCGACGTTTTTCACCTGCGAGGCGTTGCGGCGAAGCAAAGGGTCTGGGTAGTAAAGGATATCAAGCAGTGACACGACTAGGTTTCCGACAGGGGCTGGTGCTCCAATAATACCAGCCACAGACACGGCATCTCCTTTGCATCTTAAGGTTTATGTCGCACAGCCGATCTATCCGGTTGTTATCACCCTAACGAGGGAGAGTATCCCAGCATGGCCCTACACATGACTTCAACAACTGCACGCTTGAATCTGGCAGTTTGTCTGTCGCTTATCCTAGCTTCCTGTTCTACAGGCAAAGGCCCTTCGGCAATAGCCGTAGCCTCTGCGACTAGTGATAGCAGTCAGCGATTCAGCGCTGAAGAACTTCAGTACGCCGGTACTCCTACCGCCTACACGCGGACCTACGTCAACTCGGATGACATAGAAGCCAACGCGCCCGAGGTGTATACGGTGGTACGCGGTGACACCTTGTGGGATATCTCGGATCGTTTTCTGAAAGAACCATGGCGCTGGCCTGAAATCTGGGGGTATAACCCTCAAGTGCATAACCCACACCTGATTTATCCGAAAGACGAGTTGGCGCTGAATTATGTAAATGGCAAACCGATACTCTCACTCACACGCAATGGAAAGCTTATTCCAATAGAGGACAAATCACCGACTCTGGCGGGTGCAAACAAACCTACGGATACCAGTGATGTCGAGGGCGCCAACGGGGGGGCACGGGTAAAGCTTGCTCCCAGAATTCGCGTCACTTCACTCGATGACGCCATTCCGATGATTGCTAGCGACGCTATTTCTCATTTGCTCGTGAGCTCACGTGTTGTGGACGAACGCACAACCTACAACGCGCCCTACGTTCTCGCCAACAGCGACAACACGCTCGCAAGCTCTGTCGGCAACAAAATCTACGTGCGTGGCCGCGTGAGCCGCGACGAGACAAACTATGGCGTATTTCGCAAAAGCAATCGTCCCCTGATTGATCCGGCTAACGGTGCCAGCCTGGGCTTTGAGGTTACGCACGTGGCGGATGCCAAATTACTCAGCGTTGGTGAGCCTTCCACGATGATAATCACGGATAACAAGCAGGAAACCATAGCGGGGGATCTTTTACTGCCTATGGCCACGGGCAAAACCACTCACACCTACACACCACGTATGCCCGAACTACGCGGTGAGGGGCGAGTTGTCTCTTTGGTGAATGCCATTTCTCAATCTGGTCGAAATCAGGTTGTCGTGCTCAATGTAGGCGACAACTCCAGCATCCAGGAAGGCGATGTACTGGCCGTAGAGACTCGCGGCGTGAATGTGGTGGACAAAAGACGCAGCGGAACTCGGGAAACTGTCAAATTACCCAACGAACGCACAGGTGTATTGCTGGTCTTTAAGACCTTTGACAAGGTAAGCTACGCATTAGTCATGGAATCGACTCGCCCGATCAAGGTCAATGACATTGTAACGGGCATCTAACCCAAGCTCTCGGCAGTTGCAATCTGTGGCCGCGGGCATCAACCGCGGTCACTATCATGGAAGATATGCACACCCCAACGTCAGCGTGGCTGGCGTATACCCTGGCGTTTGACGCTAGCGCACGACATATTCAGCACTTGCGCACCGAAAACGCTGAGCCTTCGCACATCGGCGCTCTTATTCTGCGCTACCTGCAAGGCGACAAAATCCCCTTATCGAATGCCCTGCAGGGCAAAGTGGACAACGCAGAACTCAACGCTCTTGCAGAGCCTGATTTGCGCACAAAAATTACTGAAGCCCTTGCGTGGGAACAATCAGCAGCCGCCCACCACCTGCTCGGACTCGATCACCCTCTCTACCCTCCTCAGCTCAGAAATACCGTGGACGCACCGCCTCTGCTCTACGCCAAGGGCGATCTGAGCGCACTCAAGGCACCGGCTCTTGCCATTGTAGGTTCCCGTAAAGCCAGTCGCCAAGCGATTGACCACACCCATGCCTTGGCTGCACGTATGGCCGAGCGAGGCGTTGCCATCATCAGTGGACTGGCTCGTGGTGTTGATGCCGCTGCCCATACGGGCGCTCTATCAGTAGGCGGAATAACCATAGCGGTAGCTGCAACAGAACCCGATTCTGTTTACCCCAAAAATCACAGCGATCTTGCCCAGCGAATCATCCATAACGGCGGACTAATCATCACAGAATATCCCTTGGGTGCTCCTACCCTGCGTTGGTATTTCCCCAAACGCAACCGCATAATCAGTGGTTTATCACTGGGCGTTCTGGTCAGCGAGGCAGGTCTGCCCAGCGGTACCCTCACCACCGCTGCACACGCTTTAAATCAAGGCAGAGAGGTTCTGGCTATTCCAGGCTCTGTACAGAACCCTCAGGCCAGGGGTTGTCACTCGCTGATCAAACAGGGCGCAACACTTGTCGAAACCGAGCAGGACATTCTTGACGCGCTGGCCTGGCCGCTGCTACGAGAACTCACAGATAATAAGCTCACAGAGACGAAAAATGGCCCTGAACAGGGAGATCTGGCGTTCTCAGACGCTCCCGACGGTAGCATGCAGGGCCGCGTTCTCGATGCTTTAAGCACGAAACCAGCGACAGTAGACGAACTATTGACACATCTTGATTGTGACGTTACACAGCTGACAACCCTGCTTGGAATGATGGAAATTGACGCCACGATCAAAAGTGGTTCAGGTGGCAGGTACACTCGGTGCTAACCCTTCACTTTCAGTCAAATTACACGGTTGCGTTGACAAAGCGTGGTCAAGCGACGACGCTATGCGTTCGTGTAACCTATTACGGCTATCAGTTTGCAACGCCGTAGCCAACACAGACACCCCTTGTATTCATGAGCAAAAATCTTGTCATCGTCGAGTCTCCCGCTAAGGGAAAGACCATTGAGAAGTACCTGGGCAAGGACTACAAGGTTCTCGCATCCTACGGTCACGTGCGCGATTTACTGCCCAAGGAGGGCGCGGTAGACCCCGATAACGACTTCGCCATGAAGTACCAGATGATCGAGCGTAACGAGAAACACGTTAACGCGATCAAGAAGGCGCTCAAAAAAGCTGACTCCCTACTCCTCGCAACTGACCCGGATAGAGAGGGTGAAGCTATCAGCTGGCATCTGGTAGAGCATTTGCGTGAGACCGGAGAGCTGGAAGGCAAGAAGGTAGAACGAGTGGTATTCCACGAAATAACCAAACGCGCCGTACAAGAGGCCGTGGACAATCCGCGTGAACTCGGATACGACCTGATCAACGCCCAGCAGGCACGCCGTGCGCTGGACTATCTGGTTGGATTCAACCTCTCACCCCTGCTATGGCGCAAGATCAGCCGTGGACTGTCTGCAGGACGAGTACAAAGCCCAGCTCTTCGCATGATCTGCGAACGTGAGAACGAAATCGAGGCCTTTATTCCCGAGGAATACTGGAGCATCATGGCCGAGCTGGAGAAAGACACCCAGCCCTTCACCGCAAGGCTGTCATTGCTCAACGGTGAAAAAATGAAACAGTTCACCGTCACCAACGGCGAACAGGCTAACGGCGCACGCGATATGCTTGTCGGCCATGCCCGTGGATCGCTGACCGCGGTAAAAGTTGAAAAGAAACAGCGCAAGCGCAATCCTACTGCCCCGTTTACAACCTCCACCATGCAGCAGGAAGCCTCGCGAAAGCTCGGCTTCGGCGCACAGCGCACCATGCGCACGGCTCAGAAGCTCTATGAAGGCATCAAGCTGGGCGACGAGGGTGCAGTTGGCCTTATTACCTACATGCGTACTGACTCCATCACCTTGTCTCAAGATTGTCTAGACGAGCTGCGTGAGCTTATCCCGCAACGTTTTGGCAAAGACTACTTACCAGAAGAAATCAACGTTTACAAAAACAAGTCCAAGAACGCGCAGGAAGCTCACGAGGCTATTCGCCCCAGTTCTGTGATGCGTGCGCCTGATGAAATCAAGCCCTACCTGGAAGAGGATCAGTACAAGCTCTACAACCTGATCTGGAAGCGTACCGTAGCCAGCCAGATGATCTTCGCCACCATTGATCAGGTGGCTGTGGATTTCGCGTGCGGCGAAGGTAATCAGTTCCGCGCCAATGGCTCTACCATAAGGTTTCCAGGGTTCATGACGGTCTATCGTGAAGACGTTGACGACAAGAAAAAAGCAGAAGAAGACGATAAGGTACTGCCAGAGATGCAGGAAGGCGACACGGTTCCGCTGCAAGACATAAAACTGACGCAGCACTTTACCGAACCACCGCCGCGCTTCTCTGAAGCCAGCCTAGTCAAGACGCTAGAAGAATACGGCATCGGCCGCCCCTCTACCTATGCATCCATCATATCCACGCTGCAGTCACGTGAATACGTCGAGATCGAAAGTCGACGATTTTTCCCGACTGATACTGGCCGCGTTGTGTCGGCGTTTCTGGCCAAGCACTTTGACAAGTATGTGGATTACGACTTCACGGCTAATCTAGAAGATGAACTGGATGCAGTGTCACGCGGCGAGAAAGACTGGGTGCCCTTGCTAGGTGACTTCTGGAAACCCTTCCACGCACAAGTTGAGGACAAGCTGGAGAACGTCTCCAAAGATGAGGCTATTCAGGCACGCCAACTGGGCACCGATGAAGAGAGCGGACGTCCCATTTCGGTTCGCATTGGCCAATACGGTGCATTTGTACAGATTGGTACCCGTGATGACGAAGACAAGCCCAAATTTGCAGGTCTGCGCCCCGGTCAACGGATGAATAAGATCACGCTGGAAGAAGCCATCCAGTTATTTGATCTGCCCAGAGCTCTGGGTGAGTCACCAGAAGGCGAAAAAATAACCGCAAACATTGGTCGCTTTGGCCCCTACATCAAGTACGACGCCAAATTTGTTTCACTTAAGGAAGATGACCCGTACACAGTAACGTTAGAGCGTGCTCTGGAAATCGTTGCCGAGAAGAAGATTGCTGACGCCAACAAGCTGGTGAAGGAATTTGAGGGCACTGATGTGCAGATACTCAATGGACGTTGGGGAGCCTACATTACCGATGGCAACAAGAACGCCAAGATTCCGAAGGAGTTGAAAGAGACACCTGCAGTCATCGATCTGGACACCTGCCTGAAACTATTGGCTGAAGCTCCCGAGCGCAAAGGACGCGGCAAGAAAAAGGCAGCTGCCAAGAAGGCTGAAGCGAAGAAAAAGCCGGCAGCCAAGAAGAAGACAAAGAAAAAGTCGGCGGCCTCAAAGAAGGCAGCGGCTAAAAAGCGCGCAGCTGCGAGGAAGAAAGCGGCGGCCAAGAAGGTTGCAGCAAAGGAAGAGTGACAGACCTGCAAGTAGCGGTAGACGCTTTAGTGGACGGAGGCGTTATCGCCTACCCCACTGAAGCTGTCTTTGGCTTAGGCTGCGATCCTGACAATGAGCAAGCATTACAAAGGATCATTGACATCAAAGGCCGTGATGCGCACAAGGGATTTATCCTTATTGCATCCAATCAAATGCAACTGCTGCCTTACATTGCGCCGGTAACCGACAAGCAGCAAACACAACTTGATGAGCACTGGCCGGGGCCGGTAACGTTTGTGGTTCCAGCCGCGAATACTGTTTGCAATACGTTACTGACAGGCTTTCGCAGCTCGCTGGCAGTACGCGTCAGCTCCCACCCAGTGGTGGTTGAGCTTTGCACGCTGTATGGAGGCGCCATCGTATCGACTAGCGCAAATCGCTCCGGGGATGAATCCTTGCGCACGAGTGCGCAAGTGCTGGATTCGATGGGCAACGAGATTGATGTTGTGGTGAATTCTCTCGTGGGCAATCTCGCACTACCCACGAGGATTTTCGATCTACTTTCAGGGAATCAACTACGTTAATTCTCATGCCAAGGGCCATCTCAAGCTACCTTACGTCCCTCAACATGCGCTTGGAACACTTTGCTTACTAACTCAAACGAACGGTTTGCCGCCGCCAGTGACTCTTCCTGGCGTTGCTTTGTCTCACTGATCTGAGCAATGCTGCCAGCAACCAGCGCCTGATGATCTGCAAAACGCCTCAACACACCATCCGATGCATCTGCTGAAATGTTGAGCCGACTTGGAACGTCAAGGGTGCGTTGACGCGAGATATTTTCGGAATGCTTTTTCATAAATAAAAATTTTAGAGCTTGTTTGTTGATTGAATAAGTTGTTATTTAATGTGGACAACAAGTTCAGTCTGCACCTCATAAAGACTGGCCCTTGTGGCCCACTTGAGTAATAGCAAATGCCGTGACAATTGCCACTCAGATCTGTATTTTTTTGAAAAAATACAGGTAATTTCAAGTTACTTGTTAACGAATGTGTCTGGCACGTAACGAAGCCTTGACAGGGTTCGCTGGAGAAAGCCCCAGTCTGTAAACACTGGGTTACACTCTGGGCTGAGCTATTCATGAACCGGTCTGAACTCGGGTCATGCGTCCACCATCGTGCTGGAACAACAATCCAGCAAACTTTATTAATTTTTTGAACATGAGTGATTCAACAAACCACGACAGCTCGGTTGTCGACAGCGATGCTGTTTACCAGTTTCTTACCTCGTTTCACGATAGCTTGTGCCAGCAGATATCACAGCTCGACGGGGGTGCCACCTTCGTTGACGACAAGTGGTCACGCGAAGAAGGTGGTGGTGGACTCACTCGCATCCTGACTGACGGCGCGGTGTTTGAGAAAGCCGGTGTGGCGTTCTCTAAAGTCAGTGGTACGCAACTGCCGCCATCGGCCTCAGCAAATCGACCTGAATTGGCCGGACGTGGATGGGAGGCGATGGGTGTGTCTCTGGTCCTCCACCCAACCAACCCTTACATCCCTACTACTCACGCCAACATCAGATTTTTCCGTGCTGACAAAGAAGGTGAAGCACCTGTGTGGTGGTTCGGTGGTGGGTTTGACCTGACACCGTACTACGGCTTTGAAGAGGACTGCGTTCATTGGCATCAAGAGGCCTTTAATGCACTCAAACCGTTCGGTGATGAACTACACCCAAAATTCAAAACATGGTGCGATGATTATTTTTATTTAAAACACCGCGATGAAGCACGCGGCATTGGTGGCCTGTTTTTCGATGACTTCAATGGCAACGGATTCGATCACGCCTTTGGTGTCATGCAGTCAGTTGCCAATCACTTCTACTTAGCTTACGCCCCCATAGTCGATAAACGCAGAGACATGCCTTACTCACAACGTGAGCGCGATTTCCAGCTCTATCGCCGTGGCCGGTATGTAGAATTTAATCTGGTGTTTGATAGAGGCACGTTGTTTGGCCTTCAGTCAGGTGGCCGCACCGAATCCATCCTGATGTCACTGCCACCACACGTTAGTTGGCACTATAACTATCAGCCCGAAGAGGGTTCGCCAGAGGAACAGCTAACGAAAACATTTCTTCCCATAAGAGATTGGCTGAGTTAATCAGCCCTAGCCCGGACTATTCATAAAGTGCGCAAGGCCGTCCCACCTGATTCTTGAATAGTCCAGGCTAGTGTTGCCGCACAACTTGTTCACTACGCAAGAATCTTGTCTTGCCTCGTTTTCCAAACTTTATTTGCATAAACAAGCCGGAACATCGGCGGTGTAAAAAAGAATGAAACGATGCTCGACAACAAGACACCGCCGGCAACTGCTATAGCAAAAGGTGGCCAGAATTCACCACCATCAAGCATCAGTGGCAGGAAACCGCCAACCGTTGTAATAGTGGTGGACAGGATATGCCGGCTGGAACCCATGACAACATCCACCATCGCTTGCACGTCACCATCACGCGCAGCAGGGTTAGCCTTAAGTCCGCTAAGAAGGATAATGGCGGCATTAATAGACACACCGATAGAACCAATAACGCCAATGATTGCGGTAATACCAAACGGATACCGGAATACAGCAATTGATAACAGGCTCAGGCCTGCACACAATACAGCGACCACCAACGTGACACCGGCAAGACGCCATGAGTTGAATGTCAACACAACACTGGCAATGCTCAGCGTAATGATCAGTCCAAGCGGTGATAGCAGGTTTTTCAGGGTATCGCCACGAGCATCAGAGTCGCCGCCGGTTTGTATCCGGTAGCCAATGGGCAACTGGAAATTTGCCGCCTTCATCGCAGCCTGAACGTTTTTTAGCACCTCCTCTGGCAGCACCCCGTATTGAACAAAGGCTTGCACGGTATTCACCCGTTCGCTGTTACGACGGGTTATGGCACCGTCCGAAGGTTGCAACGAGACGTTCGCCACAGCCGACAAGGGTATCGTCTGGTGACCATCAGCCCCCTGACTGGATGATGTGACTAAAGGAAGCGCCGATATCGCCGCAAGATCTGATCGCGCAGCATCACTCAGTCTTACCCGCACCGGCAACTCACGCGTGCCGTCCAGCAAACTGCCGCCAGTTACCCCTTCCAGCGAGGCTTCCAGTTGGCGAGCAATTTCTATCAGACTCAAACCTGACAGTCGTGCAGCATCCTCATCGATGTCGTACACCACTTTAGGGGCGCCACGCTCCAGTGAAGTTTGCACAGACGACACCGCTTCCACATTCGCAATAATGGTGCGTAGCTGATATCCGTACTGGCGCAGCACATCCAGCTGTGGGCCAATTAATCGGATCTCCACAGGAGCGTCCACAGGTGGGCCTTGAACAAGCGACTGTACCAGCACTCGCGCGATGGGAAACTGTGCGTTAAACAGGGATTGCAAACGCGGCACCAGCGTGGCTGTGGCTGCTGGAGATCGGGTGGTGATCAATGCTTGTGCATATTCAGGCTCCAGGCTTCGATCACCCACCATATTGTAATAAAACGAAGGAGCGCTTTTTCCTACCACCCAACTGACACGTTCAACACCAGGCTCTTCTTCGATAAGCAGATCCATCTGCTGCACGATTTCATGTGTTTTCTGAATTGGTGTTCCAGGTGCCAGATCCACTTTGATATTGAACTGGTTACGATCGACTCCCGGGAAAAATTGTGCGCTCAAGGTGCCAGCAGAAGCAAACCCCAACACCGGTAACACTAGCGCACCGGCAACAGAGGCCAAGGGGTAGCGCATGGCTACCACGAGCGTGGCACGAAACCCTTTTGCCAAGGCACCGCCTGACATACCATCTGACCACCGAGACCGACCCAGCTCTCCACGCTTTAACAACCTGCCCGCCATGGCAGCCGTAACCGTGACAGCAATTAGAAATGACCAGCTCAGCATGATAAGCACGGCTATAGCAATGGCACCGACAAAGTCACCCGCACCACCGGGCAGCAACACCATGGGTAGAAACGACAACGCAGTAGTGAGCGTAGAGGCAAGCAATGGCGTGAACAACCTACGCACCGCACCTCTTACCGCGTTCTCACGTGTCTCACCACCCAACAAGCGTTGACGAATTTCATCTGTCATGACAATGGCAGAATCTACCAACAGGCCTAATGCAACGATAAGCCCCGTTAGAGACATTTGATGAATAGGCAAGTTGATGGCATTCATCGTCGCCACCGATGCCAGGGACACCAAGGGCAAGACCATCGCAACGATAAAAGCCGCCCGAATGCCCAGCGTAAAAAGCAGAACCAGTACCACTAGCCCGACGCCTATCGCCATGTTCACACTCACCGATTGCAAGCGCTCAGTCGTGTACTCACTTTGATCAAATAGCCTCTCGAGTGTGAGCGTACGAGGTAGCTCAGACTCAAACGCCCTCAGTGTCTGGCGCACATCATCCATCCACACATCCACCTGCCGCCCGTTACTGATTTTCACGCCGACTAAAACTGATAATTCGCCGCGTGTCATGGCAATTTCTTCCAGCGGCTGCCGTACACCGGCTATCACATTTGCCACATCGCCTAGTCGAACCACAGCACCATCAGCAGCTAGCAGAGGAATATCACGCACCCTGTCCAGCAACTCAATTTCACCAGCAACTTCAATGAGATAGTTACCACTGGCACCGTGCACACGGCCAGCGCGCACTTTTGCATCACTGCGGGCAATGGTTTGCGATATTTGCGTTGCAGTAAGCCCAAGCGTTGCGAGAGTGTCTGGCTGAATTTGCACCAGTATCTCTTCATCGGCAATGCCAAACAGGTCGACCGATTCGGTGCCACCAAGCTTACGCAACCGATCAGACAGTAACTCGGCATACCGCTCTGTTGCCGACAGGCTCAACCCATCTTCAGGCACCAAAGCAACAATAGAGCTGTAGGTATACACCTCGTTAACAGTAAACTCCGGTGTTTGCACACCCGCTGGAAATTCAAGTTCTGCATCGTCCAGGGCTGCACGAACGTCCGCCCAGTGCGCATCAATCAGACTAGGCTTTGTCGTCTCAGCCAACTCGATGCTGACGGTAGACAAGCCAGTTGATGAGCGTGAAGTAGTAACAGCTATAGCTGCTAATTCATTGAGCTCAGTCTCGATGATCCGGGTTACCAATGCCTCCACTCGGGCAGGGTCTGCTCCGGGGTATACCGTGGTGACGTTCGCACGCAAGTTCGTGATGGTCGGGTCTTCTTGCCGCCCAATAGAAGCAAGCGCTGATAAACCTGCCGCAATAACCACCAACAACGTCAGCGAAAGCAAGCGCGGCTGACGGTAGAAGAGTGTTTCGAGCGTCACGGAATGACGCTTCTTACACGCTGACCGGTAACCACACGGTGTGTACCTACTTGAATTATTGAAGCGTTCAGTGAAAAATCTCCGATCACATAAGCATGCCCGCCATCGGTCTGCAATAAGTCCACGTGCTCACGTACCACTCGTCCCACATCAGATCCGGGTTCGTCAGGTACCGCCAGTAAAAGACTCCATAAACCTGCCTCCCCTTCGCTAAGCGCAGTAACAGGCACGTTGTAACCGGGCTTTTCAATGAACTGGCGCAACTGCAATTGCACAGTCTGGCCGAAGGCAGGACGTACGCGGTCGGCTAGCAGTAATTCAAAACGGACATCCACCGTGCGTGTACGCGCTGACACATCCCGGCGCCTGGATAGCAAAACAGCTGGATAGCTTGTACCGTCGATCAGAACATTGTGTACAGAGTCTGGTATCAGAGCGCGGGCATTCGCCACTGGCAAGCCAATTCTCGCCACCGGAGCATCCCACTCGAACAAACTGGCAACCGCCACACCCGCCTGCACAGAACTGCCCTCATCCAGAGATTGTCGACCCACTTCGGCATCAAACGGTGCTCGAAGCACCGCTTTATCCAGCTGCACATCTATTCCCTGAAGCGATGCGTCCGCCTGATTGATCATCGCTTGAGCACGCGTTACGGAGAACCGGGCCTCATCCAGCGCGCTATCGGTGCCCAGGTCGCGATCGGCAAGAGTTTGCTCGCGTTGCAACACACGCTGTGTGTGCTCTAGATCGCTCAGTAAGGCATCGCGCAGCGCGAGTTGCTCAGTACGCCTGGCGTTCAGGGTACGCGTATCAAGACGTGCAATGGGAGTGCCGCGACTAACCCTGTCACCTTCATTCACCATCACCTCGACAAGCGTGCCGTTGGCTTCAAAGGCCAGATCTGTTCTCCGAGCAGACTCTATCAAGCCGATATGACGACTCACTTCTTCATACCCGGCCTGTATGGAGACAGGTAAAACTGATACTGAAACGGGAGGTTCAGGATCTAGTCCAGACTCGATAGCCGCTCTTGCCTGAATAATGAAGCGGCCGCCAATAACCAGAGCAGTAGCAATACACAAACATGCAATAAAAATCGTTAAAGAACGTCGAACACCGGGCTCTCGATACTCTTGCTTCGATAGGCCGAGTACCATCTGCTCATCGTCTGCAGTCATGAAGGATTCCTAGACAGTTCACTCTGCACAACCCAGAACGGGGTAACATCTGCAGGACAGACGACTTGATGTAGGCACTGCGGGCCTTGCAACCATGATTCTAACATCACAAGTAGAATTCGTGATTTTTTCGCTGCGCGTATCAGCACACCAGCTAACCAGACTCACTGTCAGCATCAATGCTATTAAACTGGGGCTCATTCCACTCCAGTGGAAGCAACACACGCGATACCAGCATATAAAATAACGGTAATGTCAGCGCGAGCAATACGATAAGTGTCAGCACTTTTATCTTGGATGTTTTCTGCTGCTGCATAGGATTCGATTGTTGATGAAGAGGCTGCTGCGACTGTGCAGCATAGCAGCAGCACGTAAGACTGCAAAAGACTCGCCCACCGGTTAGAGACAGACGGAATTTGCACCAAATAGGCTACAGTTGCGTAGCAATCCTTTTAATCCAGTCAGCACATCCATGCAAACTCTTGTCGGTATAGGCGTCATTCTTTGTCGCAACAATAAAGTGCTACTCGGTAAGCGGCGTGGTGCTCACGGAGCAGGCACTTGGGCACTTCCCGGTGGCCATCTGGACCCCGGGGAAACTATCGCTAACTGCGCCATTCGTGAGGTTATGGAAGAAACTGCCCTAAAAGTCACGGGCGTTAAGCACGCCGGATTCACTGATGACTATTTTGTTCAGCAATCACGGCATTACATCACTCTGTTCGTCGAATCCGCACAAGAAGAATTTAGTGGCGAACCTGAGAATTGCGAGCCCGACAAATGCGAGGCTTGGCACTGGTTTGACTGGCACGCCCTTCCAGAGCCTTTGTTCCCACCCTTGAAATCGCTCTTGGAACAGGGCTTTAAACCTGAAGGGCTCAAGCTTGTGTAGAGCCTGGTCCAAACACTGATGTGGATGAACGCCTAACCGCGACTAACAAGCAGTGCGCCCAACATGACCAGCGTCAGACCGACGACTCTTGTGGTACTGATACTGCGCTCCGGCAAACCAAACGCCCCAAAATGATCAGCAACTGAGGCACCCAATAGTTGCCCCGCAACCAGACAGACAAAAAACAAAGCAGCGCCGGTCATGGGCGCTAACGCTGCACCACCAGCGACGATAGCCACACCAATGACGCCTCCAAGAACAGACCACCATGGCAATGCTATCAGCGTGGCAGGTCGCATCGAGCCACCCGTAAAAGGTACCATGATGACAAGCAGGACAAAGGTAATAAACACCGAAATGGCAGCCGCACTAATCGGCGACCCCACCGCTCGGGAAATTGCGGCATTGATTGCCGGTTGCTGAGAAAAAACCAGACCCAACAGGATCGAAGCAGTTACCGGAACCCATAGACCCATAATAGAAATACCTAGCGAATAGCGTGATGAGTTTTGTATCAGAGCCCTTCGAGTAAGGAGCCCTACATTGGAATCGGATGTTCCCGGTAGATCGCCTGAATACCGGCTTTCAATTCCTCACTCAAGACCAGATCAACCGCCGCCAGATTCGTTTGCAATTGCTTCATCGTAGTTGCACCAATAATGGCGCTGGCCATAAACGGACGAGATAAGCAAAAAGCCAGAGCCATCTGCGATGGGTCCACGCCATGCTCACGTGCCAACGCTACGTATTTGTCACACACAGGCTCACTGCTTGCACAAAAGCGTCCACCCAGATTTTCATTCATCGATCGTCGCGAGCCATCAGGGATTTCCCCCTTCGAGTATTTACCGGTAAGCATCCCGGCAGCAAGCGGAGAGAATGCCAGCAAACCTACTTGCTCATGATGAGACAGTTCAGCCAAATCCAGATCATACAGCCGGCTCATTAAATTATATTCATTCTGAATGCTGACCACGCGAGGCAAGTTGTTGGCTTCAGCAATGGATAGAAACTGCGCTGTCCCCCAGCAGCTCTCGTTTGACAAACCAATATGCCGCAGCTTGCCAGCTTTCACCTGAGCATCAAGTTCAGTCAGTACCTCATGAATGCTGTCTTTAGCTTTAGCCGTGTCCTGCGTGGTGGCGTCAAACGTCCAGTTCTGACGAAAATGGTAACTGCCCCGGTTAGGCCAATGCAGTTGATACAAATCGATGTAGTCGGTTTGCAAACGTTTTAGACTTCGATCCACCGATACACGAATTTTCTCAGGCGTGATGTCCTGACCGCCATACATCCAGGCTTTGCCGTTACCCGTCACCTTGGTAGCCAGCACTACCTCGTCTCGTCGGCCACTCTGCGCAAACCATTGCCCGATAATGGCCTCAGTATCGCCCAGCGTTTTTTCGGTGAGTGGTGTAGTGGGATACATTTCTGCGGTATCGATAAAATTAACACCATGATCAAGCGCACAGGCTATTTGCTCAGCGCCCTCGTCATAGGTGTTCTGCGTACCCCATGTCATGCTGCCCAGGCAGATTTCACTGACTTGTGTCTGACTACGTCCCAATGAGTTCATTTTCATGATTTGGCCCAATCCATATATGCTGTGCGTGCGATCGTTGCCACCTTACCAATGGCATATTCGGTGGAATCGAATGCGGTAACTGGTGTCACCTTAGACAGATTACCGGTAAGAAACACCTCATCTGCTGCATGAAAATCAGCGTAGCTCAGTGTGGTCTCGTGGACGACAACATCCGATGCACGAAGTAAATTGATAATGCGCTGCCGTGTAATACCGTCCAGAAATGAGCCGTTGGGTATCGGTGTAAATGCCTCACCATCACGCACCATAAAGACATTACTGGTGGCTGATTCTGCAACATTACCCAACGCATCGCACACCAGCGCATTGGTAAATCCTTTCGCAAACGCTTCTCGAATCATGCGAGCGTTGTTCGGATACAGACAGGCGGCCTTGGCATTAACAGTGGCCACTTCAAGTGTCGGACGATGGAACGATGTGGTGGTAAGAGTTGCGCTGGCCTGGATATCCGGCATAGGAATTTGCTGCAAACAAAGACAGAAATCCGTGGAATCAGGATCGGCACTGATAAAGCCCTCTCCGTATCCTGTCGACCAGTACATGGGGCGAATATAGACGGCAGCATCTTTGTCGAACTGTTCTAACCCATCCCGCGCACACGACATGATGTCATCAACACTCATCGTCGGATTCATTCCCAGACTACTCGCTGAACGGTTTACACGATCGCAATGAGCCGCAAGATCAGGCGTTACGCCTTCAAACTGGCGCGCGCCGTCAAATACCAGTGTGCCTAACCAAGTACCGTGATCAGCTGACCCCATGACCGGGACGTTTCCGTCGTGCCACTGGTTGCCATGAAAAGTCTTGATGGTATTTTCGGCAGACACGTTTTTTTTGACTCTCACTGGGTTGTTGGATTAATGCTAGCGCATCCTGAGGAGGCTACCCGATATTCGTAAACCCTAGTGTTGCATAAAATTTCGAGACCAGAAGCTTATAGAGCTGTATATAAGGGGCTGCACGGAATTTTTACTGGGTTGAGTCGGGCCGCGCAGGCCTAGTCACTCTAGGTGAGATTCAGGAAAAATGAGTACAGTCGGGGCCGCCCCCGGTGCTTAGATGCTGCTATAGAAGCAGCGAAGCGGTTCTGGGCCGGAATTTTATGCAGCACTAGGGTAAAGGCTTAGCTTGAGATGAATCGGATCAAAGGCTTCCGGAAGCCTGCGATCACACAGGCTCTTAACGAGGCGTAAGTTGATCCCCTGCTTTTATGTTGTTGGCAGCGAACCAGCCTTGATCTACTTCCAGCGCATATTGTGCTTTTTGTCGCGAACCAAACAATTGCCCGGGACCAACGTTCATGTGGTGTATCTCGTTGATCACCAGGTCTTCCGATAAAAACGCAATTGACAAGGGGATTAGCGTGTTGCGCATTGTAAACGTCAATGTCTGCTCCTCGGAGTACACAAACAACATACCGGTATCCTTGTCCAAAGATTGTCGAAAACTTAGCCCCATATAACGTTGTTGCGATGTAGATGCAATCTCGGCGGTTAGCACTTTACCGTTGACTTCCAATTGCATGGTTGGCAACGTTGGCTGAGCTGTATCCGCAGCCCAGGCAATAGCGGTGGTCACGATCAAGACGGCCGTAAAAAGCGCAGCTAAAAAGCGTCGAACCGCTGAGGGCTGCAACGCGCTTGCCGATAGCCTGCACATTGCTCCCCCAGAGAATAGCTGCGCAGCGTCGTCGAATTTATGGTTAAGCATAACTATTCCTTTCCCGTGTATTAATCGTGACTAGACAACAACGATCAGCTAATCAATTGACGCACCCGCTAGGGTTAGCCCAGCATCTCGTGCAATCTGGGGTATACCATGCGCGTCTTTGGGCGAACATCCTCCCAGATAAGAAATGACTCGGCCGCCTGCTCTACCAGCATCCCCAAACCATTAGCAGTGCTGGCGCCGTGCTGCTGCGCCCACAACATAAATGGGGTATCGCGCTGGGCGTAAGTCATATCGTAGGCCAGTGAACCCGCATTCATCAGGTGCTCCGGCAAGACCAACATGGTGCCAGACATGCCAGAAGTGGTGGCATTGATAACAATATCAAACGCATCTAATTCGCCAAGCGCATCGTAACCGCTACCCGAAACAGCTCCCAGATCATCAAATATTTCCGCAAGCGCCACAGCTTTTTCGGCAGTACGATTGGCAATGTGCAACATCGATGGTGATTGTTTCAAAATCGCTTGCATCACACCACGTGCGGCGCCACCTGCACCGAGCAAAAGTACACGTTTGTCCGCTATCGGGTAACGCCAGTTTTTGACAATGTCTGCAACCAGACCCGGACCATCCGTGGTGTGCCCTACCAGATTGCCATCGCGGTGCAGATGAATGGTATTAACCGAGCCAGCGCGATGAGCTTCGCGAGAGAGTCGATCGCACACCTGAACCGCCTGCTCCTTGAACGGCGAGGTGACATTACAACCTCGGCCACCTGAGGCAATCCAGTCGCGGACGGTGGTATCGAACGTCTCTGTTGTGGATTCGGTACGGGTGTACTTGATCTTTCGTTGAGTATGCTCCCCAAATAATTGATGGACAACCGGCGAAAGGCTGTGCGCAATAGGTTGTCCGATAACGGTATAGCGGTTAATCATTATTCCTCGGGAAACTGTACGGTATCAATGGATACACTGTGCTGAATAAAAAAGTATTTAACTTCATCGAAACGCATCTGTTTTAGTAGGTCTGTTGCGTCAACTCTGCCTAGAGGATTTTCAGTTACCAAAAACTCCCCACTCCCACACTCACGAAATAACGCCACCAGAGATTCCAGTGAACTCAGACTCTCACCGCGCATAGTCGATGTCTCATACCGAAATTTCAGAGCAACAGGAACCCGCGCAACTGCAGCACCTGCGCAGCGCTCTGGCATCTCCAGGGCAACGTCCACCGCTATGGTGGGCTTAGGCGTTTTCTTGGGGATCAGCCCCAGCTCGGCATAGCGCGCACGTCGGGCACTCTCGCGGACATCCAGCTCATCTTTGCTTAATGTAATTGCTTCAATCTCATCGTCGTCCGACGTCTCACGCTGCTCTATCTCGCCGCCCTCCACCAGCTCGACAACTGGCAGAACTTGACTCTCGGCATCCTCCTCAGCATTTTCCGCTATCTGTGCATCTGTCAGCTCATCATCTTCATCGCCGGGTTGGCTTTCTTCCTGTTCTTGTTCTGGCTGGACACCTTCATCTGATACTGCAGCCTGCGCTTTGGCGGCTCGAGTGTTCCTGGCCAGCACCTCCAGAGGTTCAACGGAGGCTGTCGGTGTAGCGGATGCGGCTGGAGTTACAGCCTTGGCGCTACTGCCGGGCTCTTTTTTCACAAAGGCAACTGAACGGATGTCAAGGCGCTCCGAGAAGTCATCTGTATCACTCAGGAACCATTTAACGCCCGCCCAAAGACCTATGCCTACAAGCACGCAAGCCAACAGTAATACTTTGGACAGAGGACCTTTCATAGGCGAAACGGGTAACCGGTATAAAACGCAGACAAGACGCTCATTATGACTCCCAAAAGTCAGGGGTAGGCAAAAATACAAGTGAATCTCGAACGGCGACAGACGGCCAAGATAATTTATACTTACGGGTTCACGCTCAGGGGCTCGTGCGATCTGCTACTAAACAAGCTGATAGCCAATCCTGAACTATTTATCTACGCTTATAGTAACTCGACAGGCACCCCGCCGCCACAGGTCCGGGGAGCCCAAATCATCACAGCGCTTAAGGTTTCACAATACTGTGAAGCCGTGAGTGCCGACGCTGGACACTGTCAGGTATGACCGCACATTTTGGTGTAAGAGCCCCCTACCCCGGGAATCGCCCTCGGCGTATGCGTTTTGACGCATTCAGTAGAAAGCTCATGCAGGAAAACCACTTCAGCGTGGACATGCTGATTCAGCCCTATTTTGTGATTGAAGGTCACAACAAACGGGAGCCCGTCGCCTCGATGCCTGGCGTTGAGCGTTTAAGTGTGGATTTGCTGGTGGAGGCCGCAGTCGCAATATCCGCCTTGGGTGTCCCAGCTATCGTTCTATTCCCTCTGACAGACACGGCAACAAAAACGGATGACTGCTGTGGTGCCTGGGATCCGGAAGGGCTTGTACAACGCGCCATTCGAGCGTTGAAAGCCGCAGTACCCGAGCTTGGCGTCATTACCGATGTAGCTCTGGACCCTTACTCGCCTCATGGGCATGACGGCCTGATGAACGAAGACGGCTACATCATGAACGATGAAACTGTGGATGCTTTGGTCAGACAGGCGCTGTCGCATGCAGAAGCAGGTGCGGATATTGTTGCACCGTCAGACATGATGGACGGGCGCATTGGCGCTATCAGGGAGACACTGGAGGCTGCTGACTTCCGTCACACCAAAATTCTTAGCTACGCCGCTAAATATGCATCAAGCTTCTACGGCCCCTTCAAAGATGCTGTAGGAACTGCCGCAGCGTTTGGAAAATCAAACAAGAACTCCTATCAGATGGACCCCGCTAACAGTGATGAGGCCATGCACGAAATTGCAGCGGATTTACAGGAAGGCGCCGATATGATCATGGTGAAACCGGGCCTGCCTTACCTCGACATCGTCAGGCGCGCGCGCGATACGTTTGCGGTACCTACATTCGCCTATCATGTGAGTGGTGAGTACGCCATGATTAAAGCCGCGGCGAAACAAGGCTGGATTGACGAAAGAGCCATCACAATGGAAACCATGATGGCTTTTCGGCGAGCTGGATGTGATGGAGTTCTCACTTACTGCGCTCATGATGTCGCTACTTGGCTCAAGTCCGGCTGAGTAGGTCGATAACCATTATATGTTGCTCCTTTTTTGTCGAGACACCCCGGACGTCCAATACGTGCTTAAATCAATTTACGTCAAATTCGCTACTGCGATTGTGCTCGCCTGCCTGTCTACGCAAAGCCATGCGCTGGACGATCAGTGGTATGTGGGAATAGGCGGTGGCGGTTCGCTGCTATCTCCAAATCCTGAAGAGGCCGCGATTGACCGCAACTCCGATGACGACGTAGTGGGCTCGCTTATTATCGGTCGAGATTTCGACGCACGCAGCAGTGGTCAGTTTCAGCTCTACTCCTTGGGTGAAATAGACTTTAACAACGGCGAATCCATCAGCTATAGCGCAGCGGAAGCTGCTTTACTGTATCGCTTTTATGATTCACGAGATAATCAGCGCGGCAATCCTACTTTCGGTGTGGCTGTCTATGGGCGATTCGGAATAGGTGCTATCGATCGCGATACGTCGGTCGAGCTGTCCAACGAGACGTCCGTCTACTTTGGCGCTGGCGCAGGTATCGAAACCTACTTCACGACAAATCTGGGTGTTCGCCTCGAGGCCCAATACCTGGACACTGACGCAAGCGCAGGTACCATCTCATTGATTGGTCGTTTTGGTGGTCAACGCCGAGGTCAGACCAGACGACCGCCGCCTATTAATACAGTCTCTCCATTCTCTGAAAACGTGCCAGAAACCGCGGCTGAACTACCAGAAACCGCCGAGCTACCGCCAAGAACATTCCTGCGGCCAGGAGTGGAGCAATTACCAGAAACTGCAATACTTCCGGAAACAGCTCAACTTCCTGAAACCGCAATTCTTCCTGAAACTGCGCAGCTCCCGGAAACTGCAGTACTCCCGGAAATTGCTCAACTTCCAGAGACCGCAGTACTCCCGGAAATTGCTCAACTCCCAGAGACCGCACAACTACCTCAAACAGAGCAGCTACCGCAGGTCACCTTATTGCCTGAAACAGAGCAGCTACCGCAAGTGGCCTTATTGAACGAATCAGAGCAGCCCAACGTTGCGGCAACGCGGCAGATCCCGGAAACGACAACAACACCCAACGCCGTTATCCCAGGCAATGCGGCGGTACCCGATGTCGAGATCATGACAAACGCCATCGAATTAACTGCACCTGATCAAGTGGGTGCACTTAATGCCGTAGAAGACGAAGCACCGCTTACAGCCCCTGTACAAGCTTCGGATGTTGACGGTGACGGCATTGCCAATGAGCTGGATAGCTGTGCCGTCTCACCTCGTGGATTTCCGGTTGGAAATGACGGTTGCTCATTATTTGGCGGTGAAATCGACAGCTTACGATTCGAAAGCGACTCCGTGACGCTGGCGACAGGTTCTACCGATGGGCTGGATTATCTGGCCAACCTGCTTGTGCAATTTCCACAAGCCCGCATCGAGTTAGTCGCTCACACCGACACCACCGGTACCGAAATAGAACAAACACGAAGAACACGTGGTCGTCTGCGCAGCATCGGTTTATACATGGTGAGTCAAGGTGTTCGCTCACGCCAACTGATACTGCGCTCATTTGGAAGCGAACGAGCAAAATTTGACAACAATACTGAGCAAGGACGCATCGCTAACAACCGCGTAGAGGTTGTTGAAAAGCCGCGTTAAACCTGCCCGGCCCCGCTTCTGGCAAGACGGGCCCTTCTGGCTATTACTGGCCTTGGGTCCGGTATGCTGGACAGTCATGTATCTTTCAGGACTACCGATGCGCCAAGGGGCCTCACCCTGGATGGCGCTGCTCTGGATAGCATTGATCTACCCCATTCTGGAAGAGTTTGTTTTCCGCGGCGGCATACAGCATGCGCTGCGGCAAAAAACACTGTTCAGCACATCAACTGCAGGACTATCACTAGCAAACGTCGCCACCTCTGTGCTGTTTGCTGCTATGCATCTGATCAACCAACCGCCCCTGTGGGCGGCGTCGGTATTTTTTCCATCGCTAATATTTGGCTGGGCAAAAGACCGCTTCGGGAACATTCAAGCCTGCACGGTGCTGCACATCGTGTACAACGCCGGCTTCGTCTGGTTTTTCAGCGGTTGATTGCTCACCTGCTCGCGAATAGCGTTCTCGATCGATCAGGCTATTGCTGGATAAGCTAGCACTGAACTAGTGCCTGAAGTGGCGCACACCGGTGAACACCATCGTCAAGTCGTGCTCGTCCGCAGCAGCAATAACCTCAGGATCATTTTTCGACCCACCGGGCTGAATGACTGCACGTATACCGACCTCAGCAGCATTATCAATACCATCACGAAACGGGAAAAACGCATCCGACGCCATGACAGCGCCACGAACGTCAATACCTTCATCAGCCGCTTTGATACCGGCAATTCTAGCCGAATAGACACGACTCATCTGTCCAGCACCAACACCCACGGTTGTATTGTTTCGGCCATAAACAATGGCATTGGATTTGACAAATTTGGCCACTCGCCATGTAAACAGCAAGTCATCAAGCTCTGTTGAGGTGGGCTGGCGCTTACTAACGACACGCAAGTCGCTAAGCTCTACCCGCAAGAGATCATCGTCCTGAACCAGCAAACCACCCGACACGGGGCGATATTGCATGGCATCGACTGACTGAGGCAAGCTTGCCATTGATCGACAATCCAATACACGCACATTAGGTTTAGCTGCAAGCAATTTCAGAGCTTCTTCGCTCATTCCGGGAGCAATGATAACTTCCACAAACTGCTGATCGAGTATTGCTCTGGCCGTGTCCGCCTCGAGACTTTGGTTGAACGCAATGATGCCGCCGAATGCTGATGTAGGGTCGGTTTTATAAGCACCCTGATACGCTTCAAGCTGAGATTTCGCTACGGCAACACCACACGGATTAGCATGCTTGACAATAACGCAAGCATGGCCCTCCACAAATTGTGTAGCACAGCCAAGCGCTGCATCTGCATCCATGACATTGTTGTACGACATGGCCTTGCCCTGACGCAAATCGGCACCGGCAATCGTTCCATCGCTTGCATCAGGCCTTGTGTAAAAGGCAGCTTTTTGATGCGGGTTTTCACCATAGCGTAGGGTGTCGCTCAATTGCCATTGCATGTTAAGGGTTCGGGGAAATCTGCCGGGTTCTGCGTGCGAATTTGCCCCTACCCGCTTACCGAAGTAGTCTGCAATCATTCCGTCATATTGCGCCGTGTGCTCGAAGGCTTTCACGGCCAGATCCAGACGCAACGCGGTATTGCTGCCGGCATCGGCTTTCAATGAATCAATAACACGTGAATAGTCAGCAGGATCAGTGACAATCGTGACAGAGGCATGGTTTTTCGCCGCTGATCGCACCATGGCCGGGCCGCCTATATCAATGTTCTCGATAGCATCTTCAAAGCTGACGTCTGGTTCGGCGATAGTAGCTGCAAACGGATAAAGATTAACCACCACATAATCTATAGGTGCAATATTACGCTCTTGCATAACCTGATCGTCCATACCACGTCTTGCCAGAATGCCGCCGTGGATAACCGGATGTAGCGTTTTGACTCGGCCTGCCATCATTTCGGCAGCACCTGTGTGCTCGGAGACATCGGTAACATCCAGGCCAGCTTCGCGTAGCGCTGTCGCTGTGCCACCAGTGGATAACAACCCAACCCCGGCATCGACAAATGCACTGGCAAGTTGCTGAATATCACGCTTATCGGATACGCTGATCAGCGCATAGGAACGAGCGGTACTAGGTTTTGTCACGATGTCTATTTTTCCATGCTGGCGAGTTTGGATCTTAAGTTGCCACGACTGATGCCCAGGCACTCTGACGCCCGCGTCTGATTACCACGACACTCATCCATAACCATACTTATGACCGCGTGCTCGGCTTGCCTGACTACCATGCGGTACAGATTCGCCGGCTCTTCGCCATCCAGCATGTCGAAGTATTGTCGCAGTTCGCGTTGAACACATTGCTCAATTGCCGTAGCGGTACTCTTCACATCCATTGAGACACCAAGCGATTGGTGAGAGTTAAGGACCACAGGGCTGATCTGCGAGGAGCTTCCAGTCTTGCCCGTGCCGCCAACTGACGACCCGGTTTTGGATGAATCCATCTTCGATATGCCCATGCTGGGAATTCCTGAATGGGGCGGACTCATATTCGCCGAACTCAGGGATGATGAACGTTGATTTGGAACAGCTTTGCGATTCCCCGATGTCTGGTTGCCTGCATTGGCAGGCTTTCCCATAACACCCGGTGGCATTGTGCGTCCATCTCTTTTGGAGGTTGATGTCATATCAAGCCGCTATCTCATAGCATTCAGGCCGGGCAAAAAAGTGCTCGACGTAGTTTAATTGTTCACAGGGATCATCAATTTTATTTACCGCCTCCCGAAAAACGGCGGCATTGCGCACACCCTTGCAATACCAGGCGATGTGCTTGCGCGCGATACGCACTCCTCTGAAGTCACCGTACAGCTGGTGGCACCCTTTGAGATGGACGATAAGCGCCTCCCCGACTTCTGTCAGCGATGGACGCGCAGGAATCACCTCATCGTTCAGGCAGGCCGTAATCTCGCGAAACACCCAGGGATTACCTTGAGCCGCGCGGCCAATCATGACCCCTGCAGCGCCGGTGCTTTCAAGAACACGCCGCGCATCATCGCCACTGTGAATGTCACCATTGGCAATGACAGGAATGGACACCGCGTCGACGATAGCAGCGATCGTGTCGTATTCGGCAGAACCGCGAAACTTGTCACTTCGGGTGCGACCATGTACCGCAAGACATGCGATTCCTTCATCTTGTGCAAGCTTGGCTATAGCAACCCCGTTACGATTTTCAGGGGTGGGGCCTGTGCGAATCTTCAGCGTGACAGGCACATCCACCGCAGCAACAACAGCCCTAAGTATATCTCGCACCAGATCGGGTGTTTCAAGCAATGCAGAACCTGCTAGCCGGTTACACACTTTTTTGGCAGGACAACCCATGTTGATATCGATGACCTGAGCACCATGTTGCACATTCAGCACAGCCGCAGCGGCCATCGCCGTTGGCTCAGACCCGGCAATCTGAACCGCGTGAGGTACGTCATTGTTGGCCCTGACAATCCGATGCCGGGTTTTGGCTGTAGCGTAGAGCAAGGTGTCGCTGGAGATCATCTCGGAGGCTGCATATCCTGCGCCTTGCAAGGTACACGCTTCACGAAATGGGCGATCTGTAACGCCAGCCATTGGTGCAAGGAACACGGGATTTTCAATGACGTGTGTTCCTATCTCAAGCATGGCAGCGCGCTGTCTTAACTGGGCCGTGTATCGTAAACCATGTGAGACTTTAAAAATACCGTATGGGGCAACAGCAGTTTGCAAAAATATCTTTTTTTCTAAGCTAAAAGCACCTCGCCACATAGAAGTTTTGATGTTCTAACAAGGGCTTACAAGAACTGCTTAAATATTCGCGTAGACGAAATTTTTTACAAAAAATGTTCTGTAAAAATCAACACAATAAGCAGCACAGTTTTGTCAGAAAACATGATAAGGCCCATGCAGAATATGACAAAGTATCTTGCAGTATCGGCAAAGAAATACTATCGGAACTGAAATTCGAATGAGGTCGCGGTCTGACCAGGGTCTGCGATCGTCAGGTTGAGCTCAACGCGCTCACCCACCGCCAACTCCTTGGATTCTTGCCAATTAGCGACATAGTCCTCTGGCTTCACATCATTCTGTATCACCACCCCTCCAGTTCGATCGGTAAGCCGTATTTCGAGTGCTGGATAGGGTTGGAAAAATTCGGCTTCATTAACAAACGCAAGATTGATAACCAGCGAATCAGCAATGGTTGGATGAGAAAACACAGAACGCTTGACGACCTTCAAGGCTGAAACGTCTACCTGCGCAGGCAGCTCACACCCCAATACAGCACAAGCTTTCGACACCCAGGGTCTCAGCGTAGGGTTTTCGATTAGTGCATCGCGGCTCCGATAGCTATACAGCCCCACGGCGATGGCGATCAGTAAAAAAAACATGATCGAGCGGATAGCCCAGCCAGGTACTGTAGGCAGTGTGGTCGCCTTAACACCGGTGCTTATGACCTTGTCAGACCCTCTGACAGGGATAACCGGGGGCGTTGGCGTTTCGGGCTCGTCAGCCTCATCCCGGTACTTGAACACCAGTGGATCACGCGTTCCATCGTCAGTGACAAAGTCCACGTCGGAGTCCAGTGATGCTTGCGCCAACGTCTCGCCTGTGGAGCCTGAGCCGGGACGCTCAAGAGACTCGGGGGTATGAGCGGTGAGATCACGTGAGAACAAGGTATCACTGAACGTTTCATCAACCTCGGTTTCATCGAATCGCAAGCCGCTGGCATCTTGCGTATCGTCAAAATAGGCCACCTCTGGCAAGCCTGCCTCACCGGAAAACAAATCAAAGTCCGAGTACGTCAGATCCAGCATTGATTCGTCGTTGGCGTAGTCGGTCGACGCTGTTGCATTGGCCTCGTTTGGACCCGTGTCCCCGGCATGCGCACCGGTGGTGGTGAAATCATCACTATCGCCCGACATGGCTCGTGCGTACGAGCTATCAGCGTTGAGAATGTTTCCGTCTTCGTCCACCAGAAACTCGTCGTCGGCTTCGTCAACAGAGTTATCCGATCGCAAATTGCTGAACGCATCAAAAATACTCAGGCATTCGCCACAGCGCACACGCGTATCACTGGAGGTGAGCAGCTCCGGGGCCACTTCAAATATTGTCTGACAATTGGGGCAGCAAGTTTGCGCCTGGCCCGAGTTCATCGCCTCAGACTGTACATTTGAGGCGCCTGAAGACTCAGCCGCATCAGAGTAGCTAGCGCCCTGCCGCGGCGGCGATGTAGCACCCGCAGCAGTACCTTCCACAGCACTGGAGATAGCTTTTGACCGCTTGTTATCGGAGCCTGTGGCCATGTTACAAAGAATTACCGCCGTGTCGCGATCATCAGAGCCCAGCCATCGGAGGCGCTTCTCGCAGTAAACTCGAAGTTGTTATTGTAGCGCATGCGTAACGGCTCGATCTGCGATTCCAGAATGCCAGACATCACCAGCGAGCCGCCTTTGACGACTTTCTCAGCAAATACATCGGCAAGCTCCATCAATGGTTGAAATAAAATATTAGCCAACATGACGTCAGCCTTTACACCATCAAGAATTTCAGCCTGCCCAATGTCCAGAAGCGCAAGGACACCGTTCGCCTGCGCATTTTCACGCGTCGCAATCAAGGCTTGATCATCTATGTCAACTGCCCAGGCCCGCGAAGCCCCAAGTAACAGCGCAGCAATAGAAAGAACGCCCGAGCCACAGCCAAAGTCGATGACTTTTTTACCTGTAAAGGGGGTTAGATCAGCGTCAGTTTTCTCTCCCAGCCAGCTCAGACATTGCGCTGTGGTGGCGTGAGTGCCGGTACCGAATGCCATGCCCGGATCCAGCCAGAGAGTTATCGCCTCTGGATCAACAGGTTCGGTTTGCGTCGGACAGATCCACAAGCGGTGACCAAAGCGCATGGGCTTGAACGTATCCATCCAGGTTCGTTCCCACACTTGGTCCTGCAACCGCTCCAGAGAATACTCAGGAGGCGTTATGTTGGCCACAGTGGCGGCCAGGCTGAGGGCGTCTCTTACGTGTGTGGTTTCGGCGCTTTGTGGAAAAAGTCCAACCAGCGTAACCTCATTCCACAACCTGACCTCCCCTGGTGCAGGCTCAAGCACCGCGTGCTCAAGCTGCTCATCCAGAATACTGTCACGTGCAGTCACTGACAGCGCACCGGCTTCGAACAACCAATCTTCGAGATCCTCTACCGCATCTTTATGGCAATCCAGACTGACTTCTATCCAGTCCTTCTCGGACGCAACATCAGTCGCATCACTCATAGTCTTTTACGTCCTTGATGGAGTGGAGAAACAGGAGTCTAAGCGGCCGAAAACTAACCGGCCGCGCAAACTGCTAGCTCAGGCCCAGTTTTTTCTCCAGATAGTGGATGTTGGTTCCACCTTTCTGAAACGCAGCATCGTTGAATATGTCGATGTGTAGCGGGATATTCGTTTTGATACCATCGATGAACACTTCACTGAGAGCACCGCGCATACGTGCAAGTGCTGATTCACGTGTGTTGCCTGAAACAATAAGCTTGGCAATCATCGAGTCATAGTGAGGCGGCACTTTGTAGCTGTTGTAGATGTGGGTCTCCACACGTACCCCTAAACCACCCGCAGGATGATATTGGCTAATTGTGCCAGGTGAAGGCATGAAGGTGACAGGATCTTCGGCATTGATCCGGCACTCGAACGCGTGTCCTGTGATCCTTATATCCTCTTGCTTGTAGCGCAGCGTGCGCCCCTCCGCTGCGAATATCTGCTCCTTGATGATATCGATGCCAGTGATCATCTCAGTTACCGGATGCTCTACCTGCACGCGTGTGTTCATCTCGATGAAATAGAAATTACCGTCCTCGTACAAGAATTCGAACGTGCCCACGCCACGATAGCCGATGCGCTTACAGGCCTCGACACAGCGAGCACCCATGTCATTACGTGTCTTCTCATCAATCCCGGGAGCTGGCGCCTCTTCGACGACCTTCTGATGGCGACGTTGCATAGAACAATCACGCTCGCCTAGATGAATGGCATTCCCGTACTCATCGCAGACCACCTGAAACTCAATGTGCCGAGGCTTTTCGAGGAATTTCTCCATGTATACAATAGGATTCCCAAAGGCGGTTCCGGCCTCAGCTTGCGTCATCGCAATGGACTGCTCAAGCTCCTCTTCAGCTCGTACCACCCGCATACCACGACCACCACCACCACCAGCGGCCTTGATGATAATGGGGTAGCCAATGTCGCTGGCCAGTTTTTTGTTCGTGTTGATATCGTCACCCAGCGGACCATCACTGCCAGGCACGCAAGGCACGCCGGCAGCCTTCATTTCGGCGATGGCAGCAACCTTGTCGCCCATGACTCGAATGACGTCAGATGTAGGGCCAATGAATTTGAATCCGCTAGATTCGACACGCTCAGCGAAATCGGCATTTTCTGATAGGAAACCGTAGCCCGGATGAATAGCCTCAGCCCGTGTTATCTCGGCCGCGCTGATAATAGCTGGCACATTAAGGTAGCTTTTAGCTGATGCTGGCGGCCCAATACACACGGCCTCATCTGCCAGACGCACATGTTTCAGGTCACGGTCAGCAGTTGAATACACTGCAACAGTCTGAATCCCCAGATCGCGGCAGCAGCGCATGATGCGCAAAGCAATTTCACCACGATTGGCAATCAGAATTTTCTTGATCGGGGTCTCCATCTATCAGCCCCGCCTAGTCAATCACGATAAGCGGCTCGCCGTATTCCACCGGCTGACCGTCTTCTACAAGGATCGCGCGCACAGTGCCACTGATCTCAGCTTCGATCTGATTCATGATCTTCATCGCCTCGATTATGCACAGCGTTTCACCTTTGGAGATGCTTTGCCCAATTTCCACGAAAGCCTTGGTGGTCGGCGACGAGGAACTATAAAAGGTACCCACCATTGGTGATTCAATGATAGTGCCCGGTGGCAGTAAATCATCCCCCGATCCACCAGCAGCAGTGGAGGGAGCTGCAGGCGCAGGGGCTGCGGTAACAGCCTGTTGAGCGGGGGCGTAGCCCTGCATGGGCATCTGCGGCGTCATCACCACGCCATTGTTGCGCGCTATCCTGACCGACTCTTCACCTTCAACTATTTCGATCTCAGACACATCTGAGTCTTCAAGCAGCTCAATCAGCTTTTTGATCTTGCGGATATCCATGGATATATTTCTCAGGCCAGCGCTAGCCGGCTTTTGTTAAATTAATTATTGAGGTAGGCCGCAGCCGCGCCGAGTGCCATGTTGTACCCGGGTGCGCCGAATCCGGCAAGGGTGCCAACAGCGATGTCAGAAAAGTAGGAATGGTGCCGAAAAGGCTCACGCTGATAGATGTTCGACAGATGCACTTCTATCAATGGCAAAGACACACCCAGAAAGGCGTCACGCAGCGCCACGCTGGTGTGTGTGTAGCCGGCTGGATTGATGATCGCGATGCTTGTGCCCTCAGTTCTTGCCTGCTGCACTCGGTCCACCAGCGCGCCTTCGCTGTTGCTCTGAAAGAAGCCGATGCTCAGTGCCAATTGTTCGGCTTGCTGAGTCAAACTTAGTTCAATATCTGCCAGTGTCAGCTTGCCATATTTTTCAGGCTCCCGACTCCCCAGCAGATTAAGGTTTGGGCCGTTAAGCACCAATACCTGTGACATACTTATTCCCCCGATTGTACGACGACCAGTGCCTGACAGGCATTCCAAACTCCGGACACCTTAAAAGAGATGCACGGCGCCTTGCGACGTCCCTCTCTGTGTCCCTGTATGTGAAAGATAGCATCAAAACGCGCATACTTACAGACAATTGGCGACATTTACTGACAAAAACGGAGTAACACTGATGGACGAGCATGAAGCAACTGTTGCCTTCCAGACGCTCGATCCGCAGCACATTCTCGACGCAATCGATAGCGTTGGCTGGAAAACTGACGGCCGTGTAAGTGCTTTGAACAGCTACGAGAATCGCGTTTACACCATCGGCCTTGTGGATGGTAGCTCGGTGGTGGCTAAATTCTACCGACCCGGACGCTGGACCGATGCGAGCATATTGGAAGAGCACGCATTTTGCGATGCTCTGGTGGCACGAGACCTACCCGTAGTGGCGCCTCTAAAACTCGACAATGGTGCCAGCTTGCACCAGCAAGGACTGTTTCGCTTTTGCCTGTTCCCTCGTAGCGGTGGACGCTCTCCAGAACTGGACAATCCAGCGCAATTAGCTGTGATTGGACGCACTATCGCACGGCTTCATCTGGTGTCCGATACACAGAACTTTGAGCACCGCCCCTTTATTGACGCGGATCGACTAGGTGAGGACTCAGCCGACTACCTGCTGCAATCAAATTTGCTCCCGGTCGATCAGGCCATCATCTACGAATCAATTATTGACGACTTACTTGATGAGGTCCACAACCAGATGGACACCAATAATTACCACGAGCTGTGCCTGCATGGAGACTTTCACCCAGGCAATATTTTGTGGGGGCTCGATGACACACCGCAGCTACTGGATTTTGACGACACAGCCACAGGGCCTGCCATGCAGGATTTGTGGATGTTTATCTCGGGAGACAGACGCTACGCACAAGCCAGACTTGCTGATCTGCTAGACGGCTATAACGAGTTTCGTTCGTTTGACGAGCGCGAGATAGCGCTTATTGAACCGTTACGCACTTTACGTATCGTTCACTATGCCGCGTGGATTGCGCGACGCTGGGAGGATCCGGCTTTTGGCAAAGCGTTTCCGTTTTTTGCAGAGCCCAGGTTCTGGGACGACCATATACAGTCCCTTAGAGATCAACGTATAGCTCTGGATCAGCCATTTCTGATTTACTAAAAAATCCTGTGCTTAACCTGAACTATTCATGAATCCACGGGGACGCCCAGTCCAGATTCATGAATAGTTCAGGCTGGGTTTACAACACAAGAGCGCGGCAGTCCATTAGATGCCAGCTTACGCAGCGTCTTTAAGCAGATGCGTAAGCGCCGGTGATATTTGCCGTAACCCCAGCACACCGTCAGCACCACCCATTTCGTAAGCTCGGCCTGGCATCCCCCACACAGCGCTACTCTTTTTGTCTTGCACCACAGTCATCGCACCGGCATTGCGCATAACCGTAAGACCTTCAGCACCATCATCACCCATACCGGTTAACAACACACCGACTGCTGCGCTGCCGACGCTCTTGGCAACGCTATTGAAGAGTACATCCACAGAGGGGCGATGCCCCCTCACAGCATCAGTCTTTCGAGTAAGGCACGTCATCTTACCGTTTGTACAAACCAGCTCGAGATGCATATCACCCGGTGCCACATAACCGCGACCCGGCACAACAGCCTCACCATTTTCAGCGATACGGATATCGAACGAAGACCAGGAGCTCAACCGTTCAGCGAATGGCCCCATAAACCGCTCGGGCATATGTTGAGCGAACATCAGCGCGCTACGTGACGCATCAAAACCAGTCAGCACTTGTCGCAAAGCTTCGGGCCCACCCGTGGACGAGCCGAATGCAATCACCTTACTAAGCTGACCGTTTATCCGCCTGCCCGCCAGCAGCTTTCGTTTGAACTCACTCAAGTCAGGCAAGGCTTTCTGGTTGATACTCGAACCCGGCGCAACCACCTGCATTCTTCCAGCCGTCTTTACCCTGTCTACAATGTCTCGTACATACAGTTCCAGATCTTGATCGCTACCGGGATGCCGCTTTACCATAAAGTCGACAGCACCTTCCTGCAATGCATCCAGAGTGACTTGTGCACCAGCAGCCGTTAAAGAAGAAAGCATAACAACGGGCATGGGATGCAATCTCATCAGGTTCTTGAGAAACGTCAAACCATCCATACGCGGCATCTCTACGTCAAGCGTAAGCACATGAGGTTTGTGAATTTTGATCATGTCCCGAGCCACAAAAGCATCAAGCGCATAACCAACTACTTCGAGGTCAGGATCACGGGTAAATATTTTCTCCAGAAACTTGCACAGTGCAAGCGAATCATCAACGATCAGAACTTTTATTTTTTGCGTAAGCACGTGATTTTATTCCGCAATTAATCTGTGCAAATGCAATGCACTCATGAGTGAACGAGGTTGCTTTAGCAAAGAGCTATTACACAACGACGTTGTCGTAGCAAGCAGCAAGAAAACTATTAGAACAATCAAATACGCTCATAAACCGTGTTATCTATACGACGATAGGTATCACTAAAACCTTCAAGCGTTTCGCTATGCCCCAGAAAAAGGTAGGCACCTGGCTTTTGTACTTTCGCAAAACCTTGCAGCAGCTTTTTCTGATAGCTGGGATTAAAATAGATCAACACGTTACGGCACATGATGACATCAACTTCGTTTTTGATCGGCCATGAATCAAACAGATTAAGCTGTTTGCAAATCAATAGTGAACGAAGTTTTTCATCAGCCTGGTATCGTCCACTAGCCGTCGGCGAAAACCAGAGCTTTTTACGTTCGTCATTTAACCCACGTAGTTGCTCTGCGGTGTACCTACCCTGATGAGTAGATTCCACCATCTTGGTATCTATGTCCGTACATAAGATGCGCACAGGACGATCTTTGACCTGTGCGGTTTCATTTGCCACAATGGCCAAGGTGTAGGGTTCAGCACCTGAACTACAACCGGCAGACCATATTCGAATTGGCGTGGGCGCTGTAACTCTTTTGGCTATTGCAGGCAAAACCGTGTTCTTCAAAACCTCAAAATGATGTGGCTCCCGATAAAAATAGGTGAGATTAGTTGTCACAGTATCGATGAACTCACTGGCTTCAGGATGGCCAGGCTGTGCAACAACCTTCAGATATTCTTCAAAACAACTTAGCCCCAAAGCACCCAGTCGTCGACTGAAACGATTCACGATCATCGCACGCTTGCCATCAGCAAGCTCGATCCCGGTCTGCTCTAGCGCAATTCGTTGAAACCCTCTGAACACCTCATCACTCATAGTGTCGTGGTGATCATCGTTGACCAGTTTTTGTGCGGAATTGCGTTGCATGGGATTACTCATAAGCCTCAGGCTGCTGCCGCTTGTGCGCTATTGTCAATATCAAATTTGATCAGTTCAACAACACCCATGTCATTAAACGCATTTGTCATTGTTTCATTGGCATTCACCACCAACGCACCTTGCTCGCCCGCTTGAGACTGGAGCTGACTTAAAACCACCAGAAACTGCACAGCAGCACCATCTATTCTCTCAACCTCACTCGCATCAAATTGCACACGATGATTATCTTGTTGATGATTATCCACAAGCGTCTTAAGACCGTTAAGCTGCACTTGAACAAAGTGTGCAGGCAGCTCGATCGTTTGCAACTGCTCAGCACTCATGCTGCGTCTGCTATTTGTTGAATTTGCCCAAGCGACTGCGTGATGATTGGATCAAGGTTAACCAATATCACGAGCTTGTCGTCTATCTGACCAAACCCTCGTACATAGTTGGCTCTGTCAGCAGCGGCATTATCGGATGCATCCTGAATTGCATCTGGAGATAAATGGTATACCTCGGATACGCTGTCCACCACAAGCCCGATAATTCGCGCATCTTCACTTCCACCCGTACGCACAATGATCACCGCAGTCGTAGCAGTGTAGTCTGTGGTGGGCAATCCAAAGCGCGCGCGAAGATCGATGATAGGTACGATGGCGCCACGCAGGTTAATCACACCCAAAACGTAGTCAGGTGATTTGGGCAACGGAGTGTAAGGTCCCCAACTTTTGATTTCCTGAACCTTAAGAATTTCTATACCATATTCTTCGTCAGCAATAAGAAACGAGAGGAACTGGTCGGCTGTTTCAGCGATGTCGCTGTTTGTAGTTGATACGTCTTTCATTTTTTATCTCGCAGTTAGGCCGCTTCGGCAACCTGTTCCGGTTCCTGTTCACTTATATTGGCTGGATCCAGAATGAGTGCAACCGACCCATCACTCATAATTGTGGCGCCGGCCAGGCCTTTGACGCTTTTATAGTTTTTATCCAGCGGCTTTATGACCACTTGCTGCTGGCCAAGCACTTCATCAATAACCAGCCCAATACGCTTACCGTGTGTATCAACCACCACCACTAACTTGCCGCTTGAGGGCTCCTTCAATTGAAAATGCTCAGCTACACGCAGCATGCTCAAGTACTCGCCACGAAATCGACAAATTTCGCCAGTGCCCGGAACATCCGAACGTTCGGTTTGAGCCAGCTCTAATGTCTCAATGATGCTCAGAATGGGGATAACGTATACCTGCCCAGCGACTCGAACAAGCTGCCCGTCCAGTATTGCTAACGACAGTGGTAGATTAATTTCGATGCGAGTACCTACTCCAAACTCCGAAAACACATGCACGCGCCCGCCCAGATCCAGTATGTTTCGACGCACGACATCCATACCTACACCACGACCAGAGACATCACTCAGCACAGCGGCTGTTGAGAAACCCGGGGCAAATATCAACTGATTGATCTGGTCTTCAGTAAGCTCCTCGTCTGGACCGACAATGCCTTTTTCGCGCGCCTTTCCCAGAATAAAAGGCCCATTGATTCCTTTACCATCATCTTTTATTTCAATCACTACGCTGCCACTTTCCTGACGAGCAGACAAGTGCAAAATACCTGCGCCACTTTTACCAGCAGCAGCGCGCTCCTCTGGAGTCTCGATACCATGATCAAGACCATTTCTAACTAGATGAACCAGCGGATCAATCATGCGCTCAAGCACTGTTTTATCAAGTTCAGTAGAGCCACCGTCCATCTGCAAATCAACGTCTTTATTCAGCTTGCGTGAAAGATCACGCACTAGCCTCGGAAGACGACTGAAAGCTGAGGAGATCGGCAACATACGCACCTGCATCACGCTCTCTTGCAGATCCCGAGTGTTATGCTCTAAATCTGCCATGCGTTCACGAAGCTCGTTTATGTCAATACCCATCGGGTTTTCACTGACGCGACTGAGCATAGACTGAGTAATAACAAGCTCACCAACAAGGTTAATTAACTGATCAATCTTGTCAGTTGCTATTCTGATAGAGCTGGATTCACCACCTCCAGACTTGGCCGGTGCGCTCTTGGTGGCTTTCTTCTCGGCCTCTGCTGCCTTTGCCACAGGCGCGGCAGGAACTACCGGAGTAGACGGAGCAACAGGATCTTGAGCCTCGGCTGCTTTCTCAGCATCGGCTGCTGATTCACTGTCAGCAGTAGCACTCTGCATAGCATCGATAGTGACCGTGCATTCAGTATCCACCCAATCAAAAACTTCCAGGATATCGCTTTGTGCAACAGTACCGGGCACTTCTAATTGCCAGGTAAGATAGCTGTTGTTGACATCAACTTTGTCCCATTCGGGTAGCATCTTGGTATCTACACAAACCTTGACCTCACCAAGACGTCTAAGCTCACGCAGTATCAACAGCGCATCATTGCCTCGCAAATAGAAGTCTGAATTTGGTGCAAACGATACCACCCAATCAGGGCCTGGCGCAGCCTCAACAGATGCTGCACCGTCAGCCGCTGGTGCAGCCCCTTCATCACCACCTTCCGCAGCGTCAACAAGCACGGCTGCTTCTAACTGAGCCTGAATTTTCATCCTGTCAGGATGGTCAGCACCCACCTCGTTGCGACTGTCACTAAGAATTTCCTGAACTGCATCCAACCCGAGTAGAAGAAGATCAACGTCTTTTTCAACAACAGGACGACGACCAGAACGCATCTCGTCGAGCAAGGTTTCCATGTGATGGGTAAGCTCTGCCATCGGCAAAAAACCGAAAGTGGAACCACCGCCCTTGATTGAGTGCGCGGCCCGAAACACTTCATTCAGTGTATCAGCATCATCCTCGCCTTCGCCCATACGCATGAGCCCGCCTTCAAGCAACTCAATATTCTCGTTGCATTCATCGAGAAATAAATGGCGTAGCTCTTCTAGGTCATCATCCATTGGTGTTTATCTTCGTCGAGTTGGTTAACGTCAGCTGTGTTCAACTAATGTTGAATACGAGCTCACCTGCGCCGTAGTTGCCAAGGTCCAGAGTAAAGACTTCTTCTGCCTCACCTGCTATGTGGGAATCCCCAACCTCAACCTTTGAAAGTTTTAGATGCGCACTACCGCTAGTCATCAGCAGACTTGAAAGAATATTCATGACCTCGTAAAGATTGTCAGTCGCCATGTCACTGAGCGCCTTGTCCTCAACCATACCCTCGGCACCGCCGGGAGGAATCATTGACAAAGAACATCCCAGCGCTGCAGCCGTGGCAAGTGCTACGGAACACGTTGCGACCGTATCGCCTGCCTGATCAATATATATAGCCGTATGGCTGAAATCAGACGCCGTCGCGGCAGCGGCGTTTGCAGCTTTTGCTGATGGACCCACGAACATTTGCAACATGTCAGTGAATTGCGCAACGTCTGGCTTCTTGTATTTCATTCAGGCGGCCTCTTTATTAAGTGCGAAAAGTCTTCAGAGTTAGCCAATAACCGGACGAAGCGCTTTTTCGAAGCTCTCAGCAGTAAATGGTTTGGCAACAAGGAACTGAGCTCCAGCCTCCTTAGCGGCAGCTCGCATCTCAGCTGTGGACTCTGTGGTTACAAAGCCGAACTTCACATTGTTGCCAGCTTCGCGAATAGCCTTGAGAAAATCGATGCCGTTCATAGTAGGCATGTTCCAATCGCACAACACGAGTTCAGGCCCATAGCCATCAATCTTATCCAGCGCGTCAGTGCCGTCATCCGCTTCTTCGAACTCCATATCATCATAGCCGGCTAGCTTGAGCGTGCGCTTGACAATCATGCGCATGGATTTGGAATCATCAACAATCATTACTTTCATGGGGTCACCTGGGGCTAGTAAACATACAGAACTGGTATCGACCACATTCCATGCCTTTGAAGCACTGTTAGGCAATAAATAACGGTTAACTGTCTTACACTTTGCAATTTTGATCACAGCTAACATACAAAGCAACATGTCTGTAGCAGTCCGCCGACACATAGGTTTATCTATCGACGTAACCGCCACAGAACACTAACTATGAAAATGAGACCCCTACTAATAGTTTGTATGATCGTTGCTGGGCTTGTGCCCATGGCAATTGCAAGCTTCATTGTTACCAAACAAGCCAGTACGGCTATGACGGAAAACACTGAATACAATCTGCAAGGCGATGTGCAAAGCCGCAAAAAACACATTGAGGCTTATATAGAGTTTCAGCAAGGCCAGACATCAACACTGGGTCAAAATTCTGCGGTTGCAGATGCCATGGTTCAATTTACCAGCAGCTTTCCTAGCCTGAGTGAAAGTATTGACACTTCAGAAGTGTCAGTTGATGAGATGAAAAACCAGCTCAGAAGGTTTTACGATCGCGAACTGATTCCCAACGTCAAGAGCAACGGTGGCTCAGCCAGCGCCCAACAACTGCTACCCACGACTGATGCTGGTGTAGTAGCTCAGTACCAATACATCATCAAAAACAGTAATCCAGTTGGCAGTAAAGAGGAACTTGATACGCATAGCAAGTCAGATTCCTACGGGCGTGCTCATGGCTCCAACCATGATTTGTTTCGAACGTTTCTGCGCGAATTTGGCTACTACGACATATTTTTGATCGAACCTGAAGAAGGAACCATCGTCTATTCAGTGTACAAAGAGACTGACTATGGTACGAGCCTTTTCAATGGGCCCCACAGGAATACCAACCTCGCGTCAGCTGCCCGGCAGGCGTTGGCACTGTCGCCAGGTCAGGTGGTAGCAGCAGACTTTCAAAACTATATTCCTTCATCTAACGCCGCAGCCGCATTCTTTGCAACGCCCATTCACCGCAACAGCAAAGTGGTTGGTGTTCTAGCCTTTCAAATACCGGTTGATCGCATCAATGCGGAAATGCAGCTGGGCAACGAAGTCTACTATTCCAAGGAGTCGATGTTACTTGGTAGCGACTCTCTGATGCGCTCACAGTCACGATTTGTTGAGAGCAACAGCATACTCAGAACACGGGTAGAAACAGAAGCAACACGACTGGCGATGACAGGCAAATCAGGCACCATCCATGAGATCAATGATGGTGTTGAATTTCTGACAGCCTACGCACCACTTGATATCGATCAGCTTGACTGGACCATCGTTACGCGAATCCAGGCAGACGAAGCTATGGCCACCGTATCAACGCTACTAAAGACCTCGCTAATAGTCGCATCATTCGCAGCGTTGGCTGTAGGCCTATTTGCTATGTTCCTCGGCAATTACCTGTATCGACTGCTCGGTGGTGATCCTCAAGATATCGTTACTATCGGTAAACGAATCGCTAGTGGCGATCTGAGCGATCATCCAGAAGACAACAACCGAGTGGGCGCATATTCTCAACTTGTAGACATGCGATCACATCTGCGCAGGGTGCTTGTGGAGGCGAATAGTATTTCCCAAAGCGTGCGCTCCGGTGCCTCCGAACTCTCGGAAGGCAATAGAGGCCTGAGCGAGCGAACCGAACAGCAAGCGGCTAACCTTGAGGAGACAGGGTCAAGTACCGAAGAGCTTACTAGCACGGTGAAGCAAAACGCAGAGAATGCTCGCTCTGCCAATGAACTGGCAATCACAACACGAGCACGTGCTGTGTCGAGTGGTGAGGTAGCGTCACGCGCTATTACCGCCATGCAAGATATCAGCTCCGCAAGTGAGCGCATCGCAGACATCATCGGTGTGATTGACGAAATTGCCTTTCAGACCAATCTGCTCGCGTTGAACGCAGCAGTAGAAGCCGCTCGCGCTGGTGAACAAGGTCGGGGATTTGCCGTAGTGGCCAGTGAAGTACGTCAACTGGCCGGGCGCAGTGCCTCTGCAGCGAAGGAGATCAAGGACCTGATCGAAGATAGCGTTACCAAAGTTCGTGACGGCACTGGACTCGTGACTGAATCAGGTGATGAACTGAAGACCATCGTAACGTCGGTGTCGCAGCTAACTGAAATTGTCGGTCAGATTGCAGTGGCTACTGATGAGCAGGCCATTGGTATCGAGCAAATCAATCAGGCACTGGTGCATATGGATAGTGTCACACAGCAAAATGCAGCTCTGGTGGAAGAAGCCGCAAATACCAGCAACACCATGAATGACCAGGCAGCAGAGCTTAGCAGCCAAATCGGTTACTTTAACACCGACGGCGGCGGCTCATATGTAGAGCAACCGGCACGGGGTACCAAGGCGCCGTCTAACTTGTCAATTCCAAAGCCGTGGCAGTCTCGAAAAGCTAACAACTCACCAGACAACATTGCAGCCAATCACGTTATTAGTGCGCCAGCGGCCGCAACGTTTGTAGCAGAGGCAAGCGCACCAGCGCCCGCACCGATTAAAAGAGCCTCGGGTAGTGGTGATGATGTTTGGGATGAGTTCTAGTTCTACGTTAAGCAATTCGCAGCACTGGGTGGCACTTTAAGTGTCACCCGTAAAATAAAAAAGCCCGGTCTATTGACCGGGCTTTTTGCTTTCAACGAACCACAACCTGACGCGTTACCCTAGTAAACTGCAACGATCAGATCATACGTACTGAGGCTCGATCACGAATCGAGCGAACGAAAGACCAGTGATGCGTTAGTGCCACCAAATCCAAAACTGTTAGACATAACAGTGCGCAGTGGCATCTCGATGCGCTTGCGAACAATAGGCATACCCGCGGCAGCGTCATCAAGCTCAGTGATGTGTGCCGATTCTGCTATGAAGCCAGCTTGCTGCATCAGCAATGTGTAAATTGCCTCTTGTACGCCCGCCGCACCCAGGCTATGCCCTGAGAGCGACTTGGTTGAACCAATGTGTGGAATATCATCGCCAAACGCAAGCTTCACAGCGCCCAGCTCTGCGATGTCCCCTACTGGGGTGCTGGTACCGTGAGCATTGATGTATTCAATCGGCGTATCAACAGTCGAGGCCGCCAGACGCATACAACGCGCCGCACCCTCACCCGATGGTGCCACCATATCGTAACCGTCAGAGGTGGCACCATATCCAACCACTTCAGCATAGATAGTGGCGCCTCGTGCTTTGGCAACTTCCAGCTCTTCCACAACCACCATGCCACCACCGCCAGCAATGACGAAACCATCTCGCGAGGCATCATAGGCGCGTGAAGCACTGGCAGGGGTGTCGTTATATTTCGTGGACAAGGCACCCATTGCATCAAACAGGCAGCTCAAGGTCCAGTGCTCCTCCTCACCTCCCCCTGCAAAAACGCGGTCCTGCTTACCCAACTGAATAAGCTCCAGGGCATTTCCAATACAGTGAGCACTGGTAGAACAGGCAGAAGAGATAGAGTAATTAGTACCTCTGATTTTAAATGGAGTAGCAAGACAGGCAGAAACAGTACTTCCCATTGTCTGCGTGACACGGTAGGGACCCACTCGCCTTATTCCTCGATCTCTCAGGATGTCAGAAGCTTCAACCTGAGCTGCCGATGATCCGCCACCCGACCCTGCAATAATACCGGTACGGTCGTTCGAGACTTCAGCATCAGTCAGGCCTGCATCTTCAATGGCCTGTTGCATGGCCAGATAGGCGTAGGCTGCTGCACCTCCCATAAACCGAAACTGCTTACGGTCAATAGCCTCTTTAACATCGATATCGGGCGCCGCGGCCACATGGCTGCGCATGCCCATCTCTTTATAGATTTCGCGACCCGTGATCCCTGAGCGTGCATGCTTTAGAGAATCTGTGACGCTAGCTTTGTCATTACCGAGACACGAGATAATTCCGATCCCGGTGATAACTGCTCTTTTAAGATCTGGCATCAATTACTCTCAAAAATCTTCAGTAGAGGTGAAAAGGCCGACTCGCAGATCCTTGGCTGTGTAGATCTCACGGTCGTCAACCAGCATGCGCCCATCAGCGATGCCCATAACCAGCTTACGCTCGATTAGACGGGTAATTTCCAACTCGTAGCGGACTGTTTTTGCCGAAGGCAACACTTGGCCGAAGAATTTCACCTCGCCCGAGCCCAGGGCGCGCCCCCGTCCGGGATTACCTTTCCAGCCGAGAAAAAAACCGACTAGCTGCCACAAGGCATCAAGCCCGAGGCACCCTGGCATCACAGGATCGCTTTCGAAGTGGCAGGCGAAAAACCATAGCTCTGGGGTGATGTCCAGTTCCGCGATGATTTGGCCTTTACCGGCGGTGCCGCCGTCTGCCGTGATACTGGTAACACGATCAAACATAAGCATGTTGGGCAAAGGCAATCGGGCGTTGCCTTCACCAAATAATTCACCGCGCCCACAAGCCAGAAGCTCGTCACGGTTGAACGCATTGCGATCAGAAAGGTCAGGTGGCTTCATGGTATTTATTAACTTCCAAATACGCGTTGCAAGATTTCAGATGTGCGCTTGAGAGGATTTTCACGAATCGCTTTTTCCTCTTCCGCCAGATAGAAGAATATTCCGTCACTGCCCTCGTCAACCACATGACCGGAAAGGTCAGCATCAATCTTGGGCGCTAGTGGAATTTTATTGTATTTCTCGAGAAGCTGATTAAACGAGCTGACAGCTCCAACCTGCGCAAGAGCCTGATCCACGATGGGACGCATTTGCTCGCGCAGCGAGTCTCCGGTTTTGCCGCGAAAATACTCGGTTGCCGCATTTTCAGGTCCTTGCAGGATACCCTTGGCATCATCGACGCTCATGCTGCGAATAGCACCCAGAAAAAGCTCCTTCGCTTTGGGTGTAGCCTCCTCTGCTGCACGATTAAGTTTTAGCTCCAGATCGTCGAAGGAGCCTTCCAGGCCTACCTTGGACGCAAGATCACGCGCCTTTACCAGCGACTTGGGCAAAGGGATGCGGATAGCTGGGTCCCCGCTGAATCCGTTGGCAGCGCCCAACTGGCTGACGACCGCAGACGAACCCGTAGCCAGAGCTTCTTTAAGCCCACGTGTAATCTCATCGGTACTTAACGGGCCGCTTTCCGAACCCTCGAGAGCCGACCTTGCAGCCGCCGCCAGATCGTCAAGCTTAGGGCCGCTGCCGTCACTGGCACAGGACGCAAGCACCGCGCTTAGACACACACAAGCGAGCGTTTTCATTGAGGTTTTCATTGAGATTCTCATGGCTTCAAAAATTTCCAGATACGCGGTAACAGCGCTGTGGCGAAGAGCACCTTAGCAAGATTGCCTAACAAGCATGGTGTCATGCCGAAAAAAGCCAATACCGGCTTGTCCCGTTCGATCAGGGTGACCGCCGACTGGGCCGGGCCGTAGGCGTGAGCGTAGGCCATCTTAAGGGGATTCTCCAGCGAAATGATTGTTTAGCGATGGCAGGAAAGTACTACCGATTGCCGCTCGCGGCAAGAGTATATCAAAGCGCCGACCATAGACCGAGTATTGACACAGTGCACAGCCCCAGTCCGATAGTCTTGTTGAACTGGCGTCGCTGCGCGCCGACAAGCCTAGAGTATGCCTTGAGACACAGAAAATGCCCAAGCGCAGCCAACAGTAGTGTCAATGCAGACAACTGCCACTGCAAATTCACCTCAGCAATCATGAAAGTGGCAAGCTTGCCAATCATCAGGAAAATCCACACCACAAACACAGTATCGCGCAGCCGGGTGGCTGACGTGCTCAAGGCACTTCAAGCCATAATCAGGCGCGCCCCTATTAACAACACGCCAATACGATAGCCGCCACCGGCCAGACATCATCATGAAACAACCTGACGACAAGCACCTGATAGACAGCGTCTTAAGTACGTGGTTTGAAGACGAGAAAACCGGGCGTGTGGACCTTCCACAAAAAAAACGCTGGTTTATGGGTGGTAAAACGCTCGATGCATTGCTACGCGACCAGTTTGCCCAGACGGTACAAAACGCGCAGGCAGGCAAACTTGGATCTTGGCTGGGCGAGCTCAAAGGCGCGCTTGCCTACATTGTGCTGCTGGACCAGTTTAGTAGGAACATACATCGTGGCACGGCACAGGCTTTTGCCGGAGATGCAAAGGCGCTGGCTATCGCCAGGCAAGTACTGAATTCAAATGACCACGAGTCTCTGCCACTCACCCATAGAGTGTTTCTGTATATGCCCTTCGAGCACGATGAGACCATTGAGTCCCAACGCACAAGCATTGCCTTATTCACTCAACTACACAATCAAGCCCCACCGCTGCTTGCCAAATTTGCACAGGCCACGCTTGATTCAGCTATCGAACACAAAGACATTATTGACCAATTCGGACGCTACCCCCATCGGAACGCGATATTGGGAAGGCAAAATACGACAGCAGAGACCGCTTGGCTTGAGAGCAAGGCCAAGCGATTTGGCCAGTGAATAACTCAAAGTTGTGGCTAGCGTGGATTTCTACGATAGCTGCGCATGGCGCGGGCAGCTGACCAGATGATCGTTGATCATTCCGGATGCCTGCATAAAAGCGTAGCAAATGGTGGCACCCACAAATTTGAAGCCGTGTTTTTTGAGTGCTTTACTCATGGCCAAGGAGGCTGGAGTACTCACAGGCACCTCGTCCATTGACGTAAAACTGTTCTGGATAGTCTCACCCTCGACAAAACTCCACAGAAAATCTGAAAAATCGATGCCTTGCTCCTGCATAGCCAGAAATGCCAGTGCGTTACCTCGGACCGCCAGTATTTTTCCCCGATGGCGCACGATCGAAGGATCTGTAGCAATTTTTTCGAGCCGAGCGTCTCGCATACGCGCAACCCGGGCAGGGTCGAACCCTCGAAAGAGCTTACGATAGCCCTCTCGTTTGTTCAGGATTGTTATCCAGCTGAGCCCTGCCTGAGCGCCTTCCAGATTTATCAGCTCAAACAACTCATTGGAATCCCGGCAAGGAACGCCCCACTCGCTGTCGTGGTAATCACGATACAGCTCACTACTCAGACACCACGGGCAACGCTTGTCGGCAGTATCGGGCATTGTGTCGGGCCTGCAGTGTAGCTACGGGACGAACAGTTTAGCCCAATGTCAATGACTTGCGCTTAGCGCCAGACTCTGTAGAAGAATGAGGTGGGCGGGCATCCGTACTTGCTGAATAGTTCAGGCGTTTCGTCAAGTACCCGTTTTGTAAGTCAGCACGGGCAACATAGATTCTGAGGGTGCGCCAGCAGATTGAACGCCATAAGGCCAACGCTCAAGCCACGACAAATACTGCTCAGGACTCAGTGGCTTACTGATGTAATAGCCTTGTGCGATATCACAGCCTTGCGATTTGAGAAAATTCAATTGTTCCTCGTCTTCAACACCCTCGGCCACCACTTTCATGTTGAAGTGCTTGCCTAGCCCCAGGACTGCTTCAACAATAGCGACATCGTCATTATCACTTGAAATGTCGGTTATGAAGGCTCTGTCGATCTTCAACGTATTGACCGGAAATCGCTTAAGGTAGGCTAATGAAGAATAGCCGGTACCAAAGTCATCAATGGCCAGCTTCATTCCGTACTTACTGAGCTCGTGCAGCGAACTTATGACTTCTTCCGGATCATGCATTACAGCACTCTCTGTAATTTCCAACTCCAGAGATTCAGGGCGTAATTTCGACTCCTCAAGCGCTTTACTGACCATAGGCAACAAATTTCCATCGGTAAACTGAACAGCCGATATGTTCACTGCCACATTAAGACCGTCATACCCTTTCTGTTGAAGCTCATAAGTCATGTCGCAGGCAGTTTGCAGAATCCACGCTCCTAGCTCGATTATAAGCCCAGTCTCTTCGGCCAACGGAACAAACGCTTCAGGAGACACAAAGCCATTAACCGGATGTCGCCACCGAACCAATGCCTCTGAGCCTGTGCATTTACGAGTGTGGATATTGATTTTGGGTTGGTAATAAACCTCAAACTGACCATCCTGCATACCAATCTTCAGGTCCTGCTCCAACCGTATTCTGGCAGTAAGGCGGCTACGCATTTTTTCGTTGAATAGCTGATACTGATTTTTACCGTTACTCTTGGCCTCCTGAAGCGCCACAGCTGCGTTGTTGACGATTTCCTCGCCCAACATATCCTCTGCTTGATTGATGTGGACGTCAGCAGGAAAACTCGAAATTCCGACTGATACTGCCGCTTTGAGGGTAAACCCTCGATACTCATACGGCGCTGCTGCGACATTCATGATCCGCCGCGCCACCTCCTCAGCAGAGTCCTTATCACGAGCTTCTTTTTGTATCACGACGAACTCATCACCGTCCAGACGTGCGACTAGATCGATATCACGCATCATGGTTCGGAGCCGATTGCCGACTTCAGCCACCATCTTGTCACCAACAAGGTGGCCATATTGATCATTGAAAAACTTGAAGTTGTCCAGATCGACGAGAAACACCGCAAAGTGCAAATTGTCAGCGATGGAATCTTTCACCGTCTTTTTCAGCGCATTCTCGAACATAAGCCGATTGGGCAGATGCGTAAGAGGATCATGATGAGCAGCAAATTCCAGATATTGCTGCTTTACCTTAACTTGCCTGGAGGACTTACGTTGCTCATCGATAAGACTATTGAACTCATCAGCAATCAGGCTCAAATCTTCGCAACTTTTAAGATCGATAGGTTCAGGCGCTTGGGCATCGCTGCTCTCTCGACTATTACGCAGTGCGCAAAGCAATGCCTCCATCGGCGCAAGGTAGTAGCGCGCTGTACCCCAGATGGCTACAACGCCAGCCGCTGCGCTCAGAAACAGGGCGATAGCAAAATACAGCAGTCCATGCCATACACTGGCATACAGTTCATTACTAGTATTGACAAATCCTGTTCCATTCATGACGCCGGTGCGTGTGGTCAGCTCGACGGTAATGGGTGTGATTGCCCCAATAGTGGTGGGCAGTAAAGCGCCCGGTTCGTACCCGAAGGTGTCACCTTTGCGCAACAGCAGCTTGCCCTGTGCACTCGTCAGAACCAGCCCCACCAAAGTGTCACCAATCACGGCATCGGACACGTCAAGTGCCAGATGATCACTGGATCTGAAGGTGGACGACAACAGGTTGCGCTCCAGATCAAAGCGATGCTCTAGCGAATCCTGGTGCCTTGAGAAAACAGACGGCACATACACCAGCGTTTGCAACAGAAACATAGCCAAGGCAACGGTTCCGGACAACATTCGCGCTGTCCTGGATCGGTACACATTGGCAGTTAATGCACGAAAATTCAAAGTGATTACCTGGTGAGACGCTCTATTGGCTTGTAAATGGCGAACTGAATACGACTGCCCTTAAACCACTATCGGCAACATTTTGAGTCTCTTAAACCTACTTTGCTAAAGCCCAAACGCCGAACCCCCGACAAGTCGGGGGTTCGGGTACTGCGAACTACTGACAAACTGTGCTCAACAAGCAGTGAGCACTAGCTTGGGGCTATTACATCATGCCGCCCATACCACCCATGCCGCCCATATCAGGCATACCGCCACCGCCGACCGCGCCTTCGTCCTTAGGCAGGTCAGCAATCATAGCTTCTGTGGTGATCATGAGACCAGCCACTGATGCAGCGTTTTGTAACGCGTAACGAGTTACCTTAGTAGGATCAAGGATTCCCAGCTCGACCATGTCGCCGTATTCACCATTAGCAGCGTTGTAACCGAAGTTACCTTTGCCTTCACGGACCTTAGCAACCACTACTGATGGCTCGCCGCCTGCGTTTTGAACGATCTGACGTAGAGGCTCTTCCATTGCACGCTTGGCAATACCGATACCAATATCTTGCTCGTGGTTGTCGCCTTTGATCTTGTCAACAGCAGCGATTGCACGAACCAGAGCTACACCACCACCAGGAACGATACCTTCTTCAACAGCTGCGCGAGTTGCATGCAGCGCATCATCAACGCGATCCTTCTTCTCTTTCATTTCAACTTCAGTTGCAGCACCAACCTTGATAACCGCAACACCGCCGGCTAACTTGGCTACACGCTCTTGAAGCTTCTCTTTGTCGTAGTCAGAAGTCGCTTGCTCAATCTGAGTGCGAATCTGGTCAACACGACCACCGATCTCGTCTGAAGAACCTGCGCCATCAACAACAGTTGTGTTGTCTTTGTCTACGGTTACGCGCTTGGCAGTACCCAGATCGTCCAAAGTAACCTTGTCAAGAGACAAACCAACTTCTTCAGAAATAACCTGGCCACCAGTCAAAATAGCGATGTCTTGTAGCATTGCTTTACGACGATCACCAAAGCCAGGCGCCTTGACAGCACAGGTCTTGATGATACCGCGCATGCTGTTGACTACCAGAGTAGCCAGAGCTTCGCCTTCGATATCTTCAGCAATAATCAAAAGAGGCTTGCCAGACTTGGCAACAGCTTCTAGCGCCGGGAGCAAATCACGGATGTTGCTGATTTTCTTGTCATAAAGCAGGACGTACGGCTCTTCGAGCTCTGCAGACATCGCATCCTGGTTAGTGATGAAGTA
>JALZVU010000019.1 GCA_023301795.1 Granulosicoccus sp.
GCTCAGAACACCACTTTCTCGCGAGCGAACTGCAAGCTCTACAGCCTCTCTGAGCATTTCTTCGAGTTCGCGCTGACGTTCCAGAATATCTGAGGCCTCCTCAGTGGCAGCATCAATGCCAGCTTGCAGATCTTGAGAGCGTGCATCACCCAGACCTTGCAAGGCTTCTTGTAGAGCGTCGCTGGCAGCTTGCGCAGCCGAGCCACCCTGCTCACCATCGGCATTGGCCTGTTGTTCGCCATCACCCGACTCAGTCTCTGTACCATCTTCGGCGTCTTCAGCATCATTGTTCGCTTGCTCCGATGCAGATTGGTCACTTTGCTCCAACGCATCCCGAGCCTGCTCCAGCCGTTCAGACAGTTCACTGGCAGCCTGCTGCAGGCTCTCAGCTTCTGCACCTGACGCCCCAGCAGCATCGCGCTCAAGCTGCTCGAGTTCGCGTTGCAACTCCTCTAACTCGCGCGCTAATTGCTGTTGTTGCCACTGCTCTTCTCGTGTCAGCGAATTCTGCTCGCGCTCAGCCTCGGCAAGCTCCTGCTGTCGACGCGCAAGTTCGGCAAGCTCTTCGAAAATATCATCCAGCTGTTCTTGCCCACCACCGCTGTTACCACCACGATCTGGTTGCTCGTACTGATTGCGCTCCAGATCCATCTCCAGCTCGAACATCTCGGCCATGTCCTGACCCGCTTGCTGACCACCCTCGCCCTGACCCTCTTGCTGGGTCATGCGAATATCAGCAAACAATGCTTCGGCACGTTGCAATAACTGCAGCGCTTTCTGTTGCGGTTGAATCGCATCGCTGAACGCCAACTCATCCAGCGCCACGGCTGAAGGCTCCATCTGTTCGGCAGCCTCTCGCAGGTACTGTACGAATTGACGAATCTCCTCGCCCTGGCTGACCAACTCACGCGCCTCCGATCGATCGGCCAATGTGCGTGCCTGCTCGGCCAGAGTGCGCTGCAACTCTGACAACAACCTTGCATTATCTTCTTGCCCGGAAGTGTCACCTTCAGCAGCGTCGGTACTGCGCTGCAAATTCCAGGTAGCCAGAAAAATCTCTTTTTGCCGACGCGATATTTCACTGCCCTCGTTGGCAGATCCACCACCACCGCCGCCACCACCGGCAGCAGCACCCTGTCCCTCAGAGAAACGTCTTTCAAAAGGACGCACATCAACAAGCATCATGTCGGTTTCGCTGGAGCTGTTGTGATCACGTACTCGCACGTAGTAACTGATCAGGTCCCCAGGTTGTAACGGAATAGCTTCTGCAGCTTCAACAAGGTTTTGCTCGTCACTGCCATCACTGCCTTCCACGATGGCAGCTTCGCCTGACTCAGTCTCAACGATCTCGGTCTCATTGCTTTCAGTCTCAATCGAGGCAGTATCGGCAACCTCACTACCCATGGACTCAAGATAGAAAACATAACGGGCTACATCATCATTTTCCAACAGCACGCTTTGCCATTCGCCAGCATTCACTGAATAGAAAAGCTCGACAGACTCAATGGCAAAATCATCTTGCGCTTCAACTTCAATGCCTACTTCTTCCACCGGCGAGGCGCTAACATCTCTGCCCGGGCTTACAAACTTGACCACTGGCGCTTCATCACCGCGAACAATAACGGCATGCGTATCGCTGATGGGTACCTGACGTTCCAGCATGGTGTCCATCAATTGATATTCGGTGTCATTGCTGAGAACAAATCGGGCCTGATATCGGACAGTCTCCTCACCCTCCTCACTGTCCAGCAAGCTCATGGACAATGGTTGCTCACCCAACAGCAACAAACCATCATTCAAGGCTTTGTCCAGAGACAATGTGAGCGTGACACGCGTATCTTTCACCGCGCTTATATTCGTTACATTCTCGAGGCTGACTGGCTCAAGCTTTGTCCATTCCGGATAAACATACTCAACATCAATACCCTGCAGCCTTGCGGGTTGAATCACGGAGACTTCGTATTGCGAGCTTTGGGTAAAGCCCGCCTCCACGTAGTAGCTCAACGGTTGATTCACACGAAACATCTTGAAGCGGAAACGACCATCGGGGGACGCTGTGATCTGACTGCTTTGCCATTGTTCGTCATCAGGACTTCGAGCATGCAGCGTGACCTCTTCAGCATCGAAGCCAAAGAGCCCAATCTCCAACCCAAGATCCTCTCCCGCCAGCAGCTGAATGGATCCCGGTGCTACATCGATGGTTCGTGGATCTACCAACGTGCGATCCTGCCAACCCCACCAGACATGCAAGGCAGCATTTTTCCAGGCTGGCGGCGCAGCCTGCTGGAAACCTATGCCAGCACCCAGCAAACCTACAAGCACAACAAGGGGCCACACCAACGCACTGGTAGGCACAATGCGTTGCACAGGAACTCGCTTTGCTACCGACAAAGCATCTCTGGCAAGCAAACCCAGAAAAGCCTGTTTCGGGTCGTTGCGCTGAGTGTCCAGAAACGTATGAACTCGTCCATCAAAAGCTGCATCCGAATTCTCTACCAGTCTTGCCCCTTCATCAGTTGCCAGATCACGCAGTGGACGCCAACACAAAAGCACTGCACACACTATGGCGCTAAGCGCTAACAAGCTTCTGACAATCAGATCAAGCGCGGGTGTAAAACCCCGGTATAAGCCAACCCAGGCACCAGCCAGAGTGAGAACGCACAGCAGCAAAGCACCAATGGCGACAAAGGCCAGAATATGGCGCCAGCGTTCGCGTCCTTTGGCCCGCTCAATGTAGGCAGTAAACAGATTAACGACGTTGTTCCGACCAATCATGAGCCATCTCTCCTGACGTCAAGGCGTCGATTAGCAAACCATCCTTCTGCAAATAACAGTAGCGCCACCAGTGGCAGTAACCACTGCCAGATCGCGTGACGCATGGGGTCTCCCCCGGATGTCAACAGGCGTGTATCGATGCCGGAAGTAATAGATGTAGCAGCTTGGTCAGCGGTGGTCGCCTCATCAGCGTCGTCGCTGTAACGGGCCTGCCATTGAGTTGTGGTCTCGTCATCAAGCGTAGACAGATCAGCTTCGCTAGGTTCCAGCACGGCACGCACAGGCTGCTCGCCGCGGGTACTCAGCACGGTGTAGATTCCAGGTTCGCTCAGCTCAATACTGGCAGGCTGCCCTCTGTCTGCAATGCTCACCAACGATTCACCGGTGCTATCGATAATCTGTGCATTAACCGGCAGGGATAACCGCTCTCCAATGACAATCTGATCTGGTAACGAGGTGCTGGCGTCAAAATACCGAATGAGCGATTGCATCAACGCTACGAACGCTGGCTGTAACGGCAGATTACTGGCCAAGCCGTCCAGAGGATCGTTAAGGATAAGCAGCCTGCCACGGTTAGTGTCTCGCTCCACAAGAACACTTTGTCCATCCGCCGTGGCCAGCAGCAACTTGTCACCGTCAATCAGCTCCATCGGAGGTAGATCAAAAAACCGCGTGCCCAACCAGGAAATTTCACCCAGGGCTAATGGATGCGCATCGTCCATGGCACCGACACCGACCCCCTCCAATCGTGTACTCACATTTACAGAGTCTGACCCTGTATTGAACAGCAACGCGTTGCTGCCAGTGTCCACAAATTGCAGTATGTCCAGCTCCACGGCGGCACTCACATCTCTGCCGGTAACCAGATGGGCCGTATCGCTGGGCACTTGAGCGGCGTTTCCACGCAGCAATTCAACCTCCGCAACAGCGTCTGTCTCCAAGGCCGTTGTAACAAACACCTGAGCACTGCTATTTTGCGTATCCGGACCATTCAACAAGACGATGGCGGTAGCCTGAGGCTCTACAATGGGTAAGGTATGCAGGTTATCTTCCGCCAGTGAATCGGGCTCTAGCAACGATACGATAAACTGTGGATTCGACTCGGCAGGAATAACCAGTTCATCAAAACTAAATGCCGATACCTCACCGGGCGTAAGTGTCACCGAACGCTGCTCAATAATCCCGGCAGAAGACTCCACCTGTACGGTTCGCGTAACAGGCTCTGACGATGTATTTGCGCCGGCACGACTTGCCAGTAACGACACTGATATCTGAGCCGTTGCGCTATTGCTCGATTGTGCCTGGGCAACCAGATGTACATTGAGTTTATCATCCCCCTCCACAGGCAACAGCTCAAACTCGGCAACGTTTGGCGCATACAGCGCATTTAGCTGAGCCGGTAACGCACTCGCCTGCATATCACTTATCAGCCACACTTTTACGGGCAACTCCCGCTCATTGGCCAAGCGGTCAAGACGCTGCATAACCGAACCATAATCACCTGGTGCAAAACCAGGCTGTACATCATCCAGCGCAGCACCCAGTGATACACCAGACTCGCCCGCTCCATAGGCAATAGTTGAAGCAAGTACCACCACACGACGATCAAATGCCAGAAGCTCAGCGCTCCCACCACCTACCTCATCGATTAAACCGCGCGCGCGATCAATCGCTTCATCCCATCGGCCAGAAGCGCGCATGGACAAGGAGCGATCAAGCACAATCATGTGATGCTGCTGAAGGGCTGTAGGCACAGCATCCCGATTGATCCACGGCTGCGCGAAAAGCAAACATAAAAGCGCCAGTGACAATACACGCAGTGCCAGTAAAGCCCTATAACGCAATGTGCGTTTTCGCGACACTGGCGGCGTGGTCGCGTCAAGAAACTGATTGGACGGAAACAACAGCACTGGTGGCTGCTGATCACTGAAGCGGTGCAGAATCCACGGCAATGCCAGACCCAGAAAACCCAGCAGGTAGGCAGGAAACAGTAAGCTCATCGACCGCGCCTCGCACGAAAACTCATGTAAGACTGCAGGGCTGCATCCAAAGGCTCACTGGTTAGCACACGCGTGTAGTCTGCCCCTACTCGCCGACACGCCTGTTGCATGGATTCACAATGCGCAGCAAATCGGGAGCGATAACTGGTTTTGAGAAATTGAGGATCAACAATCACTGACTCTTCAGTTTCAAGATCCTGAAATGCACTGATCGTTTTGGCCGTAGGTTCTATCTCTTCATCGTCCAGTAAATGAAACACCGCAATGTCTTGCCCGGCGTGTGCCAGGGGTTGTAGTGCTGCCAACAGTTCATCGCTATTGGCATAAAGATCGGATACCACCACCAGTAAGCCTCGTCGACTGATACTGGCACGAAGGCTCTGCAACGCCCCTAGAATATGGGTGCCGTTGCCAGGCTTTGTGTTCTCAAGCAACGCCAATGCACGAGGCAAACTATCGGGACGCGCAGACGGGGGCTGAAACGTGCGAACTGACTCATCAAACACGGCCAAACCCAAAGAATCGTGCTGCTTACGCGTTATGTAAGCCAGGGAGGCGGTAAGAAAAATGGCTTGCTCCAATTTGGTAACAGGCGCTCCAAAATCCATCGATGCGCTCGTGTCCAGAAGCAGATTAATCGCGGTATTGGTCTCACCTTGAAAGCGCTTGATGTACATACGATCAGCGCGCGCGTACACATTCCAGTCAACGTAGCGAAGATCATCGCCCTCGTTGTAAGCGCGATACTCAGCGAACTCCTGACTAAAACCAAAATGCGGTGAGCGGTGCAGCCCGGTGGTCACACCATCCACGACAGTTCTGGCCACCAGATCAAGCGTACCCAGGCGCGCAAGCACTTCAGGTTTTAGTAATCGATTGGCAGTTTTTGCTGGCACGTTATCGCTTATCCGTCGGTCAGCACATCTTGCGGTTCGAGGATGTCAAATCAGCTGACATCTCAGGCAGCCACACGCTGATCAACAACATCGCGCAGCACATCATCCACTGTCAGCCCATCAGCCTCGGCAAAATAGTTGAGCATCACACGGTGCCGCAGTACCGGTGCCGCCAATGCATCAATGTCTTCAGTGGTGACGTGGTAGCGCCCAGCCATCAAGGCCCGCGCCTTGGCGGCCAGTGTAATAAACAACGCCGCTCTTACCGAGGCTCCGAATTTAACGTACTGCTTGACCTTCGGGGATGCGGAAGGATCTTCAGGGCGCGTGGAACGCACAAGCTCAACTGCATAACGACCCACTTGCTGACTGACAGGCACTTGGCGTGTCAGCTTTTGAAACGCCAGTATTTGTTCGGCGTTGGTACACGCCACTACGGGTTCTGGCAGCGTGTCACTGGTGAAGCGTTGCACCACTGTCAGCTCATCTTCCAGCGGCAAGTAGTCCAGCATGATGTTAAACAGAAATCGATCAAGCTGCGCTTCAGGCAATGGGTAGGTGCCTTCAAGCTCCAACGGATTCTGCGTGGCCAATACAAAAAACGGTTTGTTGATGATGTGCTGTGTGCCACGTACCGTCGCCGAATACTCTTGCATGGCCTCCAGAAGGGCTGCCTGTGTCTTTGGCGGTGTACGGTTTATCTCATCAGCCAGCAGAACATTGGTAAAAATGGGTCCGGGGATAAATCGCCAGTTTCGCTTACCGTTGTCATCATCCTCGATGATGTCTGTGCCTGTGATGTCGGTGGGCATCAGATCCGGCGTGAACTGAATGCGATCAAACTGCAAGCCCAGGGCGTCAGCCAGTGTTCGCACAAGTAGCGTTTTGGCCGTGCCCGGCATACCGGTCACCAGGCAGTGTCCACCCACCAGCAAGGTAATAAGCAGATGCTCCACAACCTCGTCCTGGCCCACCACAATGCGCCCCACTTCAGAGCGTAACTTCTTTGTCACGGCACGAAACTCATCCACCAGTTGGGCGGTGTCGGCTGTATTGAATTCAGAGTCGCTCACATCATTCTCCGGCAGATAAGGTCAGCAGCAGTTGCTGCGCAGGTCGGTAAAAAGGGGCGCTCTCTAGTGCATAGAGAACCTGTCGTCGGGCTTCGGCTTTTTCATCACGCTGCAGATTCGCACGCGCCTTGCCAAGATGGGCCGATGCTATATCGTCCACCTGCATACCCAGTAATGCATTGAATTCACGCAGTGCCCGGTTTGGATCGCCGATGGCAAGATAGTGTTCGCCCAACCATCGATGCACGTCAGTGCCATAGGGCATGACCCAGTTCAGCGCTTCCATGACTGCAACTGCCTCGACATCTTTGTCACGCGCGCGTAGATCAACAATCAACTGATACAAGGCATCAGGGTCATGGCCACCTTTACGCTGCCATTCCAACATAATCTCAACAGCGTCATCGTCGTGGCCTTGTTGCTGAAGAGCCGCGGCCAGCACCTGGTATGCGTTGCCCTGGCCTACGCGTTGCGGATAGCGGCGAATGACATCACGCGCCAGTGCCTCGGAGCTCACCCAATCTTCAAATTGCAACGCCCGTTCAAGCTGTCTTGAGGCCGCGCTGTATTCGTCCATCGTGTCGAGAATGCCCCCCCATTGGCTTTGCAAATGCTCTGCAAATGCAGCATCAAAGCCCGGCTGGTCATCACCCAATGCCGCAACCAGTGCTTCCACCGTGGTAGCACCTTCACCAAACGCCTTTAGCATCGTTACTAGAGCATCATGTCCCCAACGGCTTGCAATGAAATCGCAAACCAGTCCTGCTTGCATGTACGACACTTGCACCTGCCCGTTATAGCTGGGCCGTACGAATCCCTGATCCAAAGATTCAAGCGGTAATAACTGATTTTGTTTGATGGCTGTAAGCACATCCAGAGAAAGCTCTCGATCAGCAAGCGGTCCGGTATTCCACTCTTCATACACAGACAAGCCTTCACTGAACCAGCGCGGCAAGCGATGGTTGGTAGCTTCCAGCGTAAATACATGGGCAATCTCATGCCATAGTGTACTGCCCCAATGAAAGGAGCCAGCCGCACGTGCTCTGGGACTATCCATAGCCGTCAGATAACCAAACGTCACCCCTAGCAAACCAATGCCCGGGGTACTGACAGTACGCACACCAAAATCATCATGGTCATGATAAAGCTCGACTACCATAGGCTTTTTCAAGGCGAAGTCATAACGCTCGGTAAATAGCTGCACCGCCGCTATAGATAAATCGATAACGTAAGGCTCCAGTGCATCGGCATCTTCCCGATCCAGACGAATCAATACACGGCCAATGATATCGTCAGCATTATCAGGATCAGGCACGTCAACATAACTGACCCGCATGCCATCCAGATCATCTAGCAAGCGCAGTGTGTTGACGGTTTGCGCATCAAAGGGGTCACGATCGTACGCTTGCTGCAGATGATAACGGGCAGCAAACATATTGTTGATCCGCAGTTGATTGATACCCAGATCGCGATGCGCAGTCGCCAGATCCGGATCCAGCCCGACAGCTCGCACATACAGGTCAACAGCCTCGCGGTAGCGATAGGTAATGATATAAAAATGCGCTGGTATCGCATACACATCGCCATAGGTGGGGTTATCTGCGAGGGCCTTGTCCACCCACTCAGTCATGGGTTTATCTTCGAGTAGGTTTGCGCCCGCGTACAAGGCGTAGATCTCCAACTGCGGCAGCTCTTGAACTTGCGATTCAACCAGCGCTTGACCTAACAGGGCTCTGGCAACCTCTAGATTCTGCAGCTCCAGCTCGATTCGCGCCAGTAGCAGCAATGCCTGCACGTTGTCTGGATGCTCAGCAAGAATGGATTCCAGCATTTGTCGCGCACGCCCCTCGAAGCCTTCAGCCAGCGCTTGCGCCAGCCCTACCTGCGCCGGCACCCAACTGCTGTCATACAGCAGTGCCTCGCGAAACAGAGCTTCCGCGTCACTGATCTGATGCGTCTGCAAGTACAACTGCGCCCAGTGCGTTTTGATGGCGGGGTCAGTGCTGTTTGCCGTGAGCTCGCGGTACAGCCGATTTGCCTGACGGATATCGCCTAACGCTGCCGCAGCATCAGCCTGCTGTAGCCCCTCGGAAGTATCCAGAACATCGGTATAACAATCATCCGCCTCGTCGCGTAGACCCGAATACAGCTTGTTATCACATTCGCGTATCAGTGCTGAGCGCGTTGTATCGTAATGGATGGTGAACGCGTTGGCGGCACCCGTGCAGCCGAGGCTTGCCACAATAAACAACAGCGCACTTCTGGCGTTAACTCTCCGCATCGCTTTCGCTCCAGCCCGTTGCCTCATCAATGGATTGTTGTAGTCTTGCAATGGACAACAACAAGGTTTCCAGTTCGTCGTAGTAATCGGTAGCCAACATGTCAGGCTTGCGCATCCGCAGGGCCTTGAAATTTCTCTCCAGTACCAGCCGCTCGTCTAACAAGCTCACCACCACCGGATCGTCCTTGGCATCTTTCAAGGACCCTAGCAAGGCAATGGCCAGATCTCCGGCCAACTCACCGCGAAGCCTGGAATGCTCAGAGGCCAGCAGTTTTTGTTGTTCGTAATATTCGCGGGTTCGCGCCTCAGCGAATCGGAAGGCCTCAGCGACCGTCAGGATTTCATTACGATCGAAATCAGCGGTATCACTAGTAACAGCATCCGCCAGAAATCCATGAAAACGCACCGCATTGATCTCACCGCCACTTTTGGTGGCCGTCACCAACACTCTACCCAGCTGTGACATGGACTCAAGCGCAGCACCACTGGCGCTGGCAGCCAGTACAACCAGTTGACGTGCGGTCGGCACCCCATTAAGTGCTGCGACAAGCTCATTGCTGGTGATATCAGGACCCTTGACGTTGAACACCCAACCCTCTCTGTTGGCGTTCCCATGGCCGGTCATCATTAGAACAAACACAGGCTCTATGCCCGCGCTATCAGCGGACGATATGTCCGACTGAATACGCAGCGCTTGCTGTTCTATGGCTTGCAAGATCGTTTCACGTGTAGAGCTCGCATCCAGTGAAATAATCAATGATGCATCTGTATCGAGTGTTTGCAAGGCCGCACTCAGGCTTTGCGAAGTGCTGGCAAAAGCCTCAGCGTACTCTGGCGAACCGCCTAAGCCTTCCACCACAACGCCGTAGGTTCGGGCCGTGGCGTCAAGTGAAAAAAACGCAAAAAACAAAGATAAAAACGATGTCGTCAGTTGTTGCAGGCAGCGCTTACTGGCAAGCCTTGCCCACCGGATAACAGCAGGTTTCATAGTCGCCTCCATCGCAATCTAAACAACCACTCAAGCGCCTTTGCCAACAACAGGCAAATAAAGAACAGAGGCATATCCCACAACGGCAAACTCACTTCGCGCTTGAGAGCCACATTCGTCTGCGCCAGCGCTTCTGTCAGCTCATCCGCATCGGAGAAACTAAGATAGCGTCCACCCGTGACATCGGCCACCCGCTGCAAAAAGCCCTGCTGCTGTGTGTTGGTGAAATTCTCGGCAGTACCCGATTCACGCACCCACCAGTGCTCAGCACTGACCGAGGCACTTATCGGCGATTCACCGCCCAATGGAGTCGTAGCATTAATCGTGTAAGGGCCGTCCAGGTTTGTCTCAACTACACCACGGTACAAGCCAGGTTGCCGGGCATCCGATTGAAGTTCAACCGTGCGAACTGACCCGTCTGGACGGGTCATCTGCACGGCAAGGGTCGATTGCAACAGCGGTTGGTAATCTGCATCGTAGGCACTCGCAACGAGCTGGGCAGTATCCGTATCACGATACACTGACCTAGAGGCGCTAATGCTTATGCGAGGCACCACACCGTCTACCAGACTCGTGGCCAACTGCCGCCAAAACCTCTCGTGGCGTTGGTCGGTTGAGTCCAGATTCATCTGCCAACGCCAAGTGCCGCTGCTGCCTAACACCAGACTCTGCCCTTTGCCGTATCGCTGGCTAACCAGAGCAGGCTCTGCACTGCTGAGCCCACGGTTATCAATAATACTGTCCAGCAACACAACAGCACCGGGCTTTACAGCCCCCAGGCTTTGAATATCAGCAACTGCCGGCAGACCTAGCCAAGCGGCTTCGTTGTCATCGTAGGACTCCCCCAATGCTAACCAGGGAGTTCTGTACCCGGACACTGAGGGCACAAGTTGCGAGCGAACACGCTCGAAGGTCTTGGCAGCTAGTCGTGCATCCAGAATAACCGGCAACGCCGCAGACACCACGGATCGTCCCCAGCCGCCATCAGCCAACCCATGTCGCCCAGCCAGCATCAACAATGATCCACCTCGAATGCTGACAAAATCACGCAACGCCAATTGCTGCGCTGTGCTGAGTTCAGCGGCTTCCAGGCTGCCAATAATCACCGCATCGTAACTGAATAGCTCTTCACGTGTTACCGGAAAACCATCGGCCAATTCGTCTGAATCACGCACGCCTTGCCGGTAGAACTTGTTCGGTGAAGTTCTGAGTAGTGAGACAATTTCCACGCCTGGATGATCACCCATGGCACGTCGTAAAAATTTGTACTCCCAACGCGGCTCACCTTCCACGTAGAGAATTCGGCGGGGTGCATCAACAACGCGCAGCACACGCGGCTGAACGTTGTTGGTTTGATCAGGATCCATCAAGGCATCAGTGCTGGCAACCTCAAAGCGCAACTGCCGAATACCACTTTCACCAGCAGGGATGGACACCTCATGCACACTTTCACCCACCCCCTCAGGTAGTTGTATATCCTGCGCTGCGACAAGGTCACGCCCGGCAAGAACGCGCACTCGCGCCTCACCTCCCGCGCCATGAGTAATACGCAGAGTGGCTGTCACAGCCACCTGTGAAGCCGCCTGCTCTGGCAGGCTGACATCGCTAAGTTCAATATCTTCCGGGCGGCTAATTCGCCCAACACCTACCGTATGTACCGGCACACCCGCAGAGCTTAATCGTTGCCACCACTGCGCATCGATCTGCGCTGCGTTGTCAGAACCATCAGAGACCAACACCACAGCAGCCAGTGCACTCTCACCAACCGTTCCGAGAAGCTCATCGAGTCCGCCAGCGACATCGGTCAAGGGTGCAAGCGGTAGCTGGGTGAGTTGCTCAACGCTTGCAGCAGATGTCAAGGAGCTGCCCAGTGCATACAAATCAGCATCAAATTCAGTTTGCTCATCGATAGCCAGACGCTGAACCAGAGTCGTTGCGGCTGATACGCGGCTTTGCTGCTCTGTGGCTGCGACGCGCGATGTGGGTACATCATCGGTACCCATGCTGCTACTGGTGTCAATGACCCAGGCAACCGTATTTTCGCCTTGCTCTGCAACTTCGACGTCAAGCACGGGTTGCCATAACATAGTCAGCACAATAGTAGCCACTGAACCCTGAAGCACCAGAAGCCATGATCGTCTGCCAACAGACAACGGGCGACGACGCAAACTTACGATAATCAGCAACAGCGCAGCGACTACCAGCGCGGCCAACAGCCACACTGGCCAAGCGTTTTCGAAGCCCAGAGATGCCTCACGCCAGGTTTGCGCAGGATACTTAAACAGCCATTCGAGCATCAGTAATGTGGCTCCCCGCCCGTAAAGGGGCTATAAATTATTGCCATCACCTAGTGTGTCAGTGAATACAAAACGTAGTTGACGCCAAGTCGATAGGCCTGTGCGGTTAACGATGCTGGATAGCGAGCGTCGTCTGCATGCTCCCATGCATCCCCGATATCCTGATTGAAGTTGATCGCCACCATTACTCTATTACTCTCATCAACTATGCCACGCCATCGAGGCACCGTACCGCCTTTTTCATGTGTTCTATTGTTCATCAGAGCACGTATGCCCGGTATTTGTTCCCGCGACTCCAAGTTGTAGAGTACGTGAAACGCTTCGTGCTGATCACTCAGATCCTCGATCTGTTTGTTCGGAAATACTTGCTTCATGACCGCCTCGAACTGCTGCCATTCGTATCGACCATGAAAATCATCGACCATCATGAATCCACCGCGCAACAGGTACTCTCGCAAAGTGGCAGCCTCACTGGTAGACAGCGTCATGGACCCCACCTCGACCACATACAGCCATGGGTAGTCAAATACCGTGTCATCATTCATGCGCATCAGCACCCCGTCAGGCGCCACGTCCAGACGCGTGAGTCTTTGCAGGCCGGCATTGAAATGAGTTTCCGCTTCTGGCCAATCAGCACGCCAGCGCGGCCAGTCATCGAACAGGGATTGCGAGTAAACCAACCGTGCAAAAACGAACTCGTGCGCGTGGCTTGCGCGCGCACATGACAGAACAACAAGGGTTACCAAAAACGCTCTGGCGATAAATTTCATGGTTTGACTATACCGAGTCTGAACACGCGCATGCTCTGTATACGATGAGCATGTGTAACAGGGACTCACCAGCACAACGTTAAAATCTGGCCGAAACGTCGATTTATTGCAAGTTAAGCCTATACTCATGCACGATAGCCTGACCTCTGAAACCGAGTGTCAAGCTATATTTCGGATCCAAGCACACTAGATTTAAACGTCAAAATTCAGTCGGTAGCGAATCTGATCACCACACGTCAGACAGGTTCGCAGCGCCAACGTTCACTAAACGCGACGTCATGGATGATAAATAGCCGATTACCACTGTTCGAGGAAAACTTATGTACAAACACCCTGTGCGGCTATCGCCACTAGTTGCAATACTAGGCTTGAGTATGCCCACCATCTGGTTCACCAGTTCAGCTAACGCTGGTGGCTTTGCACTGATAGAGCATGGCGCATCAGGCCTGGGCGCCGCTTATGCAGGCGCCGCAGCTGTCAGCAACGATACCTCTACGGTATGGTTTAACGCGGCTGGCATGAGTCAGCTTGAAGGTCGTAAGATCTCAGGCGCTCTTCATGTACTGGACGCCTCCACAGAATGGACAGACCAAGGCACGACTCTGGGTTCAGTATTCGGCAGTCCGGAAGTTTCGGGCCCCGATACGGCAGATGCTGGAACAACCAGCCTCCTGCCCAACCTTTATTACGTTGCCCCGCTGAACAAGCAGTGGAGCTATGGATTGAGTATTGGAGTGCCATTCGGCTCATCCACCGAATATGATCGAGACTGGAAAGGGCGCTACACAACGGTCGACAGCTCCATCCAGGTGATCGATATTAACCCCGCGTTCTCCTATCGCGCATCTGACACCTTCAGCTTTGGCTTTGGCGTCAGTCTTCAACAACTCTCAGCAGAGCTTGGCAGCGCGGTAGATTCAGGCGCAGCTTGCCTGGCATTTGGCTCCAATCCAGACACCAACTTTTCTGCCGCAGATTGTGTCAACGCAGGACTGACACCCGGCAACGTGGAAAATGATTCAGCAGCAGAAATCGAAGGTGATTCAACAGCATTCAGCTTTAATCTGGGCGCTTTGTATACCCCGACTGACAACGTTAAAATCGGTGTAGCGTACCGCCATAGTGTTGACCATACACTCGACGGCGACGCCGACTTCACCGTTAACCCGCAATTACGCCAACTTCTGGACGGCAATGAAGGCGATGCAGTAACACCCGCCTCTGTGGCTGCACAGAATTTCCTGATCGACAGATCCGCTACCGCCGAGGTGCAGCTGCCCGCATCTTTTTCTCTGTCAGGTGCCTGGCAAGTCAACAAGAAGTTTCAGCTACTCTCAGATCTGACCTGGACCGGTTGGAGCTCGTTTGACGAACTACGCATCGTTTATGACCAGCCTGAGTTTCAGGCAGACACCCTGTCTGTACAGGATTGGGAAGACGTCTTTCGGTTCTCGGCAGGCATCAACTATTCACAAAGCTCAAAGCTGACATTACGTGCCGGTTATGCGTTTGATGAAGAAGCTATTCCCAGCGCACAGCGCCGTACTGCACGTATCCCGGGCAGTGACCGAACCTGGCTCACAGTCGGGCTGGGTTACAAGGTATCGCAGAGGTTCTCCTACGATCTGGGCTTCGCGTACATCATGCTGGACGACACACCCATCGATAACCCCGATGCCGAGAGCAACGGCACAGGCACGTTTGTCCGAGGCGTCTACGAACCCTCCGTGGGAATTTTGTCAGCTCAGCTTAACTGGGACTTTAATTAAGAATATGACCATGCAAAGCACACTGATTAAATACCGTAACTGGCTAGTGGCGCCCGCTGTTTTACTGACGCTTGCTGCCTGCAGCGACACCGAAGAAGTTGACTTCGAGGCGAGCATAGCGGCCGAAGCTGAAGCAACTCAACTTGCCAGTCCCCCACAAGCGCTGTTCAACCCAGCGGATGCCACCATCCCCTTCCCCAACAATCTGTTCTTTGTGCGTAACCCTGCAGACCCGCGCCCAGAAGATGGCCTGCTGCGCATACCCATTGCCGCTGACGCTGACCAGACGCTGGCCAACCCACAAGTGGCTTTGAATCAGCTCGACGGGTTCTCCACCGTTGCCCCCATCGTCACCGCTATCTCAGAAGCCCTGAATCCTGAGACCCTGATCCTTGGCGACACCGTGCGGATCTTTGAAGTATCCAGCCCGACAGAACCTGCAGCACTCGGCGGCTTTCTCAGATCAGCGGTTAACGGGGTACTAAGCGAGATCACCGATCAACAGCAAATGATCGTTACAGCCACTGAAGATCAGCTAATCCTCCTGCCGCGTGTGCCGCTACAGCCAGGTACCAGCTATATGGTGGTGCTGACCAACGGCATTCAGGATCTGCAAGGCGACGCTCTGCAGGGCAGCCTTGTTTACGGCCTCCTGCAGGGAGACGTGCCGCTGACCAACCCCAGCCTTGAGGGCTTACGAAATGCGGTCGGTTCGCACTCACAGCTTTTGAGCGCAGCGCTGAACGTCGATCCAGCCAACGTGGCTCTGTCTTGGGTGTTCACCACGCAGACTACCCGTGAAGTGTTACAAACGGTTAGAGACAATACAGTGGCATCTAGGCTGATACTGGGTGCCTCAGGCTTGGCTACTGATGCGACAGGCGGTCGCGGTAACGCTGATATTTTTGCTGGTGTGCTCGACCTACCCTACTTCCTGTCGGCCGTGGGCGACGACGGCAATCCTCTTACAGCAATCAACAGTTTTTGGCAAAACGCAGCAGCCCAACCTCCGGGCGGCACGAATGCCGATGGCAATCCAGACTTCGCACCACAAAGCACAACCACAGTTACTGTGCCGGTACTAATGACCGTGCCTAACGCCAACTCAGCAGGTGGTGGTCAAATGCCTCCCAATGGATGGCCTGTGACTATATTCCAGCACGGCATAACAGGAGATCGTTCTAACGTACTGGGCATCGCCGACGCGTTGGCGGATGCGGGGCGTGCTGTCATTGCCATTGATATGCCTATGCACGGCGTCGTCGATACATCGAACCCGCTGAACGCATCAAGCAACCCACTAGGGCCCACGGAGCGCACCTTCGGCATAGACGTACTCACCGTTGATGCAGAAACGGGTGCCCAGGCACCTGGCGCAGATAATGAGCCTGACCCGTCGGGCGCGCACTTCATCAATCTGACCAACCTAGCGAACACTCGCGATAACTTGCGTCAGTCGGTGGCTGATCTGTTCGTACTCAGCGCAAGTGTCCCGTCGATACAGGTTGAAGGCGTCATGCTGGATGCAAGTAACATGACGTTTGTGGGGCATTCACTGGGGGCGATAGTCGGAACCTCAGTGCTGGCCTTCGACAACCCTTATCAGGCCGCCACATTGGGCATGCCTGGTGGTGGAATTGCGCAGCTACTGGCGAACTCGATGCGCTTCGGGCCCGTTATCAGTCAGGGACTTGCCGGTGCGGGTATTGTTGAAGGATCATCAGAATTCAACCAGTTTCTGGTAGCGGCGCAATCCGTGATTGATTCTGGTGACCCCATTAACCACGCAAATACAGTGGCCGCCAACGGCGACACGCGTATTCATCTCATTGAGGTGATTGGTGACGCGGTTATCCCGAACTTTGTCCCCACTGCACCTTTGGCAGGAACAGAGCCGCTGATAGGCTTGCTGCGATTACCGTCAGTGAACACAACTGTGGCTGACAACAACGCCGCCGTTCGATTTATCGAAGGTGATCACAGCTCTCTGCTGCGCCCATCAGAGGACGGGCTCGCTGCCACTATCGAAATGCAGACGCAAACGGCAGGCTTTGCAGCCTCTCAGGGAACTGCGCTTCCAGTAACCAATACAGATGTGCTGCAGCCACCTGCTCAGTAATCATGGTGGCAAGCTTGCCCGTGTAGTCAATTGATGTGCGATTGACGGGCAAGTGCCCGGACCGCTAGCAGGTCCGGGCGACTCTTTGCAGCTCCATTCAGACAGCAATACCCATCTTTTACAGGACACTCTCATGGAAAATCGGTTGGTAGCAATATGTTGTCTAGTCACTCTGTTGGCTCTACAGCCCGCTATGGCTAGCACCAAAGTTGGCGGCGTCACTCTTGAGCAGACGATCTCTGTCGGTGATACTCCACTGAGTTATAACGGTGCAGGGATTCGCAAGAAACTGTTTTTCAAGCTCTACGTGAGTAGTTTGTATCTGACCGATGCGCTTAACGGCGCCGGTGCTGCCGACATCCTCGAAGCCGATGAAACCATGCTAATTCAGCTCAATATCCTGTCTGACTTGCTGACGCGCGACAAGATGATAAAGGCGATGAAAGACGGGTTCAAAAAATCAACCGGATCGAACACCGCCCCCATTGAGAATGAGATCACTACGATGATCGATTCGCTCAGCCAACCCATTCGTCCAGGCGACGTTTATCAGATTTATTACACCAGCGCATCAGGCACTCAGATCATTCTGGATGGAGAGACGATTGCGACTATTCCTGGCATGCCCTTCAAGAAGGCAATTTTCGGTATCTGGTTGTCTGATTCACCAGTACAGCGTACGTTAAAAGGCGCCATGCTCGGAGCGTAGTTAGAATGCGCGGCAGCAGATTAATTTCTGCCGCGCAAGGCTGCTCGCTACTGATGAACAGGCTCACTCGGAGCCACCGGCTTGGCAACTGCGGCTGATTGCAATACGTCATTCGGAAAATCGTCCACCATCACCACACGTTGAGTCGCTGTTGCTGCGGTGAGTAACAGCTCAACTTCCTCTGCAGACACAAGCCCTTCCACGCTGAGCTGCTGCAACCAGGTGGGATAGTCGATACCGTAAGGCTGCTGTCTACGCGTTGCCTTCAACTTGCGTTCTGCACTATCAGCTGCCAGGACACAACGCAATGCGTACTCCACACAGCCTGTGACGTCGGTAGGATCATCACTCAAGTAAACACCATCGGTGAGACGATCTCGAGCCTCTGACTCACTGAGTAATAAACGTGCACATGCTTGCGTGAGTTTGTCGTTCGGTGTTCGGTAACGACGCCCCAGTGGAAACACAATACCGCGAAGTATCAGGCCGATAGGCGTATTGGGAAAATTTCTCAGAATCTGGTCCAGAGCCACTTGTGTCTCAAACAAGGCATGCCTTACAGACCACTCCAGCAAGGGCTGATCGGCTTGTGGACGCCCGGTATCTTCAAAACGTTTCAACACCGCTGAGGCCATATACATATGCATCAGCCCATCAGCGAAACGGCCCGACAGCATCTCGCGGCGTTTGAGTCCACCGCCCAGAAACAACATCGCAAAGTCTGCAAGAAAAGAATAAGCAGCACTCATACGCCCCAGACGTCGATAGTATTTTGCGTTGGGCCCGTCAATCGGCGAATCAGCAAAAACGCCTTTTGTCAGACCGTGGAACAAGGAGCGTGCGCCATTTTGAACGGCGTAGCCGATATGACCCATCAGCGCCTCATCAAAGCTCTCCAGCGCTTCGCGCTTGTTGGGTAATGAAGCTGCGGTAATCTCATCCATCAACCAAGGATGGCAGCGAATAGCTCCCTGTCCAAAAATTATCAGACTACGGGTGAGGATGTTGGCCCCTTCAACGGTGATACCGACTGGCACGGCCTGATATGGACGTCCCATGAAGTTGTTAGGGCCCATGCAAATACCCTTACCACCAATGATGTCCATACCATCATTGATGACCGTGCGCATGCCTTCAGTGTTGTAGTACTTGAGGATAGCTGACGCCACTGACGGCTTTTCGCCATCATCCAGTGCCGCACATGTCAGCCGCCGTCCGGCGTCCATGGTGTAGGTCAAGCCGGCTATGCGGCCCAATGCCTCTTCAATGCCCTCGAACTTGCCAATAGGCAAATTGAACTGCTTGCGCACACGGGCATAGGCACCCACAAAACGCGACGCTGACTTACCCGATGCCACCCCATTACTGGGTAGTGAGATGCCACGCCCGATGGACAATGACTCCATCAGCATCCGCCAGCCTTGACCGACCATCGGCTGCCCGCCGATCACCCACTCCATAGGAATAAACACATCGGTGCCACTGTTAGGACCGTTCATGAACGCCTGATTTAGCGGAAAGTGACGCCTACCAATGTTCACACCGGTGGTATCAGTTGGAATCAATGCGCAAGTAATACCCAATGCCTCCTCGTCTCCCAGTAGCTTGTCAGGATCGTAGGCCTTGAACGCCAGCCCAAGCAGCGTTGCAACCGGGCCCAGAGTAATGTAGCGCTTGTCCCAGGTGACTCGCATACCCAGTACTTCGCGCCCCTCATGCTCACCCATACACACGATGCCCATATCGGGCATGGCGCCCGCATCAGAGCCTGCGGAAGGTCCGGTGAGTGCGAAACAAGGTATTTCCTCGCCTACTGCCAGTCGAGGAAGGTAGTAGTTTTTCTGTTCCTCAGTGCCGTAGTGCAGCAATAGCTCGGCGGGCCCTAATGAGTTGGGCACCATAACACTTACCGCGCCAGTGACACTGCGTGTGGCAAGCTTGGTGACAACTTCCGAATGCGCCATGGCGGAAAATCCCAAACCACCGTACTCCTTGGGGATAACCATACCCAGGAAGCGCTCCTGCTTGATGAATTTCCAGACATCAGGCGGCAGATCGTTCAGCTCGTACGTTATCTGCCAATCATTCATGATGGCGCAAAGTTTGTCCGTCGGCCCGTCCAGAAAAGCCTGCTCCTCTGCCGAGAGCGCCGCTTCCGGGTAGTTATTAAGCTTTTGCCAGTTCGGTGCGCCACGAAAAAGTTCTGCCTCCCACCAGACTGTGCCAGCATCTATGGCGGCTCTTTCTGTGTCAGACATGGGCGGCAGGACCGCGCGCACGTATTTCAGCAAAGGCAAGCTGACAATTTTCTGGCGAAGCGGGCGAAGGTTGAATACAACCGCCACGCACAGCGACAGGGCTGTAAACGCTGTGCCCGCGATACCTGACAAGGTGCCCAAAAGATAGGCCACCAACAGAATAAGCGCACCTGCGCCTGTGGCAACAGCCACGCTAAGCCGGTTTTTGGAGACAACAAACAACGTTACTCCCAGTACACACAGCCAGAAGATAATACCCATAAGAGCTCCAGATTGATAAATGTCTATATAGCGTGTGGCAACAACTAGCATCGCCCGTACCAGACTATGTTTATAAACCTGTATACGCAGCAAAAAATAAGGCTGTGTATCAACCGCAAGGCGACACCATTATGGTGTCGAAAATCCGCTATAGTTCAAGTACTGGTACAGCCGAGGCAATAGCTGCTATGCGAGGGAGTATGCCACGAGCGCGCCAGTGTCTATCTACATCATACGCTCTAACGTTTTCGTCCACTATTCTGGCCTGCACAGCAACACTGGCGGCAGGTTTAATAACTACGTGTTCCTTTGCTCACAGCGCAAATACTGGCGCTTGAAACGGCTCTACCGCTCAATCACTATGGACAAAATGACTTCAGCCTTCACCGACATCATTAATGCGATCGGTGAAGACGCTTCCCGCGATGGCCTGCGCGACACCCCCACACGTGCTGCCAAGGCGATGGAATTTCTGACCCAAGGTTATGGCCAGACACTGGAGCAAGTGGTAAACAATGCCATTTTTGAGTCAGATAGTGAGGAAATGGTCATTGTTCGTGATATCGAACTCTATTCGCTCTGCGAACATCACTTGCTGCCGTTTATCGGAAAATGCCATGTAGCCTATCTGCCTCGCGGCAAGGTTATTGGCTTGTCCAAGATAGCGCGCATTGTGGATATGTATGCCAGACGCCTGCAAATACAAGAATCATTGACTAGCCAGATCGCCACCGCTGTACTGGAGGTCACCAACGGTCTGGGTGTGGGCGTTATCGTGGAGTCCCAACACATGTGTATGATGATGCGCGGCGTCCAGAAGCAGAACTCTTCAATGACAACGTCGTCCATGCTGGGCAGGTTTCGCTCGGATATCAATACGCGCAATGAATTCTTGCAACTGATAAAGAACTAGCCCCTCACCCGGCAAGATACCCTGCAAGGCGCCCCACCGTCACCCAGCCATCACTCAACGGCCACGGTGACCTACTCAAGCATCTGTGCAAAACGTTTGAGTCGAGACAACTCTCGAGCCACATTAACTGTGAATGCACCTTCATTGGAGTAGTCATCCACCAGCCCCAGCTTGAATACCTGCTCGGGCCAACTGGCGAGTGCAGACTGATCGAACAAGCCAGACAGCGACTGCAGTGGTTCATCAGGTTGGGAGGCGGCTGGCCGGTACAAGCCAATATAATTGGAGAACGTCAGATCGATTCGTGCGCTCATTAACGTTGGCACATTTCTCATGACATCCTGTCGTTCAGATGCGCTCGTGGCAATGATACTGATTCCACCTTCAAGTGGTATCTGCAACGCTTGTGACACCGGCATGCTGAGAATATCAACGTCACCGGTAAGCAGTGCCAACGCCATGGACTGCAACGAATCGTACTGCCGATACGGATATCGCGTGGAATCCTGGCCCACTGTGTCCATTAGCATCATAGCCACAAGATGATCTCTGCCACCCACAGGCGTAAGCCCGCCGACACTCATCGGCCCTGCAGCTCCATGAGCTCTGGCAAAGCGTGATCGTAACTCTTGAGCGTTGCGTGTCTTGAGCATCAGAAACGCTTGATAATCTCGAACAATCTCTACCACGGGCACTAACGAATTCAGCAGGTCGGCAGCACTGAGCGCCTCACTGGAAGCCTGATTCTCCCATGACGAAATAAACGTATCCAGACCTGCAAGCAACAACGCTGGCTCATCGCTTTGACGAACCTGGTCGTCGGTAGCGTCACGCATCACGCGCTGCACCCGAATATCACTTGCTTGCAGAGTACGGATGGTTTCGTCAGCCAAGGTATCCATGATGGGAAACATCGGTGACAGTGTTGCCAGACCGATGACATCGGCGTTGTCGCTCGACGTGTTATCCACAACGCCGTCGTCAGCACTCACATTGAATGTGGCGCACATTAGAAACAATGAAAAACTTAACGCAGCGACTTGTCGCCACACAACCGCGAGTGGGCTTATTCTCCGGGTTAGCGAGTTATGGGTATGCAAGCTATAAGAAAGTAAGCCATGAGTATGCAAACTATAGGCATGCAAACTATGGGTAGGTAAGAATTTTTTGACAGATTTCATGGACGTTCGAGAGTCCTCAGATCAGAATAAAAGCAATACAGTTTATTTGTTACGCCACAATATGCCTGATAGACCTGATAACTCTTGCGCTTGTAGCGACTCACCACACAGGTCTTTAAAATAGTAATTCCTGAAACCTCAGCCGGCCTCTTTGTCGGTCTTATCTTCACCAGCAAGCTGCATATGCCATAAATCAGCATACAAGCCCCCTGTTGCGAGCAAACTTGTGTGCGTACCCCGCTCGACAATCTCACCGGCATCGAGCACCAGAATCTGATCAGCATCCACCACCGTGGAAAGCCTGTGTGCAATGACCAAGGATGTGGCTCGCTTGGCAACGGCATTCATGCCTTCCAGAATAGCCTGCTCACTGCGCGTATCCAGACTGGATGTGGCTTCATCAAAAACAATGATGGGCGGGTTTTTTAACACGACACGCGCAATGGCCATACGTTGCTTTTCACCACCGGAAAGTTTCAGACCACGCTCTCCCACGATGGTTTCATAACCCTTCGGGAGCTGCGCTATAAAATCTTCAAGATTGGCTCTGCGTGCAGCCTCGGCAACACGCTCGTCGTCAGCTTCCGGATGCGCATAGGCCAGGTTATAGCGAATGGTGTCATTGAACATGACTGTATCCTGTGGCACCACACCCAAGGCATCGCGCAAACTGGACTGTGTGCAATCGCGAACATCCACGCCATTGATGGACACACTGCCCTCACTCACATCATAAAAACGAAACAGCAAACGCGACAACGTGGACTTGCCCGCACCTGATGGCCCCACCACGGCGACTTTTGTACCCGGCTCCACAACAAAGCTAATGCCTTTGATAATAGGCCGTTCCGGCAAATAGGCAAAATGCACATCCTTGAACTCAATGCGAGATTCTTCAACTTTTAAATTCACCGCATCAGCCTTGTCCTGAATTTCAGGTTTGCGCTCAAGTAGCTTTAACACCAGATCCATATCAGCCAGAGCGTATTGCAAACTTCGGTAAACAACACCAAGCACATTTAACGGTACAAACAGCTGTAGCATCAAGGCATTAATTAATACGATATCGCCCAGCGTTATAGCGTCACTGGCAACGTCTCGCGTCGCCAGCATCATGATTAACGTAACACCGACCGCCACGATAGCCGCTTGCCCAAAGTTCAGCGTTGACATCGTTACCTGACTGCGTACTCCCGCATCAGCCCAGCCTTCCATGTGTTCATCATAGGCGGCGATTTCACGTTTTTCGTTATTAAAATACTTTACTGTTTCGTAGTTGAGCAGACTGTCCACTGCGCGACCGCTGGACAGCGAATCCAGGCGATTCATCTCATGCCTGAACTTCATGCGCCATCCTGAAAATATCAGCGTAAACATGATGTAGACGACCACCGTCAATACCACGATGGTGGTGTACTGCCATCCATAACCACCAAGCAGAATACCGGCCACCAGCAGAAATTCTGCTGCGGTAGGCACAATATTGAACACCAACAAGTTCACGATGGAACTTAACGAATTTGTACCACGCGACAGATCCTTGGAGATACTCCCAGTGCTTCGCTCCAGATGAAACGACAATGATAGATCGTGCAGATGCGTCAGCACTTCTGTGGATAAAGTATGCATGGCGCGATAACGCACACGCGCAAACAACGCATCACGAAGCTCTTTAAACAAGGAGCTGGTAAGGCGCAACAAGCCATATGCTGCAACCAGACCCAGCCCGACCAGCATGACATCATTACCGCTAAATGCATCGAGCAGTGAACCTGCCTGCGCAGCACCCTCTTGCGCGCCCGTACTGCCGGTTATGACTTCCGCAGTATCTTTTCCCTCATCCAGTGCATTGACAATTTCCTTGAGCAAAAGCGGCACGGCCACAATCGCCAACTTAGAGATCATCAGACAGCCCAGCGCCAACACTACGCGCCCTCTGTATTCCCACAAATAGCGTGTGAGTTTCTTCAGGTTATCAAAATCACGCCGGTTACTGTGCGGAGCGTCTACGCGACCTAGGCCTTGCATCAGGCGCTACGTCTTTCTGAATGTTCAGCAGTATTCAATGGGTTCTGTTCATCGGTGTTCAAAAATTTGAGTGCCTCGTCAATCAAGGTCATGGCATCGGGCGCACGACTTGCCTGCTCGCTTATGTGTCGACGCCAGAGACGCGCACCGGGCACCTGCTGAAACAAGGCGACCAGATGCCGGCTCATAGCACTGAGCCTGACACCCTTTTCATGCCATCCGTGCATGTAACGCGCATAGTCACGAGCCACCTCGAATAATGCATCCATACCAGGCTCGTGGTTGATACCACCGGTAAGCGTCGGAAACACTCGCGCATCAGCTTCAGCCAACATGGCAGGATGGTAGTAGGCCGCGCGGCCGATCATCACCCCGTCTACCTTCGCTAAGTGTTCAAGTGTGGCATCCAAGGATTCGATTCCGCCATTGATACTGATGTGCAAATCGGGAAACTCGCGCTTGAGTCGATACACAAAATCGTAGCGCAGTGGCGGCACACTCCGGTTCTCTTTGGGGCTTAGCCCGTCCAGCCAGGCTTTGCGCGCATGCACGATGAAATGCTGACAGCCACTGCTGGCTACTTGCCGCACAAACGACTCAAGCGCCTCGTAACTGTCGTCGCGATCGATGCCCAGCCGACACTTTACGCTCACCGGGATTGTCACCGCATCACGCATGGCACTGATAGTGTCACGCACCAGATCAGGCTCTGCCATAAGACACGCACCAAAGCGCCCAGCTTTGACTCTGTCGCTGGGGCAACCAACGTTCATATTGATTTCCTGGTAGCCCCAATCTTCACCGATACGAGCAGCAGCGGCCATCTGATCGGGATCAGAGCCACCGAGCTGCAAGACAATGGGATCTTCGCTGGAGTGTTTGCCCAGCAAATACTCACGATCACCGTGAATGATGGCCGCACTGGTCAACATCTCGGTATACAGCAAAGTGTGACGGGTAAGCCTGCGCGCCAGATACCGATAGTGCCGGTCTGTCAGCTCCATCATGGGCGCAATGGCTAGCTTGCGGTGATTGTCCAGTTCAATTGGCATGGCGCATTCTATACCCTAGTGCCAGCCTAACGGGCAAAGCGCGGAACCTCCCCACCGGTACCCATTGCATAGCGCATGACGACATGCTTCAACGGGCCAGCATTGTCCGCCGCACTAAGCGCTGCGGAACGTACTTTTCGAAAAGCGCCAGGTTGCGGTTTGAACGCATGATAAAAACCATCCAGCACTGAAATCATGATGGCATTTTCGCCGCGACGCCAGCGCTCGTAGCGTCGCAGTAACCGACGGGCACCGATGTCACTTCCCGCTGTATTCGCGGCAATGATGAGCTCTGCAAGAGCGGCGGCATCCAGCATCCCAAGGTTCACTCCCTGCCCTGCTAATGGATGCACAGTGTGAGCAGCATCGCCCACCAAGGCCATGCGATCGCTTATATAACTGTCGGCATGTGCCTTGACGATAGGAAAACTACCACGAGCATGTACCGCTTTTATGACACCAAGGCGCTCTGGGAAATTTGCCTCCATCTCTGAGATGAACGCTTTATCATCCAAAGCTTTAAGTCGGCTGACCTCCTCTGCATCGTGGTACCACACCATGGATGCCTGCGAACCACACAGTGGCAGAAAAGCTTGTGGACCCGTGGGCAGAAACCGCTGCCATGTGATGTCTTGCTGGCACAGTTCAGTGTCCACTGTGGCAACCAGTGCATGATGCTCATAAGCATCGCGGTGCATGTGTATGCCCGATAGTTCTCTTATGGATGAGTTCGCGCCATCAGCGCCTACTAGCAGACGCGTTGTTATTGTGTGCTTCGCTGATGAGGCGGAGTCGCTAGTGTCATTAGTACCTATATCTGAGCCGACGTTTAGCGTAACAATATCACCCAGCGCTTCATGATGATGGACATGCATCGGGCAAAGATAATCGACATTCGATGCAGCTTTCAGTTGGTCCTGCAACGCCAGCTGCACCACCCTATTTTCAACGATATGGCCCAATGCGGGGGCGCCAATGTCACGAGCATCGAAGTGTGTTTTGCCTGATTCTTCGCCATCCCACACCAGCATTTCACGATACACGCAGGCGCGTCTGTCAAGCACACCTTGCCATGCCCCCGCACTTTCAAACATGTTTTGAGTGGCAACGCTTAACGCAGACACACGGATGTCGTAAGGCGGTGCCGAGCCAGGCACGAAGGGTTCCGGATCTCGCTGCTCCAGCACAGCAATGGACAGGTCACTGTGCTTGGCAAGCAGCACTGCCAGCATGCTGCCAACCATGCCACCACCCACAACCACTACATCGTAATCCACACCTTTACTCATGTGATTTGTCTACCGTGTTTTGCCCAATGCCCGTTCACCGTGCACTCTACACCTCTTGACGAACACAACCTCGCAATGGATTGGTCTTAGCCCGAACTATTCGCGAAATCACCCGATCTTTAGCGTTTCGCGACTAATTCGGACTACAGGCTTTGCGGCAGAAATTAATAATCAATCCGCTGCCATCCATCAGCTGTATGCGTAATCTCGAAGGTTGGCCAGAAATTGTATTCAGGTTGTACGGTAATGATGCTCTGTCGGCCGCTAACCGAAATCGTGGTCAGACGCGTAATCTGATCTTGCTCGCGATTACGTGCAGCCTCCAGAAATTCGTCCAGATTATTAACCGGCTTGCCATCAATCGCCACCACAAAACGGTTTCTGAACAGACGATCCCACAGCGCAGGAGAACCGGCATCGGTATCAGCAATGTAGACGCCCGGAAAGGCCACACTTTTCTGAAAGCCAATATCGGTGAAAGGCATTTGAAAGTAGGCACCTGCCCAACTGACAACGCGTTGTGTACCCAAAACATCGAGAGCACTAGGCTTTAACTGCACATCTAACACGATGCCGGCGCGCAACACCGTCAGCGAAAGTTCGGTTTGCTGAGCAAGGTTTTCTGCCACAAACAAGTCTGACACTAGTTCGCCATTGATGGCAATGAGCACATCACCACTGAAAAGCTGTTCGTGAGCATCGGTATCAGGGACAATTTGCTCCACGTACAACACGCGCCGACGCTCTGCTGGTAACTGATTGAATTTTGCCAACCACTCACCCGGCAAACCTAACTGGCCTGCGATGTATAACGGTCGGTAACTAAGTTTTACATCCATGGAGTAATATGGCTGTTGGGCTTGATACAGCTCCAGACTCTGACGCAGCACAGAGGCCGGCATTGCCCATTCACGTTGCTGAATTTCGCGACCTTCCTCGTAGGCAAAGCTCATGTAAACCGCCTGCACTGTGCCATCAGCATCGACCAAAGGGCCACCCAGCGACGGCGGCACATTAGGAATAGCGTATACATCAGTCGTGGATTGCTGAAAACGCGCAAGTCCTGGCGGACCAAAGCTGACTGTAAGCGCACTGATGTCATCAATGGGATGGCTACGGTAGGTACCATCGGCCCGGTAGCCCACCATTGTTAAATCCTCTGGCAGTTCACCTTCTAGTTGATCACTGAGCTCCAGGGCGTTGATTGAGACGCCTTGAAGCTGGGCTGGATCATATTGAACTAGCGCCACGTTATGCCGTGGATGTACAAACACCACACGCCCGGTAATTTGTGTGGCACCAAAAAACGTAAGCTCAACATCGCCCAAGGCAATGGGCACCGTGTTTCGGTCTACTGAGATGATGCCTTTCTCAGCATCAAGCACTAAGCCCACACCGGTAAAGTGCCGAGCGTAAACATTTTCAGCCGGGTACGGAATACTGAACCCCACTTTAACCATGGACGGTGCAACACGATCAAGTAACGGATCGCGGAAACTTGGAACGCTCACATCAGCAGCTGGTGGTAAATCATCCGACCCTGTCAGCGTCACCACCTCACAGTCCCAGAAGCGCGCATCATCGAGACGCGAGCACAAGCGATGGCCAAACCATCGGTTATCAATGTTGAACTGACCCAGCTCTGTACTGAATTCATTGCCTGGCACACGATATCGAACACGCTTTCTGATCACGTTGGCCGTGGCATTCACTGCAACAATAAAGCTCTGCAGGTTTGTTACCGGACGCCCTTCCACCTCAATAATCACAGCGCCTTCAGGCACGGATGCACGCGTAAAAATGTAACCTGGATCCATGACAACAACACCGCTCTGGGGTTTGTTCATGGCACGCGCGTGTTGAATCGACATATCCTGCAACACCGCATCGCCGAGTTCCAGAAATTGCGACGGTGCCAAAGCATGTAAATCAGCGACCTCGATGGACAACGGAAATTTATTCCCTTGGCGAATGATGTCCACTGACAGGCTTTGACCGATGGCCGCATCCAGAGTGGATTCCAGCGCGATGAAATCCGTAATGAGTTCACCGCCGATGCGTACCAGTATGTCTCCAGGCTCAAGAATATCCTGCGCCACGCCATCGGGTATTACCTGCGAGACTGTCAGCATACCGTTGACGTCAGCGCTGCCTGCCCGCACCTCACTTTCGGTCTCCTCATCCAGCCCCAGACGCTTCAATTGTCTGAACGGCTGATGACTGAACAACGTTTGAAATCCACCACGCTCTATAGCTTCATCCGCTTGCAATCGGGCCAGCGCATGTTGAATGCGGGGTAGCGGTAGAAAAAAACTGCTGGCTGTACGCGTATTAGCTGCTGCGTTCAATGCAACCACGTCACCGTCGAAGTCGATAACCGGAGAACCTGAGCTGCCACCCGACGTGCCTGAGGCTGCTTGCATGTAAAAGGTATTGAAGTCGTTATAGCCATAACGCCCATAGGATGGCACCTCTCGATCTAGGCGCGCTATCGTGCCTGGCAAGATGGACAACTGTTCTCCGCCGTCCGATCCGATGACACGGATGTTCATGCCAGTACGGACTTTGTCCGGGCGCAGAGACAGTGAAGCGGGCTTGGCATACGCCAGGTCTTTGGGGTCATAGCGAACAAAGGCAAAATCATGGATAGGATCGCGGTACAAAGGCACCACATCAACCCGCTCCTGATTCTGGAACGTGGCCGAGAACCTGATAGGCCCCGAACCCACGACGTGCCGGTTAGTCAGCACAATGCCTCTCTCAGCATCAACAATAAAGCCTGTGGCTGTGCTGTTGCCTTGAGGCGTGTCGTCAAAAGAGCGCAGATGCGACAGCTGCAGCGAGACCACGGAATCCGCCACTCGTGACACTGTTCGCGCCCAGCCGTCCTCCTCACTGTCAGCTGCGGCTGGCGCGCTGAGCGCCAAGAGTGTACCCAACACAATGGGGTACCAACGCCGTTGAGCTGTTGGTGGAAAAACACGCAAAAATCGTTGAGCAATCACGAGTACGGGTATTCCTTTTTTATATCGACAAAACGAAGATGATCAGACTCGTCAGAACACGCAAGCAAAAACAAGCTTGAGCTGGCGTTAGCCATCTTAAAGCTTGCACAACGCATGAGTCTTATGAAGTTTAAGAACTATGTGGAGCAACAAACGTTCCCTGCAGACACCTACCTTGGCCTTTATATCTTCCTCGCCCTTTAAAATGACTTTAGCTCACTGGTTGGCTATAGTGATAAGAACTCGAGCATCATGAACCGTTCGGGCAACCTTCGCTACATTCTGGACCCTTTGCTGCCATGAGTCAGCCAACCTCGAAGATGCAAGACGCCCCCTGTGGTCCTCTGCCTGCTAATGAACCTGTTGATACGGCCATTGACTGGTTTCGTGCTGCCTCGCCGTATATCAATGCGCATCGTGGCAAGACAATGGTGCTGGCTTTGCCCGGAGAATGGCTGCGTAATGACCTGCTGCCAACGCTTACGCATGATCTAACATTGCTAAGCCACTTGGGTTTACGGTTGGTGGTGTGCTTTGGCCTACGGGCACAGGTGGACGAGCAACTTGAAAAACGCGGGCTTGGGGCCAGCGAACGCGTGGCTGGACGCCGCGTTACCGACGCACACGCTCTCAAGGCTATTGTCAAAGCAGCCAGTATGACGCGTAACACCCTCGAATCGCGATTGTCGATGGGACTACCCAATACACCCATGGCTGGCGCGCGCCTGTCTGTGTCATCAGGTAACTACGTTACGGCGCAACCCTTCGGAGTCCACGATGGCGTAGATTTTCAGCATACCGGTTCCATTCGCGAGGTGCACGCATCAGCAATTACGGCGCTATTGGATGCGGGGCATCTGGTGTTGGTGCCACCACTGGGTTATTCGTTAACCGGCGAAGTATTTAACGTGACAGTGAATGAGATGGCAACCGTCTGCGCAAAAGCGTTGCAAGCGGACAAACTGGTTTTTCTGGTCAACGGACTACTGCACGATGCCGAAGGACAGGTTTTGCGGCAGGCAAGTGCGGGACAGCTGGAGCATTTGCAAGCAACCCGCCTTAAAGATCAGCGTATCCGCGTAGATCGTGCAGCGGCCAGCACAGAAACGTCGAATCAAGACACAAGCGATGAAAACGACCTGGACAGTATCATCCCACACGCGATATCGGCTTGCCGAGCTGGCGTGGAGCGAGTACATCTACTGCTCAGCAATGACAGGAACGCCTTACTCGCTGAGCTTTATACCCGTGATGGCAGCGGCACAATGATCACGGCCGCTCGATGGGAAAGTGTCAGAGCGGCAACCATTCAGGATGTGCGAGGCATCATTGAACTGATCGAGCCACTACAAGCCAACGGCACCATGGTAAGCCGCTCACGCGAGCAATTGGAGCTGGATATAGACCACTTTGTGGTTAGCGAGCGTGACGGCATGGTTGTAGCGTGCGCGGCCATGTATCCCGATGCAGATTCCAAAAGCGTAGAAATTGCCTGCATTGCAACCCACCCTGCCTACCGCGGCGAAGGTCGCGCCGATCAACTCCTCAGCCATCTCGAATCACAAGCAATGGCTCAGGGTTTCCTCCATGCCAGACTGCTCAGCACACGGGCAGGTCATTGGTTTGTCGAACGCGGCTATCACGAAACCCAACCCGATGCCCTGCCCGAAGCCAGGCGCGCAAGCTATAACCGGCAACGAAACTCGAAGGTCTATCAAAAAGGGTTACGTTAGCAGGCTGCCCAAGACAGCCTGCTGGCTTTTCAGCGCTCAGCAATCTCGATCTGAAGGCTACTCAAAGCCTGCAACCGTTCGCTATTGGAACCCATTTGTAACAACTCGAATTTGGCATCCGGCGCTAAGGGAAGCACTTCAAGCAAACGGTGACAAACCCAGTCTGCATCATCCAGATGTTGTTCATCAAAGCGGGTATCGGATTCCAGATAGCTGAGAATAAGCTCTAGCTTGTTAGCCAACAGCTCATAGTCAGGCTCCATCGACGTGGGCGTTTTAGGCGCTAATAGTTCGATGTCTCCCGTGAGTAGCCCGATATCACTGCTTGCATAGGTGAGAAGCTTGAATTCGTCTTCACCACGAGCCGTGATGTGAAGCAGCCCATCAGAGCCCTGATCGAAATCGATAATAGACACAGTAGTGCCTATGGGATAAGGCTCAGAGGGAGAATTAGCTTCGCCCCCGTTTTTTATCAGGCAGATGCCGAAGCCACTGCCGTTCCGGAAACACTCTTTCACCATGTCGATGTAGCGTCTTTCGAACAACCGTAGTGGCATGAGGCCACCCGGTAGAACCACACTCGACAATGGAAATAACGGTAGTTGCATGCTCGTTACTCCTCAATGCCCCAACGAGGCATCAATGTCTGTTTGATGTCCAGTTGGTCCATCACACGTGCCACCACAAAATCGATGAGTTCATCAATTGTCTTGGGTAGATTATAGAAAGCCGGATTGGGCGGCATGATCACCACACCTGCTCTGGCAAGACGCTGCATGTTTTCAAGATGAATCACCGAGAAGGGCATTTCTCTGGGCATGACGATCAGCTTACGCCCTTCCTTGATAACAACGTCTGCGGCTCGCTCCAGCAAATTGTTGCAAGTGCCTGCAGCGACGGATGCCAGTGTGCCGGTAGTGCATGGACAGATAACCATGGCATCAGGAACACCCGAACCGCTGGCTACCGGTGACGTCCACTCTTGCTGGCCGTAGGCCTTAAGCTGGCCCGGTTTGGCGCCATACATCGTTGAAAACTGTTTTTGTATATCGCTGGTGCGAGAAGGTACCGGTAATTCTGTGTCCATCCCCATAACGATCTGGGCTGGTTTGGACATCAACACATAGACTTCACAGTTTGTTTTTATCAGGCATTCGATGAGCCGTAAGGCGTACTGAATACCTGATGCACCGGTCATTGCTACACAAATTGTCTTGTCATACCCTTGCCCCGCAGCATCGATCTCAGCAGTTCGTTCGCTGCTGCTATCCAGATCGTCCGCCCTTGAAGGCTCGGACGATCCGCGATCGGCGTGTGGGGTTACCGAATCAGTTGTATTCAAGGGAGTACGACAATCTCCACTCGACGATTCAGGGCACGACCTTCTCGGGTATCGTTTGGTGCGACAGGGCGCTGCTGACCAAACCCTGTTGCCGACAAACGTTCGGCATTCATACCTGCACTACTCTCAAGAAAATTCACCGTGTTGGCTGCTCTAGCGACTGACAACTCCCAGTTACTCGGGAAAAACGCTTGTAGATCACCGGTGACAGGAATGCTGTCGGTATGACCTTCAACCACAATGTTGTTCTCGACGTTTCGCAATGCCGAAGCAACACGAGTCATCAGGTCTCTGCCATCAGCGCTGAGCCTGGCGCGCCCTGAATTAAACAGTGCTCCACTAGGCAGGTTAACAACCACACCGTTGTCGCCTTCGCGCACAGCCACATCAACGTTGTCGACTCCATTAGCGAGCAGCTCAGCGCTAATCTGCTGACTCAAAGCCGATGCTCGTACGCCACCACTACCGGCCTGACTTTGCACGTCAGCCAGTTTGGCCGCTAGGTTCTCTGCAAGCGCTAACTGCTCACTCGCCGAGCTTTGAGCACCACTGAGCTCATCACGCAGTTCCTGAGCGCCTGCTTCAGAATCGGCCAGCCGGGCTTCAAGATCGCCTTTTGCAGCATCAAGCTCAGAAAGCTGGGATGCCAATGCTTCCCGTTCGGCTGCGGAATCAGCCATTTGCTGCTCGATGTCAGCAACCGCGCTTTGGGTGCTAGTAAGGCGCTGTTCCAGCTCTTCACGCTCAGTGTTGGCTTCTGCCAGTTGCGACTCCAGGCTCTCTTTTTCGGATTGCACTGCCGCAAGCTGATCGTTTAGCGCCGTGGTGTCTTGCTCAAGGCTCGAGCGTAGGGTATTTATCTGACTAGCCCCTGTATCAACGGCCGATTGTAGCTCGTTAAGCTGACCTTCAAGCCCACCACTGCGCTCGTTAGCAGCACTGAGTTGAGCTTCAAGCTCTGCGCTCTGCGCGTTGGTTGCTGCAAGTTGCTCGTCTAGCGCTACGCGCTCAGCAATCGAGGCGTCCAGCTCGCTTTGCAGGGCCGCATTCTGCTCGCCCGATGCTGCCAGCTGCGCTTCCAGTCCAGCACGCTGCTCTGCAGAGGTCGCAAGCTGCGCTTCCAGATCAGTGCCCAGAGAGGCCGCTGCCGACAACTGCTCTTCAAGAGCCAGTTGCTGCTCTGCAGCGGCGCTAATCTGACTTTCAAGATCACCTGTCAGGGCGCCTAATTCAACCACCTCGGCTTGCAATGTATCGCGTTCGGTACTAACCAGTGCCATCTGCGCTGACATATCGCTTACCTGCGACTGCACCGCATTATTGGACTCTAGCGCTGTAGCCGCTGCCTGCATAGTCTGGTCAAGCTCACCTTGCAACGCGCCCTTCTCAGTTTCAAGACCTGCGATTTGCTCACTCAACGACGCGTTGTCGGTTTCCAGAGTTGCCAGCTGCTCGTTCAGTGCTGCCTGCTCACTCTCCAGATCACCCAGTTGCGCAAGGGCTGCGTCTCGCTCGCCACGAACAGTGTCTACGCGATCTTTCACAAGCCCGTTGG
>JALZVU010000020.1 GCA_023301795.1 Granulosicoccus sp.
TAAAGACCAACTGATCCCCACGTTCCAGCCCAGAGATGGCAAGGGCTATCAGAGTGCACGGCGCAAGAACAGCACACCAGCTGAAAAGCGTAAAGGCCGCGGCGCGGGTAGCAACAAAGTGCGCAAAGGACAGATACTTTCGCAGCACACCGGGTTGCCGCCTAGAAGTACCAGCTGATCTGGGGGTTCGGTGCTCCGCGTTGGGCAGGCGTGACGTTCAGTCGGGGTTTTTAGCCTTTATTATTCACGGAACTACCCAACCCTCTCAACAGGATGGTTCGTTCCATGAATAGTCATGACTAGACTGAACTCGACTTGGTCGATCACGCAGCCTTGGCAGTACCACCCACTGCCTCTCTGAGTACCGTACACAGCTCCTCAACATCGGCCTCTGACAACGACAGCGCAGCTACTTCAGGCATGGAGTACAGATCAACCTGTCCTTGACTGGGCATATCACCCAGCCCTTCAGCCATACACGCGGCTTCAACCAGCCGAACGATACACAAGACCTTATTGTCTGGATCCACATCCTCAGATCCAAGTTCAAGCAAAATGTCCTTGAAACTGTCGGGCATGTTCCACAATTCCAACAGCGCCACACCGTGCTTAGCGTTCATTTTTACAAGGGTTGTATTAATCTCCTCTTCCGTTATATCCAGGTTCTCCTTCTCCATCATGCTTTCAATAATGCACAACAGTGAAAGCTTCCCGATATCGTGGAGCAGGCCTGCCACAAACGCCTCATCGGACAGGCCTCGGTAACCTGAATTATTCGCTAACCAGCGAGACCCCAGTGATACTGCGGATGTGTGCTTCCAAAGGCGTGTCAAACGTCCTTTAAACAAACCACCCGACGCGCTATACAAGCGTTTTTGACTCACCGAGAAAACAATTGATGCGATCTGCCTGACGCCTAAACGGACAGCCGCCTCTTTCAGACTACCAACAGGTGAGCGTGCTGCAAACAAAGCAGAGTTGGCCAGCCGCAGTAGTTCGGCTACCAATGCGATATCTTCTTCGAGGATGGCACACAACAAATCGGCATCCAGTTTATTTTCGCGCACTTCCCTATCAATGCGCAGAGCGACCTCATCGAAAACGGGTAGCTCGACGTCGCCGCCATCAAGCTTAGCCTGAATCAGCGCTTCGAGTGTCGTTTTATCATCCATAACCACTGTTCCTGTTAGTTTGCAGGCCACATTAAAGGCCTTTTCACTATGATGTATCGCTGCCACTTACGGCTCCAGCCATATAACGGCTATAAGCCCGCCAAATTTAGTTGTACGCTGCGAACAACATCAATATTCTATGGCATAAGCACCTAGGATTTCCGACGTGTGCCCAGAAGCAATCAAGAGCTCAAAATGCTGTTTGAACATCGTTGACTCAACATCATTTCTCCTGATATTGGCATTGAATAACCGCTCTTCTACGTCGATAAGTTCGATAATATTGATGCTACCCAGTTCAAGGTTTTTCCGGTTCAATCGCTGCAGCTCTTTGTTAGCATCGATTTCGTCAGACAGCGCACTCAAGGTCAATTTTGATGCAGTGATGGCGTTATAGGCCTGATCAATCGTTCTGAAAACTTCCCTCTCGAGTTGAGTACGCTCAGCTTCAAGTTCCCTTAATTGTGCTTTAGCGCGACTAACACCTCCGCGTCTATCACCGCCACTGTACAACGTGTAGTTCAGCAACAATTTGGCAGCAGCTTTATCGCGCTGTACAGTCGGACCACCTTCATCATCAATAACCGAACCACTGAGCTCAAAATTAAGCGTGGGCAAGAAGCGTCCTTTTTGGGCGCTCACTCGCAACTGCGTGGCTTCCATGCTCAGACTGTTGGTCACAAAAACACTGTTGTTGGTTGCGCCGCGTTCGAAATATTCAGACAGAGGGAGAAGATCCGCCGAGGCACCTATAACAGGATCGATTGCCTGGAAGGGCTGAAGCCCGGGGGACAGAAATTCCAATTCGCTAAAAGCATCGTTCTTAGACGCTTTGGCAGCACTCGCCAGGCCTTGAGCTGATGCAAGTCGTGCGCGAGCAAAATCAACCTCTATCTTGCTGGCTGCGCCCCCCTCATACATGGCGTTCAGATCTCCAACCAACTCACTCATCGTATCGGCAAAGAGTGTCGCTTCGTTCAGTTCACGCTCGAAACGCCAGTAATCCAGGTAGTAATCCACGACCTCCAGAAACAGTTCTTCAACAACTATCTGGGCTTCAGCTTCCGCAGCATCGGTTAATCGTTTACTACGTTCAAACTCTGCTCGCGAAGATCCTCCATCAAATAAAAGCTGAGTGACACTAAGACGTACATTACTTCCCCTAGTCGTCGCCCTACCTGACTCGACGGAGGGTACCGGATCATTATGTTCTGGACCAATGGAGCCTGAGACCTCAATCGTCGGAAAACGAAAACTGCCGTTCTGACGGGATAAGTGAGCCGCCTGGTCTATCTTGGCGTCGGCAATATTAATCGACGGATTGTCCACCAATGCTTTACCCAACATGCCCTCGAACGATAGCAAGTCAGACTCCGCAGCTTCACTGGCTTGTGCCGTTACCAGCGAAATAAATCCAACAATGCCAATCGCCACTGCTATAAATATCCAGCGGGAATGGCTAGCGCTGGAAAGAGGGCAGGAATTTTTCATTAGATTCATTTCAAAACGTTTATCTGAAATCGCGTCCAGTCGCTTGACTCATCGACCAATTCACTCTCGACTACCTTTAAATCAATATTCTCGCGATTAATAGTGGAATTCAGAAGCGTATTTCTTACGTTTAGCATTCTTGCAACGGCAACACGTTTTGCTCGTGTCTGTGTGGCCGCATTTGCCAGCTTGGGTGATGTCAACACAATTTCTATGTTGTCAGCACCATATTTATTAGTCATCTTCTCGATGAACGCTGCAATTTTCTCTGCACTTTCATCGTTGACTGTTATAGCCCCCGGGTCATGAAAAAGCACAAGGCTTGTCTCATCATCTGAAGTCACCAGAGATTGATCAGCGGACTGCTCCCCGAATGATTGCGCTGCTTGTGTTTCGTTGGGCGTCTCAACATCTGAGCTTCCTCCATCCTGACTCAACGCTTCCTTGGCTGCCTCGATCTCTTTACGCAATTGCTCGTTCTGCTGTTCAAGCTTTGCCACCACGTTACTATCATTTGCCGCCCCGATTTCAAGCGACTCAACACCCTGAATTTCTGCCTTGGACTTATAGGTGAGCGTGTAAAAATACAATGCAGCAGCAGTAATCAAGACAAAAAACACGAACATAATGACAACTGCTGACAGTATGTCTACAAAACCAGGCCAGGCATTGGCCGCCATGTCCGAACTGCCATCAGAACTCACGACTCAACCCTACATCTGACATTTGCGGCATTATTTTGTACACAGAAATTTTTCATGCGACGTCGGAATCCGGTTCCTGCTTATCATCTTTACGACGTCCATATGCCTTATCAATTATTTTTGCCAGCTTCTTAAGCTCTCGCTGCTCTTTGGCAATAAATGGGATAACATCTTTGTTGACGGTACTAGCTATGTTGTCGCCAATAGTCTTTTTCAGAATATCTGACTCTCTCCTAAACTGATTTTGTAGCTCTGTGTATACTTTTTGATCTCGCTGCGCTGTTCGCTTCTCTGAATTAATGACCAGTTTTTCAAGCCGTTGTATCTGTTCAGCCAGTTCGTTGACATGCGCTTGATCTTGCCGTGATAACACGGCCATTTTATCGTTGATTCGTGCAAGCGACTTACCTACCCTATCGGACGTTTGCAGAACATGACGCGGTATCTGGTCTTGCAGGGTCGATGATAAATCACTTAGATTATTCACTACATTAGATTGCATGCCGACAAATTCAGTTAGCTGTTTATCCACCGCTCCCAACTTGTCTCCAATGGATTGTTGACTGGCAACAAGCGACTGTGTAAATTCTGAGTTAAAGGCTGAATCAAGCCGCTGCTGGTGTTCGATCATCGACGTCACACCCTCGTTCAAATTCTCCAACGTACCAAACAAGGTGGATTGCTGCTCCATCACCGATTGACTGTGTTGTATCGCTTGTCGGGACGCATCTGCTGACACCAGAATGGCATCGATTACGCCGCCTAGTTCACGTTGCGTGTTCTGAGAATTCTGAATGAATCCCACTATCCATGACTTCAATTCGGCATCCGCAACAGGAGGTGAATTTGGTCCTCGTTTAGCGGCCTTGTTAGCGTGATCCATTCCGGGGATCTGCTCGTCCAGCCAACGACTAAAACTCTCAATGAAGTTATCTTGCGCTGTCGATGAGAAGTACTGAAAGGTTCCTACCAGCAATGAGCCGGACAAGCCAAACAACGAGGAACTAAACGCCAGGCCCATACCATCCAGAGGCTTTGCAAGGCTGGATATAAACCCTGATATACCACCACCATCACCGGAGTCAGATCCAATATTGGCCATACCGGCCATCGCATCACCAACCGCGTCAATCGTTCCTAATAACCCCAGAAACGTTCCAAGTAGGCCCAGCATAACCAGAAGTCCACTCAGAAACGTCACCTTCCCACGGCCACGATTAATCCGCGCACCGACCTTGGACTTAATCATTCGCGCATCGTTGTCATTAACGTTGAGCGAACCAATATTTTTCAGATTATCCAAAAGATTCTGCATATTTTTGCAGTCAAGAATGGATGCTTTCTTTTTAAGATCCTTTTGTACTTTATCGAGCTCTTCATCACGTATTCGAAACTGAAGCGTGATTGACTCTAATCGTGCCAGATACAGACCGGTCATCCACAAGCGAATATTCGCCTCTATCGACATACCAACGCCTATCAACATGATAGTGACGATAAGACCGTTTAGTGGCACATTCGTCAGAAACGCCTCACTGATGGTAGAGAATCCAACCGTGACCAGCACTACTACGCCCACTACATTCAATATTACTGAAATGGGTACGTATTGAGTGATCGACAGCCGCAGCAGATCATGATCATCTTTCAGGTGCAGCCAGCTGACAATGCGTGCTATCAGCGACGGCTTTGATGGTTTAGCCGTTTCGTCTTCTGTAGATGGTGTAGTAGTATTTTTCATAGCGTTCACCCCTCCCTCAAGGCTGTTCCTCGAAGTCGCGTAAACGGTTTCAGCAGTGCATCCAGAATGGACACTGTGCCCGTTAATATATTTATTTCAGCTGTCATTCCTGGCCGTATAATATGGTTATCGTTAAATCGATCTGCATTCAACGCTACCCTGATTTTATAAAACTCTCTGGAATCCGAGTTGGTAAAGGTATCCGGACTGATATAGGACAAGCTCCCTTCCAAGCCACCGTATACGGCATAGTCGTAGGCACTGATATGCGTCATGGTTTTCAAATCTGGCCAGACTTTTCCGCGATCCTCTGTCGACATATTGCCTTCCACCACCAGAATTTCTCTGGCCGGTGTAATTTCAGCCAATGGTGCGCCTGGCTGCGATACCCCACCCTCAGTATTGACGTATAGCTGGTTAACCTTCCCATCAATGGGAGATACAATCTCTGAGCGCTGCACTTCATCGGATAGCGCCGCAAGACGCTTTTGTATGCTGCTCAGAGAAACTTCAACCTCATTGAGCTCACTCTTGACGCTTGATGCATAGCTATTCTCGGCATCCAGAATTTCACTGCCTGCCTGATCCATTTCTGCTGCCACAATCGGTATCTGCATTTGTGTGTTGTTGCTGCTTGCCTGTAACTTGCGCAAATCCCCTTTCATTTGGAGATAACTGGATTCAGACACCACACCTGAGTCATACAAGTTCTTCTTTATTTGCGCTTGACGCTCAAGAATTGCCAGCTCTGACACCATGTTGTTAACCTTTGATGTAAGCGCTTCGATTTCAAGTTTTTTCTGCTCTCTCTTGGTTCGAAAACCAATTAGGCGCTCTAGATGTTCCTGGCGTCGTAAACCAAACAATGCCTGTTCTGCTGCAACAAAGTCAGGTTGTGTTTGCGCAAGATGTGACGAATACACCAGCTCATCAGCTCCATGATCTTCAGCCAGTAAGCGCTCACGGCGGATCATCAAAGAAAGCTGTTGCAACTTACCCTCTTGCAGAGTGGTTCGAACGCGAGTGTTCGCAATCTCGAATAAAGGGTCTCCCATTTTGACCTCATCCCCCTCGGCAACCAGTATGCGCATGACAATACCGCCTTCCAGATGTTGCACCGTTCGAGAATTACCCGCTGGAACTACTTTCCCTGTTGCCCGTACATGCTGATCAATCTGGGAGAAACCAGACCAAAGCAACAATGAAATAATTAAAAATACAATCGTTAAGATAGCAACATGTCGCCGCAGTGAGTTGACCGCAGGCGATACCGCCGATCCGTCCAGACTATTCTCGTAGAAACGTGTTAAATCCTTCATGCTGCTAACCGTGGCATAACAGCCTCTCTTGCATCATCTGCAACAATTGTCCCTTTATCCATTACGATAACCCGCTCAGCCAATGGGACCAACGACATTCGATGCGTAACCATTATCAGCGTTCTATTTCTGATAAACGTTTGCATCGAGTTCATAAAGTGTTGTTCCAAAGCTGAATCCAAGCCGTTAGTGGGTTCATCAAATACGAGTACCTGCGTGTCACGTAGAATTGCCCGGGCGATGGAGATCGCCTGCTTCTGGCCACCTGACAGTTGGTTTCCGTTTTCACCGATGTCTGTGTCTAACCCACAACCAGCATTGGACAGCACCTTGTCAAGCCCGGACAGCTCTGCAGCATTGGCTATACTCTCATCAGAGCAATGCGGTATTCCCAGAATCATGTTCTCGCGCACAGTACCTGCCATAAAAAACGGATGTTGTGGAATCAATGCAATTGTCGAGCGAAGTCTTGCAGCTGTTAGTACCTTGTAGTCATACTCATCAATGCAGATCTGCCCATCACCGGAAACCAGCGCACCAGCAATCGCCCTGGCCAATGTGCTTTTGCCAGCTCCTGAGGGTCCAACCAGGCAGATATGTTCGCCCGCCTTCACCGATAGATTCACACCCTTAACAGCAGGCTGAGACTGATTCTGATAGGTGTAACTGAAGTCTCTGACACTTATAGCGCCTTTCAAAGGCTTACTGGGCACTACGCGACTGTCCGCTAGATCCACCTCTCGCGTGAATAACTCATCAATGGTGCGCAGGCAATCACTCGATTGCGACCAGCGCGCTATGACGCTGTGCAAGGCCATAATGGGGGCAATGGTTCTGCTAGCCAGAATGGTGCTGGCCACTAGTCCACCTACAGTAAGTGATCCATTTTGAATTTGATAGATTCCCACAAAAACAACAAGCACATGGTTTAACTGCATAAGACCGAGCGAGCCATGTTGTCCAAACGAGACCCAGCGTTGACTCTTGCGGGAAGCCTCCGCCGCTTTATCCGCAGTGGCCTTCCATCGGTTAAGCGAAGAACCTTTAGCGTTAAGCTGCTTCAACGCAATACTGCCTGATAGCATCTCTACCATCATGGATGATTTTTCCTGCGTAGATTCGAACAACGCCTTGGTTGATCGCCTGACAGGAATCTGCACAAGAACGTTCAATGCCAAAATGGCAAACGCGATGCCGATGGGTACAAGGGCCAACGCAGGTGAAATCAGATAGATCACCAATAGAAACAACAAAAAAAATGGAAAATCTACCAAAGCTGGCACTAAGCGAGTGGCGTAGAAGTCCCTTAGCCCGTGAAGCTCACGAAACAGATTGCAGCGTTCACCCACTGACAAGTGCATATGTTCCTCTTGAATGCTCAGCATCCGCTGCATGAGCTCACTGTCAAACGTGGTACCCGTTTTAGCTGCAATTCGCTCAAGCGTAGAGGTACGCGCACTCTTGAGCAGCACATCAAACAAGATGGCTATACCCACACCAATCGCTAACACGGTCAGTGTAGACATGGCCAAATTCGGCACTACCGAGTCATACACATTCAGTGTGAATAGAGGTAACGCAATCACCAGCATGTTGATGAATACCGTACACAGAATCACCTCAAAGAAATTCGGTGTATATTTAAGAATCGGCTGCCAGAACCAATCAATCGGCCGATCCTTGACCATGTGATCAGTGTCAGCTGCTGTAACTGATTGCTTCGGTGTAAGGGTTATGACACGTCCGGTACACCACCTTTCAAGATGTGTGGGGCGTAATGGCTCAGGCGCTGCACCGGGCAGAACAAAATCAGCCTGGTTATCCTCGCCAGGTAACACCACAGCAAACAAGCCATTGCGAAGCGGCAGAATGACAGGCGTACTACTGCATTGCAATTGCTCGGCGCTGGCTTTGACAATGTCTAGTTGGCAGTCAAGATGCTTAGCCACCGCTGGCAGGATGGGAATAGACCAACATGCATCCGCACCAGGCAACTCTGCAGCAATGCCTGCCAAATCAGTACGACAATGCTGATACTCGAGCATCATTTCGACGCAGACCCGCAGCGGGTCTGCAACAGTTGATTCTTCAGCAACTAGCTTAAGCATGAAAAGCGGACAAATCCACAGATATCGATGACACTGACATCGCAGACTTCATACCAACTTCTCGCTGAGTTACATGCTAGCCCCTTGACTAATCATGAATAATCCAGTCCACCCTGTGAGATAAAGCAAGTTTTTGCAATTACTACATTTTTGCGCTAACCGTTCAAGATTAACTGCACCCCATTATCCCATTCAACATTACGTACGTTACCGGTTATGGTGTCACTGTTAATCAGAGATCCGGACTGCTCCAGCACCAACACATCAGCCAAGGCAATTTTTGCAGTATCCACCTCAATGGTCAGCGAGTCACCGCTACCGGCAATACTGGAAATATCGTTATTGCCAATATCGAATGTATCCGCTCCCGTCAAATCGGTATTGGTGAAATCGATAGTTTGTATATCGCTGAATATTGCAGCAAGATCAACCCCATCTATGCCGCCATTGTCACTAAGATCATCGCCTGATAAGGCATCAACAATAGCCACTGTATCGCTTCCGCCAGAGCCGTCAACAGTCACGGCAGATAACGCATCGATGTCAAAACTCATAAGATCATCTTGAGCCGTAAGCACGAATCCTTCAATACTATTTAATGTGTCTGTATCGGCTCCCTGCTCAACCTCACCTGACGTACCGCGCACCAAACCACCCGTTACAGCGTCGCCAGAAGCTGACAGATCGAGCGCGTCAGTACCGCTACCACCTAGTAGAACATCGCTGCCAGATCCACCATCGAACGTATCGTTGCCTGCATTTCCTGAAAGCGTATCACTGCCCGCGCCACCGGTAAGCTGATCATTGCCCAAGCCACCGTTTAATACGTTGTTGGCACTGTCGCCTGTCAACGAATCATCACCGTCTGTACCAGTAACATTTTCAATATTTCTCACGGTATCGTCATCGGAACCTACGACTGATACAAGCGAGGCTGTGCTGCCATTGAGCGTCACACTCACAGAATTAGCGCTACCATGAGAGCTGTAGTCCAGCGTGTCGACACCAGAGCCGCCATCAATGGTGTCTATACCAGCACCTGCAATGATGAAATCATCACCGGCATCGCCTGCAATACTGTCAACTCCTGCACCGCCATCCAGTGAGTCATCACCTGCCCCACCAATAAGGCTATCGTCACCGTCTCCTCCAGTCAGGGTATCGTTGTCGAATCCACCATCAATCGTATCGTTGCCGATTCCACCATCCAGGGTATCATCGCCATCATTGCCAAAGAGGATATCCGTACCTGACCCGCCAATAATATCATCGACGCCATCACCACCAGTGATGGTATCGTTATCAGCACCGCCATCTAGGGTATCGTTGCCGAAACCACCTGAAATGTTATCGTCGCCAGCAAAGCCACTGAGCTGATCGTTACCACTTTCACCTTGTAACAGGTTGTTGTTGGTATCACCGTTGATAACATCGGTACCACCGCTGCCCACAACGTTCTCAATGTTACTGATAAAATCCTGGTCAGAATTACCCACCAGCGCTGTGGCAACGCTTGCACCATTCAGCGTTAAATTGACCGTTGTGGCGGTAGCATGTGAGCTGTAATCGAGCGTGTCGGTATCCGCACCTCCATCAATCGTATCGCTACCCTCTCCACCACTGAGCCTATCATTGCCAGCACCACCAGTGATGACATTGGCATTGGCATCCCCGTTGATAGTATCCGCTCCGTCAGTGCCCACAACATTCTCAACATTCCTGACGCTGTCGTTGCTGGCATCAGTGAGCACTACATTAGCAAGAGTGCTGCCGTTCAAGGTGACACTCAGCGCCGTTGCCGTAGCATGCGAACTGTAGTCCACGGTGTCGGTATCGGCCCCACCATCAAACGTGTCTGTGCCTTCCCCTGCAATCAGATCATCATTGCCAGAACCACCCGAGACCGTATTAACGCCTTCCCCACCGGTGAGAACATCATTGCCACTGCCGCCAATCAGGGTATCGTTACCCGCACCACCTTCCAGCGTATCCTCACCTGCATTGCCTGTGAGTTCGTTGTCGTTTGAATCTCCAGTAATACTATCGTCACCACTTGTGCCGACAATGTTTTCCACATTACTCACCGAATCCGGACCAGCGCCAGCGCTTACACTAGCCACTGCGACGTTTGCAGCAGCTGCACCGGCTAAGATCACACTAATTGCCGTAGCAGTACTGTGTGAGCTGTAGTCCAGCGTATCCCTGTCTGCGCCGCCGTTATAGGTATCTGAGCCAAGTCCTGCGATCAGAGTATCGTTGCCAGCATCGCCTGATACCGTGTCATCACCTGCACCGCCGGTTAGTATGTCATTACCTGCACCACCGCTCAGATCATCATTACCGCCTGCACCAGACAGAGTGTCATCGCCTTGGTCACCGGCTATGGAATTTGAGCCGCTATCGCCGGCTAGTGTGTCGTTGCCGGTAGAGCCGATCAGATCTTCAAAATTAATGACCGTATCGTTATCACCACCCACTACAACGGCGTTCGCAATACTTGACCCGTTCAACGTCAAGCTGATGCCCGATACCCCTGACAAACCTGAGTAGTCCAGAACGTCCTGGCCGTTGCCACCATCTAGGTTGTCACTGCCTGCGCTGGCTATTACCGTATCGTCTCCAGTACCTGCTGATATGGAATCAGCGCCATTACCACCGTCTATAGTATCGTTGCCGTCTTCGCCAAATAATGTATCACTTCCCGAGCCACCACTGATCTGATCATTACCTGCACCGCCAGACAAGCGGTTGTTACTGGCGTCACCATCAATAACATCAGCACCAGATGTACCTACTACATTCTCAACGTTTCTTACTCTGTCGTTGCTTGCACCAGTCAATGATACTGTCGCCTCTATTGTGCCATTAAGAGTGACACTGAGCGCTGTTGCTGTGGCATGAAGACTGTAATCCAGTGTGTCTGTATCGGCACCACCATCAAAGATGTCTGCGCCTTCGCCAACCAGCAATTGATCATCACCAGCACCACCGGAAACAGTATCGTTACCAGCACCGCCAGTGAGAACGTCATTTCCGGCACCACCGTCAAGCGTATCGTTTCCACCGGCGCCATCCAGCGTATCTTGACCGGCATCTCCCGATAGTTCGTTACTCAGGGAATCACCGGTAATAACATCGGTACCCACTGTACCGATAACATTCTCGATGTTTACCAATGTGTCTGTATCACCACCGGTAACCACCGCGTTTTCTACACTGGCGCCGTTCAAGCTCACAGTAAGACCCGAGACACCTGTCAACCCCGAATAGTCTACGGTGTCGATACCCGCGCCACCATCCAGTGTATCCGCACCTGCACTTGCAATCAGTAGATCGTTATCATTGCCTGCATTTAGCACATCACTATCAGCGCCGCCGTCAAGTGTATCCGCACCATCACCACCTACGAGCAGATCCGCACCACTACCACCCTCAAGAGTGTCATTCCCGGCATCTCCCTGAAGAACATCGATACCACCACTACCCGATAGTTGATCATTGCCAGCACCACCTACTAATGTGTTTGCAGCCGAATCACCTATCAGGACATCATCGCCACTTGTGCCTGTCAGATTTTCGATATTCCGGACCGTATCATCACCAGTACCCGATACGGAGACTGTCGCGTTGGCCGCACCATTGAGAGTGACGTTGACAGCGTTCGCAGAAGTTCCTGTGCTGTAATCAAGGGTATCTGTGTCATCACCCCCATCAAAGACATTGGCACCGTTGCCCGCAATGATGATATCGTCGCCGTCACCACCTTCAACTGTATCGTTATCAGCACCACCTTCAAGTACATCATCACCTGCATCGCCCTGCAGCATATCTTGGCCAGCGCCACCGGATAAGGTATCGTTACCTAGTCCGCCGATCAAGGTGTTGTCCTCACTGTCACCCGATACAATGTCATCTCCATCTGAGCCAATGATGCTCTCAACATTAGACACTGTGTCATCACTGCCACCCGTAACAGAGGCTATTGCAGCGCTACCACCATTCAAACTCAAGTTTACGGCTATACCCGTTAATCCTGAATAATCCAGAACATCCGTACCCGTACCACCGTCAATAGTGTCAGAGCCGTCGCTGGCTATCAGTGTGTCGTCTCCAGCACCGCCTTCGAGTGAGTCTGCATTGTCACCACCATCCAGCGTATCGCTACCGTCACCACCAAGCAATGTATCAATACCGGCGTTGCCTGTTAGTGTATCGCCGCCTGCACCGCCGATAAACGTATTATCGCTGCCATCACCGATGAGTGTGTCTGCACCTGATGTGCCGGTTATATTTTCAATGGACTGTAGCGTGTCGACTCCATCGCCGGATACCGTGGCGATAACAGCATTGGTGCCATTGAGTGTGACACTGACCGAATTTGCACTTATCTGAGCGCTATAGTCAAGAGTATCCGAACCTGCTCCACCATCAAATAGATCAGCACCATCTCCAGAGCTAAACTGATCATTACCCTCATCACCACGAACCGTATCGTCACCGGTACCGCCCACAAGGACGTCATTACCCAGGCCTCCAGTCAGTATGTCGTCGTCGGCACCACCATCCAGGTTGTCATCTCCTGCATCGCCTTGCAGATTATCCAGACCCGCACCACCGGTTAGTTGGTCATCATCATCTCCACCCGACAAATTATCATTGTCAGCGCCGCCCTCGAGCACATCGTTGCCATCGCCACCTGACAAGTCATCAATGCCTGTGCCACCTGTCAGTGTGTCTTCCCCAGCGCCACCATCCAGAATGTCATCGCCCGCATTACCGCTGAGCACATCGTTACCGTCATCACCTGTGAGTGAATCATTACCTGAACCACCTACTAAATTGTTAGCACTGCTATCACCCGTTATCAGATCATCAGCAGCGGAACCAATAACGTTTTCGATATTGACTACTGAGTCGTCATCAGCATCAGTGATAACGGCATTAACAACATTAGCGCCGTCCAGATCCAGAGTCACACCCGTTGATGTCACCAAAGATGAGTAGTCGAGTAAATCGTCACCTGTGCCACCATCAATGATATCACTGCCTACGCTGGCAATAATGGTATCGTTCCCACTACCACCAATAACCACATCTTGGCCAGCACCGCCATCAAGCACATCGTTACCTATAAAGCCATCCAAGTTGTTATTCAGTGCATCGCCCGTGATAGTGTCGTCGCCAACCGTACCAACCACATTTTCAAAACCTGAAATAGTGTCGTTGTCACCACCATCTATAGTGACGACTACCGCGTTACTACCATTTATTGCAACACTAATGCTGGAAACGGTATACAAAGAATAATCAATCGTATCCTCACCCACGCCACCATCCAGAATATCAGCACTGGTACTGGCAAAAAAGTAATCATCTCCATCAGCACTGGATAAAACATCAATTCCTGATGAGGTACGAATAGTGTCATCCTGAGCAGTCAGTACATACTGCTCAAACCCACTGAAGGTATCAAAGAAACCATTGCCATCCACACTGGTACCAGCAATGAAATCGATGTTCAACGTGGTAGTGAATGCGCCATAATCCAGAACATCAGCTGTACCCGCTCCGCCACTAAGTACGTCATTTCCAGCACTGGCAGTAATGTAATCATCACCAGCGTCGCCATCAATCAGGTTGCGCTCGTCATCACCTGCCAAGGTGTCATCACCTGCCGAGCCTGTGATATTTTCGATGTCATCGATTGTCTGGTCGTCTTGCCCGTTAACAGTGACGGCAATGATATTAGCGCCGTTGAGTGAGGCGTTAATGAAATTGCCAGCCCCAAAGCCACTATAGTCAATTGAGTCGTCACCCGTGCCGCCGGATATTACATCAGCGCCTTCAGTGGCTATGAACGTATCATCCCCTGCACCACCCAGTAACTCATTTGCAACACTGTTGCCTTCGAAGCTATCGTCAAAGTTCGTACCTTCAATATTTTCAACATTACGAAGCGTATCGGTGGCTAGACCAGACACGTTCGCAGTACCATCACCACTATCGGCAAGTACTACAGCCACACCGCTATCGGCAGAATCATAATTGACAGTATCAATCTGATCACCGCCATCAATGATTAATCCACCACCATGCACATTGAACATGTCATTACCTTCACCGCCATCAGCCGTGAAAGAATACTCATCGGTGGTTGTAATGATGTCTGCGCCTGCACCTAGCACAATATCAGCGTCTGAAGCGTTTAGTTCAATAAAGTCATTATCATCGCCAGTATCAATGGTTACACTATCAGCATCGACTTCTAGCTGATCTTCACCAGCACCTGTTTCTACAACCACACCAGAGAATGAAATAAGAACGATGTCATCGCCTGCATTAGTTTGTAACAGGAGAGTATCAACACCCGTTTCTATCTCGTCGGCACCAGAACCGGTGATTAACGTAGTGATGCCTTCTAGTGTATCAGTGGACCCGATTTTCTCCAAAGTATAACGGCCGCCTGCATTGTCATTCATGATACTGCTCAAGGCATCCGTCAAGGCGGAATAATCTGCCGTATTATTTCCCGTTGCTCCAAGACTATTGTTTATTTGGCCATAAAACGAATCATTACCTCCAGAACCGAAAAATATATCGTTACCTGATAGACCAAAGAAAACGTTTGTTGCGCTATCCCCCTGGAAGGTGTCGTTGCCATCGGTTCCAGTAATACTCTCTATGTTGACGACAGTATCGTCGTCCCCTCCATTGACGGCAATGGTGCTCACCGTACTACCATTCAGGTTCACATCTACACTGTCAATGCCGGACAAACCACTATAGTCAACCCTGTCGTTGTTACCACTTCCACCATCTATGGTGTCTGAGTCCTCGCTTGCAATAAAAATGTCGTTGTTTGCGCCTCCGAACAGTAGATCATCACCGGTACCGCCATCAATCGTGTCAACACCAGCATCACCATTGAGAATATCTACACCTTCATTGCCAAACAGCTGGTCGTTGCCACCACTTCCTGATATCTCATTATCAGAAGCATCCCCCGTCAAGATATCGTTCCTGGAACCCCCAATCAGGTTAGTGAAATTAATCAGTTGATCAATTTCGCCCGATGATCCTACAGCTGCTGTAAAAGCGCCATCTATCGCAGAGCTCATGTCAGCAACCACCTCTTGGTTTATGGTCGCAAACGTGGCTGTGTTTTCGCCTGTGCCCCCATCCAGAATATCGTCACCCAGATTGCCACCGAGTATGTCGTCACCTGCCAGACCTTGCAAATGATTAGACAGTGTATTGCCCAAAAGTGTATCGTCACCGCTACTGCCGATAATGTTCTCTATGTTGCGAAGCTGATCATTATCACCACCCGTCAAAGAAGCTGTCGAATAGGTAGTACCTCTTAACGTTAAAGACACTGCGGTAACACCTGCCAGGGTAGAGTAATCGATGGTATCACTGCCATCCCCCCCATCAATGTCATCTATACTTGCAGAAGCTGTGAAGACATCGTCTCCCAGCTCACCACGCAATACGTTGACTGAAGTGTTACCCGTTATGACGTCATCAAAATCCGATCCAACAATGTTTTCGATACTGATATAAGTATCTGTACCACTATCACCATCATCGGTAGCAGTGTTGGCATCTAAATCCGCCACAACACCTGCAGTTGCATTATCATATTTGACTGTATCGGTGCCATCTCCTCCGTCCAGGATATCGACGCCAGCCCCTCCCGAAAGCTCATCGTCTCCTGCCAGACCTTCAAGTATATTGTCACGATCATCGCCCACCAGTGTGTCATTTCCTGCAGTGGCAGTAATATTTTCCACTCCCGATAGAAGATCAGCTGTGAGACCGTCAAGAATAGCTGTAGTCAGGGAATCTCCAAGTAGTGTCACTGACAGCGATGCAACGCCAACAGTACTGGAGTAGTCAGCCGTATCAATATCAGCACCTCCGAAATACGTATTCTGCCCACCAGTGCCCAGAAACGTATCAGCACCTGCTTCGCCATACACAACATTCGTTCCCAAACCACCAGACAGCGTATCGTTACCTGCGCCACCCCAGATTGTATTGTCGTTAGTATCGCCAGTGACAGTGTCATCGCCATCAGTGGCTATTATCTGTTCGACGTTGGCGACGGTATCGTTACCCACTCCTGACCCACTAACCGTGACATCAGCTGCAGCGCCTGCAGTCAGTGTGACATTGATAGCAGTGGCCCCGGCATGCACGCTGTAGTCGAGTAAATCAACATCATTACCCCCGTTTATCGTGTCAGCACCATTACCTGCATGGATGATGTCTTCGCCGCGACCACCTGAGATTTCATCATCGCCCTCACCACCGATCAGCGTATCATCACCATTGTTCCCGAAGAGCGCATCGTCGCCATCGCCACCGTCCAGGGTATCGTCATTTCCACCACCCAGAAGCCGATCGTTTCCTTCTGCACCACTAAGAATATCTTGTCCGGTAGCGCCTTCCAGGGTGTTATCACTTGCGTCACCTGTGATGACATCATTACCACCAGAACCTTCAATGTTTGAGAAATTGGCTGCGCTATCAATTTCTCCACCATTGTGCGTAATGCTGAAGAACCCACCAGTAACGTTGGCCATATTCGTGGTAATACCCAAACTGCTGTCAGAAAAGCTCAGCGTGTTGATACCGGTGCCACCATCAAGCGTATCGTTAGACAAACCACCGCGTATATGGTCATCACCACCGCGCCCCTCAATGATATTAGCGTTGCCACCGCCCCTAATGTCGTCGTTACCCTCTGTACCGATAACATTCTCGATAGCTTCCAGAGTATCGTCATCTGCACCATCCAGCGTTGCAGTTACTAAACTATCCCCATTTAGCTGCACAGAGATAAAGTTAATGCCGGTTTCCTGGGAATAATCCACAGTGTCCAGACCTGCGCCACCGTCAAGAGCATCCGCTCCTGCACCTCCTACCAATACGTCAGCCCCGGCACCACCTTCCAATACGTTGTTGGCAATGTCCCCTACAATAGTGTCGTCGCCGCCAGAACCCCTTACATTTTCAACTTCACTAACCGTATCTGTACCATCACCATTAACAGTGACAAACGAGACAGTGCCGGTATTGAGCTCCACTGAAATACCTTCTCCGACTCCAAAGCCTGAGTAATCAATAGTGTCGATGCCTGCACCACCAATCAGCGTGTCAGCCCCACCACGCCCTTCAAGCCAGTCATTACCATCACTTCCCTCGAGTTGATTAGCAAAGCCATCGCCTGTCAGAGTATCGTTACCAGCACTGCCGATGATATTTTCAATACCAATGGCGAAATCATTTGACCCACCACTCACAGTTATCGTTGTGGTAGATGCACCTGAGAGCGTTGCATCGATAGAATTAACACCTGCCAGCGATGAATAATCAACTGTGTCCGTATCGCCACCACCGTCATAGGTGTTCTCACCATCACTGGCGATAAAGGTATCGTTACCTTCTCCACCCGATAACACGTCTCGCCCTGCGCCACCATCCAGAGTATCGTTACCAGCCAGCGCACTGAAGATATTATTCTGGGCATCACCCACCAGCAAATCATCACCTGATGTAGCAATGATATTTTCAATCGACGATATCGTGTCGTCATCTGCCCCACCGATCACCTGAACCGTTGAAGCCACAGCGCCAGTCAATGCCACGTTGATAGAGCCAGCACCTGCCAAGCCAGAGTAGTCAAGTGTGTCTGATCCCAGTCCGCCATCCAGCACATCGGCACCCTGACTCGCCGATAACTCATCATCACCGTCCAGCGCATTAATTGTGTCAGCGTTAATGGAGCCTATGACAGAATCATCTTGCTCGGTGAGAGTGAACAATTCAAACCCTGTGAACAGATCCGTACTGCCATCTGCTGTATAGGTGGCAGTACCTGCAACCAGATTCAATTCAATGCCGCTGCCACTCAATTCATCAAAGCGCAACTCATCGCCCAGCACGTGAGCGCCGCCGTCCAATGTGTCACTACCACTGCCTCCGCGAATGATATCATCACCCACCCCACCGCTAACAGCGTTAATACCACTATCACCAGCAAGGTCGTCATCCCCGACACTGCCGACCAGATTCTCTACATTTTTCAAGGTATCATTATCACCACCCTGCACTGCAGCAGTAACTTCAACAGGCCCGTTCAATGCAACTGTGACACCACTAACACCCACAAGCGCAGAGTAGTCTACTGTGTCCGTGCCGTCAGAGCCATCCAGCGTATCAGTGCCTGCTGATGCAAAAAGCACGTCATCACCGTCTTCACCGATCAATTCATTAGCGGTTATATCACCACTGATTGAGTCATCAAAATCGGAACCAGTAACATTATTGATGCTCTCAAGAGTATCAACAAAACCAAAGCCATCATCTGTTGCAATTTCAGCCGCCAGATCAACTGTGACACCGTCCGCGGCTTCACGATACGTGACCGTGTTGCTTCCAGTACCACCTTGAATCAGATCGTTGCCTGAAAACCCTGAAAACTCATCATCGCCAGCTCCTCCAACCAGTGTATTAGATCCAGATCCACCCTCGAGCACATCATTAAAGGCTGAACCAGTCAGATTCTCGATATCAATCAGGGAATCAGTACCGCCGTCACCATCATTGGTTGCGGCGCTCTCGTCGATGCTGGCTCGAACACCTGAGGTTGCCGCTGAGTAGTCAACCGTGTCCACGCCGATACCGCCATCAAGCGTGTCGTTACCAGCGGCACCCACTAGAACATCATCACCCGCATCGCCAGAAAGTACATTAACTCCACTATCACCAATAATACTGTCGGCACCTGCAGATCCTGTAACATTTTCAATCTGAATCAGGGTATCCGATGTGCCTTCACCATCATCACTGGTTTCATTGGCGGACAGATCAACAACGATGGCATTGGATGCCTGTCGGTAATCGATTGTATCTTGTCCAGCCCCACCATCGAGTATGTCGTCGCCCCCACGCCCATCGAGCACATCGTTTCGATTACCGCCGATTAGAATATTTTCAGCCGCATCACCCACGATCGTATCGTCAAATACAGTACCGGTAACATTTTGAATCTGGGTGAGCGTATCGCTACTTCCATCACCATCATCACTCGCCTGCTCTGCAGTCAAATTGACATTAATGCCACTACTCGCAGCACTGTAGTCCACTGTGTTAACGCCTAACCCTCCTATCAGGACGTCCTGGCCTGCCGCACCACGAAGCACATCATCACCTGCACCTGCATCAATACGATTGTCTTGCAGCCCCCCGCTCAGATCATCATCAAAGGCAGAACCTGTGAGATTCTCAATCTCACGCAGGGTGTCAGATGCACCATCCCCGTCATCAACTGTGAAGTTTGCGGCAAGACTCGATGTGACTCCAGCATTGGCGTCTGCATAGCTGGCCGTATCGACACCTGCATCTCCATCGAGTACATCAACACCTTCACGCCCAATAAGTTCATCATTACCCACTCCGCCTTCAAGTGTGTTGGACAAGTTGTTTCCAGCTAGCGTGTCATCCTCGGATGAACCAACGATGTTCTCTACATTGATGATTGTGTCAGCTGACAGGTAACCATCGGCGGTAGCCACGCCTGCAGCCAGATCAACGTTAACCGCATCTGGCGCTGCACTGTAATCAACGGTATCTGATAAGCCAGCACCACCATCCAGAATGTCATTTCCACCGGCACCAATCAGCGTGTCGTTACCCTCAGCTCCTTCAAGCCGGTTAATACCTGCATCACCCGTGAGTTGATCGTTGTTGACTGAACCCACAATATTTTCAATACCAGACAACGTATCAAAACTGCCATCACCGTCATTAGTGGCATTGTTAGTTGTGAGGTTGACCACCACTTGATTAGCAGCCTGCGAGTAGTCAGCTGTATCACCTGTGCCTGCACCACCTTCCAACACATCAATGCCGCCAGCGCCGCGCAGAAAGTCGTCACCTACCCCGCCACTCAGGCGGTTGTCATCAGCGCTACCCAGCAGCGTATCGTCTTGATCCGAGCCAGTGACATTTTCGATACCAAGCAAGGTATCGCTGTCGCCATCACCATCCTGGCTTGCTGTCTCGTTCGACAGATCTACCGAAACATTGCCGTTTACAACCGAATAATCGGCCGTATCCAGTCCCGTCCCACCATCCAGCACATCCGTGCCTGCGCCACCTTGCAGGGTGTCCGCGCCCGCATTACCCAGTAAACTGTTATCACTGGCATCACCACTCAACACGTCGTCAAAGTTCGAGCCCGATAGATTTTCTATGCCCGATAGCGTGTCGCTTCCACCTTCACCATCGTCGCTTGCCTCGCCGTCTTGCAAACTGACGTTGACACCGCCTCCCGATCTTGAATAGTTGGCTGTATCAATTCCCAGCCCACCAATGAGCGTGTCGTCACCCGCCAGACCTTGCAGAAGATCGTTGCCTGATTCGCCGTCGAGCGTATTGTCATTATTATCACCTGTGAGCACATCATCACCAGTGCTGCCTATCAGGTTCTCAATATTGGAAATCGTGTCGTCATCACCACCATCAACATTAACTGTAATGGTGCTAGCGCCATTCAATACGGCAGTCACGCCGTTCACGCCGGTGAGACCCGAGTAATCCAGCGTATCCGAACCGCTTCCACCATCGATAGTATCGAGCCCCTCTGAGGCGCTTAAACGATCGTTACCATCACCACTGTCAATGCTGTTAGCCGCAGCATCACCCGCAATCAGATCATCAACATCAGAACCGATAACGTTCTCGACATCAATGATGGTATCGACACCCGAGTACCCATCAGCATTGGCCAAACCTGCAGCAAGATCAACGTCAATGCCATTAAGCGCAGCACTGTAATCAACCGTATCAGATGTACCGGCACCACCATCAAGAATGTCGTTTCCATCTTTCCCTACGAGCGTGTCATTACCTGCACGGCCTTCAAGATGGTTACCTTGTTCATCCCCTGTTATCGTGTCGTTACCATCTGTCCCAATAACATTCTCGATGGATGCAACCTGATCATTCGTACCACCAGTGACCTGAACGGTTGATAGATTGTTACCCGATAGCGTCACGTTAATACGTTGCACACCGGAAAGCACTGAATAATCTACTGTATCCACGCCGGTACCACCATCCAGGATATCGGTCCCGGCCGAGGCGCCCAGCACATCGTCACCAGCCATGGCCTGTACATTGTTCTGCTGATCATCACCTGTAATCTGATCTGAACCAGTCGTACCGATTACATTCTCTACATTGCTAATGGTTTGATCAGCACCGCCAGCAACCCCTACCGTGGCTGTGGTAGATCCTGCAAGCGTTACATCAATTGACTGTCCCGTAGACAGGCCAGAGTAATCTGCTGTATCGACACCTGCTCCACCATCAATGCTATCGGCACCTTCACTGGCCAATACAAGATCAGAACCGTCACCACCGAGCAATGTATCCACACCCAGGCCACCATCCAGGGTGTCATTACCTGCACGACCATCAAGTGTGTTGTCCTGATCATCACCAGTTAACATATCGTTACCGCTTGTACCAATGATGTTCTCAATGTCAATTAAGGTGTCGTTGTCACTGCCATCAACTATCACCGTTGCAGGCGTAGCACTTTGCAAGGTAACCTCAATTGAACCGGCCTCTGCCAGCGTACTGTAGTCGACCGTATCCGATCCCGCGCCACCACTGATCGTATCAGCACCGATACTGGCAATGAATCGATCTTCACCTGCTAAACCATCCAGCTGGTTTACGTTGGTGTCGCCGCCGAGCACATCATCACCACCACTACCTATCAGATTTTCGATATTGGTAATGGTGTCATCATCACCACCAGTGACATCGACCGTTACTGTATTCGCGCCGTTTAACGTCGCTGATACCGCTGTGATGCCCGTTAAACCTGAATAATCCAAAGTGTCTGAACCAGCACCCCCATCGAGAGTATCACTACCCGCTGATGCGCTTAGCAGATCATCACCTCCGCCGCTAGCAATGGTATTTTCACGGCTATTACCCGCGATCTCATCGTCACCCGCTGACCCGATAACGTTTTCTACATCAATAATCGTATCGACGCTGGAGTAGCCATCCGATAATGCAATACCACTACTCAAATCAACGTTGATGGCATCAGGCGCTGCGCTGTAGTCAACAGAATCTGACAGCCCTGCTCCACCATCCAGTATATCGTTACCACCAGCACCCACCAGGGTGTCGCTACCGGCCGCACCTTCAAGCCGGTTTTCACCACTGTCACCTGTCAACTGATCATTGTTGGCAGAACCCACCACATTCTCAATGCCAGACAACGCATCAAAACTACCATCACCGTCATTAGTAGCACTATTGGTGGTCAAGTTGACCACCACTTGACTGGACGCCTGAGAATAATCAGCTGTATCACCAGCACCTGCGCCACCTGCCAGCGTGTCAAAACCACCGGCACCTCGCAATAGGTCATCACCCAGGCCGCCTGTTAACGTGTTGCTAGCCTCATCGCCAAACAGGGTATCGTCCTGATCAGAGCCCACCACGTTTTCTATGCTAAGCAGTGTATCGCTGTCGCCATTGCCGTCCTGGCTTGCCGTATCGTTTGATAGATCTACCGACACACTGCCGGTAGTCCCTGAGTAATCAGCAACGTCCTGTCCCGTGCCCCCATCGAGCACGTCGACCCCGGCACCACCGCGCAATGTGTCTGCTCCAGCATTACCCAGCAAGGTGTTATCACTATCATCACCTGTCAGCTCATCATCAAAATTTGACCCAATCAGATTCTCGATACCCGACAGCGTGTCACGTCCGCCATCACCATCACTACTCGCTTCATTGGCTAACAAGCTGACGGTGACGCTGCCACTGGCCCGCGAGTAACTGGCGGTATCAACACCCAACCCACCAATGAGTGTGTCATCACCCTCTAGACCTTGAACTGTATCGTTACCCAATCCGCCATCCAGCGTATTGTTGTTGCTATCACCGGTTAGAAAATCATCACCCGTGCTGCCCACCAGATTCTCGATATTGGCAATTGTGTCGTCATCGCCGCCAACCACACTTACAGTGACAGTACTGGCACCGTTCAACGTCGCTGTCACACCGCTAACACCACTTAGACCTGAATAGTCCAGCGTATCTGATCCAGCACCGCCATCTAGAGTATCGCCTCCTTCTGATGCACCCAGCTGATCATCGCCATCACCGCTGTCAATGTCGTTTGCCTGCGCATCGCCGACGATCACATCATCGTTGATAGAACCAATAACGTTCTCGACATCAATTATAGTATCGACACCCGCATAGCCATCTTCTGTAGCTATTCCTGCAGCCAGATCAACATTGATTGCATCAATCGCTGCACTGTAATCCACAGTGTCTGCAGAACCTGCTCCACCATCCAGTGTGTCATTGCCCTCAGCCCCTACAAGCGTGTCATTACCAGCGCGACCTTCAAGCTGATTGTCTTGTAAATCACCGGTCAAGACATCGTTACCTGCTGTGCCAATGACATTCTCAATGGAGGCGATCTGATCGTTGGTGCCGCCACTAACCTGCACGGTTGATAGACTACTGCCAGAGAGAGTTACATTGATGCGCTGCGCATCGGCCAGTATTGAATAATCTACCGTGTCCTCACCTGCACCGCCATCCAGTATATCGCTACCTGCGGATGCGCCCAGCACATCATCACCGCCCATCGCTTGCACAGTGTTCTGCTGATCATCACCCGCGATCTGATCCGAGCCTGTTGTACCAATCAGATTCTCTACGTTGCGAATCGTTTGATCCGCTCCACCGGTAATTGCCACGGTGGTATCGGTTGAACCGGCAAGATTTACAGTAATCGATTGTCCGGTGGCAAGACCGGAAAAATCAGCTGTATCCTCACCGTTGCCACCATCGATACTATCAGCTCCCTCACTGGCTAATATCAGATCTGAACCGCTGCCACCGAGCAGGGTATCCACACCCTCTCCACCATCAAGCGTATCGTCACCGGCTCGTCCATCGAGTGTATTGTCCTGGTCATCGCCAATTAACGTATCGTCGCCAGCTGTTCCTATCACATTCTCAACGTGTGAAATCGTGTCGTTTTCACTACCGTCAACAATCACGGTTGTCTGTGTCGATCCTTGAAGAGTGACTGTAATTGAACCCGCCGCCGACAGCGTGCTGTAATCCACCGTGTCCGAACCTGAGCCGCCGCTGATTTCATCCGCTCCAGCACTGGCAATGAATCGATCCGAACCTGCCAGTCCATCAAGGCGGTTGATGTTCGTATCCCCACCAAGCACATCATCACCAACACTACCAACCAGATTTTCGATATTGGAAATCGTGTCATCATCGCCACCGGCCACGCTGACCGTGACCGTGCTGGCACCGTTCAAGGTGGCCGAGATACCACTGACGCCAGTTAAACCTGAATAATCGAGTGTGTCTGATCCGGAACCACCATCGAGGGTGTCACTGCCAGCCGAAGCAAAAAGCTGGTCATTGCCGCTACCACTATCAAGATTGTTCACCTGATCGTTACCAGCGATCACATCATTGCCCACCGAACCGATGACGTTCTCAACATCGATGATCGTGTCGACACCGGAATAACCATCAGCTGTTGCTAGACCTGCCGCAAGATCGACATTGATTGCATCTTGCGCAGCGCTGTAATCAACAGTATCAGATGTGCCTTCTCCACCATCCAGAGTGTCATTACCATCAGCACCCACAAGCGTATCGTTACCACCGCCACCTTCAAGTCGGTTGTTTTGTGTGTCGCCTGCCAATAAATCGTTACCGTCTGTCCCTATGACATTTTCGATATTGGCAATCTGATCATTGGTACCGCCACTGACCTGAACCGTAGAGAGGTTACCGCCAGAGAGGATCACGTTAATGCGTTGAGCACCCGCCAACACAGAGTAATCCACAGTGTCTACTCCGCCCCCGCCATCCAGCGTATCACTGCCAGCCGATGCGCCTAGCACATCGTCCCCACCCATAGCCTGCAGATTGTTCTGTTGATCATCACCAGTGATCTGATCTGAGCTTTGCGTACCGATCAGATTTTCTACATTGCGAATGGTCTGGTCGGTGCCACCGGTTACTACAACCGTTGCATCCGTGGATCCTGACAGACTCACATCAATTGACTGCCCTGATGCAAGACCGGAAAAATCCACTGTATCCACATCAGCGCCACCATCGGTGGCATCAGCCCCCTCGCTCGCCAGTATCAGGTCAGCACCATCACCACCCAGCACGGTATCATCACCGCCACCACCATCGAGCGTGTCGCTTCCCGCTCGTCCGTCAAGCGTATTGTCTTGATCATCACCCGTTATCGTATCGTTACCTGTTGTGCCAACGACATTCTCAATGTCTACTATCGTGTCGTTGTCACTACCTGAAACAATGACGGTTGCCTGGGTGGAACCCTGCAGTGTGACGTCAATTGAATTAGCTGTGGATAGCGTGCTGTAGTCAACCGTATCGGAACCCTCACCGCCACTGATAGAGTCGGCACCACCACTGGCGATGAATCTATCTTCACCTGCCAGTCCATCAAGGCGGTTGGTGTTTGTGTCGCCACCAAGTACATCATCACCATCGCTACCTACCAGATTTTCGATGTTGGCAATCGTGTCGTCATCACCACCGCCCACAGTGACGGTTACCGTGCTAGCACCATTCAATGTGGTTGTTACGCCACTCACACCGGTCAAGCTTGAGTAATTCAGTGTATCCGAACCCGCACCGCCATCAAACGAATCGCGTCCACCTGATGCACTTAGCTGATCATCTCCGTCACCACCGATAATGCTATTGGCCTCGATATTTCCTGCAATCACATCGTTACTGGATGAACCAATAACGTTCTCAACATCGATGATGGTGTCTACACCTGAGGAGCCATCAGCACTTGCCAAGCCTACCGCCAGATCTACATTAATTGAATTGAGCGCCGTACTATAGTCAACAGTATCTGATGATCCAGCGCCTCCATCCAGTATGTCGTTACCGGCACCACCAATTAACGTATCGTTGCCCGCAGCACCTTCGAGTTGATTGGCTCCGCCGTTACCCGTTAGCAGATCGTTGCTGGCAGAGCCCACCACATTTTCTATGCCTGACAAGGCATCAAAACTGCCATCACCATCATTAGTGGCACTATTGATTGCCAGACTGACCACTACTTGATTGGCCGCTTCAGAATAGTCAGCGGTATCACCTGATCCTGCCCCACCATCAAGCGTGTCAAAGCCACCAGCGCCGCGCAGGATGTCGTCGCCCTGACCACCGCTTAATATGTTGTTGCTATCACTGCCCAGCAGCGTATCGTCCTGATCCGAGCCCAATACATCTTCGATACGAAATAGCGTATCGCTGTTCCCGTCACCATCCTGACTTGCGGTATTGTTCGACAGATCCACTGACACGCTGCCAGCCGCTCCTGAATAATCCGCAACATCCTGTCCAGCTCCGCCATCCAGCACATCAGTGCCAGCGCCACCTTGTAAGGTGTCCGCACCGCCATTACCCAACAACGTATTGTCACTAGCGTCGCCTCTCAACACATCATCGAAGTTAGAGCCTGACAGATTTTCGATACCCGACAAGGTGTCGCGCCCACCGTCGCCATCGTCACTTGCTATGTTGGCTTGCAGATCTACATTAACATTTCCACCTGCGCCACTGTAATCGGCAGTATCAACACCGAGGCCACCGATGAGCGTGTCATCACCTTCCAGACCTTGCACGGTATCGTTACCCAATCCACCGTCCAGTGTATTGTCATTGCTGTCACCGGTGAGTACATCATCGCCCTGACCGCCAAGTACATTCTCTATACTGGTAAGGTTTTGGTCAGTTGATCCGCTTATCGATAGCGTAACAGTGTTGAGCCCATCCAGATCAACGTTGATGGCATTGCTTGCGCCAAGCGCTGTGTAGTCTGCCGTGTCGGTGCCACTGCCCCCATCAACATCGATATCACCCAGACTCAATGTAATCCGATCATCTCCATCTTCTGCATCAATACGCTGGGTGTTGGTCGCGGCAGTGATGTCATCAGCCTGGTTTGATCCAGTAAGCTGCTCGATATCAATTAGCGTATCGACACCGCCAAAACCATCTTCAAGGGCAACACCTGTAGAAAGATCAACCGTGACACCAGAACTTGCGTCGATATAGCTGACAGTATCGACAAAGGCACCACTGCCACCGTCGAGTACATCGTTGCCTGCAGCACCCACCAGAACATCATCACCCAAACGCCCCTCAAGATGATTGTCTTGTGTGTCGCCGGTCAACACATCATCACCGTCAGTGCCTATGACATTTTCTATATTCGTAATCTGGTTGTCAGTTCCACCTCTTACCTGAACGGTAGACAAGTTACTGCCATTGAGCGTTACATTGATACTTTGTACACCCGTAAGAGACGAGTAATCCGCTGTATCAACACCCTGGCCTCCGTCTAGAGTATCAACCCCACTTGAGGCTCCCAGTACATCGTCTCCACCCAGTGCCTGCAATAGGTTTTGTTGAGCATCGCCAATGATACGATCATCCTGATCAGTACCGATGATATTTTCAACATTGCGTAAGGTTTGATTGTCACCATTGGTGATAACCACCGTTGAGTCAGTCGAACCATTCAAGGTCACATCAATGGATTGACTCGAAGAAAGTATGGAAAAATCCACTGTGTCTAATCCGGCCCCACCATCGCTAACGTCAGCACCCTCACTGGCAATGATGGAGTCTGCACCGTCGCCACCAAGCAAGGTATCAACACCGAGTCCACCGCTGAGTGTGTCATCACCCGCACGCCCATCCAATGTGTTGTCTTTTGAGTCTCCAGAGATGACATCAGCACCCGCGGTTCCTATAACGTTCTCAATACCAGAGACCGTATCGTTCTCGCTACCTACAACAAGAACGCTAGCGATGTTCTCATCATTGAGCGACACCGTAATGGATCCGGCTGATGCAAACCCACTATAGTCAACTGTGTCGGTACCATCGCCACCCAACAGGGAATCTGTTCCAGCACTGGCTGCAAACGTGTCTGAACCTTCTCGTCCTTCAAGACGATTATCTTGCGTATCTCCACCCAACACATCATCACCAGTACTACCGATCAGGTTCTCGATGTTGGCAACCGTATCATCGTCACCACCGGCAACACTGACCGTGACGCTGCTAGCACCGTTCAAGGTAGTCGAAATACCGCCCACCCCGCTCAACCCTGAATAATCCAGCGTATCTGTACCCGCGCCACCATCCAGAATATCTGAGCCCGCAGAGGCCGCCAGCGCATCATCACCACCCAAAGTGCTCACGGTATCACTAAGATCACTACCTGTGAGAACATCACTCTGCTGAGTCGCTATGTAGCGCTCAAACCCGCTGAAGGTATCCACTGAAAGATCGCCACCAAAGATAGCCTGCCCCAAACCCAGATCCAATTGAATACCGGAGCCATCCAGATCGTCAAAGCGCAAGACATCACCAATGACATGATCACCACCACTGAGTGTGTCCGAACCCTTACCACCGAAAATAATATCGTCACCCGCATCACCTGATAGCGTATTGCCGCTATTACTTCCACGCAGGATGTCTGCATGTGTACTGCCCAGAGCGTTCTCGATATTGCGTAATACATCTGCACCACCAAAACCATCATTAGTGGCTGTGCCCGTTGCAAGATCAACTGCAACACCGCCACTGGCATCTGTATAACTGACCGTATCGCGCCCTTGCTGACCATCGAGCACATCATTTCCATCACCGCCCAATAGAAAATCATCTCCCTGACCTCCTAGCAGTTCATCATCACCGGCCTCGCCGCTGAGCGTATCCGCGCCACCCAGCCCTTCCAGCAGGTTCTCTTGGCCATCACCTGTGATGCCATCATCACCATCTGTACCTAATACATTTTCTATATTGCTGATCACATCGTCATCAGACCCTGCAACTGAAACGGTAACAGCTGTTGCACCATCAAGATCTACTTGAACCCCCGATACACCAACAAGAGCAGAATAGTTAATCGAGTCCGACCCCAGACCACCATCGATAGTATCAGCACCCAGACTTGCATTAATCTGATCATCGCCTCCTAGCGAGTACACCTCATCGGACGCATTGGATGTAAAGACAACGTCGCCTTGCAACGTGGTAAAATATCGTTCGAACCCAGTAAATGTATCCGAGCTGTTATCAGCCGCATAGCTTGCAGTTCCTAGCCCTTCGCCAAGGGTCAGTGTGATACCAACAGCACCTAATTCATCAAAGCGTAGCTCATCAGTACCGTCACCACCTTCCAGTATGTCACTACCCGCACCGCCAAAAATACTGTCGTCTCCAGCACCACCTGCCAAAGCATTCGACAAACTATCTCCACCCAGAAAATCGTCACCTGCAGAACCTGTGATGTTTTCAATGTTGGTGATACTTTGGTTTCCTACACCACCAACCTGCACAACAACAGTACGCTCACCGTCAAGTGTGACGTTAACGGACGTAGCTGCAAGCAAACCCGAGTAATCCAGGGTGTCGCTATCGCCTCCGCCATCCAGGGCATCTTCCCCAAGACTAGCGTTGAACATATCGTCTCCCGCCATGGCGAACACAGTATCTGAAGTACTTGAGCCAGTTATCACATCATCCATGTTGGTGGTAAAAAACAACTCAAAACCTGCCAAATCATCTGTACTGCCATCTGTCTGGTAAAACGCGGTGCCCTGATCAATATCGAGCGCAATGCCGCTTTGCGTCAAATCGTCAAAATGCACCTCATCCAGCAATCCAGCACCGCCATCCAGGGTATCTGAACCGGCACCACCACGAATGATATCGTTGCCATCAGCGCCTGTTAGTACATTTATTTGTGCATCACCGGATATCACATCACTATCGGATGTTCCGATAATATTTTCAACAGTTCGGATGACATCCTGATTACCGAATCCATCATTCACAGATATATTTTGTGAAAGATCTACAGAAATACCGCCACTGGCTGCGCTGAAGTCAATGACATCAATTCCGGCACCACCCTCAAAGATATCATCACCAGACCCACTGACAAACCGATCTTGCCCGTCATCTCCAATAAGCGTGTCGTTACCCGCAGCACCATCAAGCACATCATCACCGGCAGAGCCTGCAAGTACGTTGTCTTGAGAGTCGCCCGTAATGACATCATCACCAGCAGAACCTATGATACTTTCTACCGACGTAACTTGATCGTCGTCGCCACCAACAACTGAAATCGTTATCGTATTGCCTTCATCCAGCGTGGCTTCGATGTGATCAATCTCAGACAACTCAGAATAATCAACAACATCATCTCCCTCACCACCAAACAACTGATCATTTCCAGCACTGCCAAAAAAATGATCATCACCATCAAGACTCTCCACCAGATCGTTGTCTTCTGATGTCAGTATTGAATCGTTTTGGTCTGTCGTTGCGTAGCTTTCAAATCCACTAAAACTGTCAACACTTCCATCGACGGAATAGGCCGCTGTGTTAGTGATCAGGCTCAGCGTTACACCAGCATCCTGAAGGTCATCAAATCTCAGTTGATCAACGCCTTCCCCGCCAGACAATTCATCCGATCCGGCACCGCCACTGATCACATCATTTCCATCCTCACCGCGTAAGGTATTGACCTGGGCATCGCCACCCAGAACATCGTCACCAGATGTACCAATGATGGTTTCTACATTACGGACCTCATCGTTATCTGCACCTGCTACCGTAACTTGCACGTAGTCACTGCCAGCAAGCGTTACACGAATTTGAGTAGCGTCCTCAAAGCCTGAGTAGTCAAGCACGTCACGTCCCAAGCCACCATCATGGGAATCTGTGCCTTGTCCCGCTAGAAGGGTATCGTTACCCGAGCCACCCAACAAGGTATCGTCGCCGGCGCGACCATCAATAATATCGTCGCCTGCCAGACCTGAAAGCACGTTGCCTCCGGCATCACCTGACAGCGTATCGTTGAACCGTGAGCCCAAAACCGATTCGATACTGTCAAACGTATCCCGACCACCCTCTCCATCAAGCGTGGGTTCGGAGGCTGCCAAGTCTACTGAAACAGATGATCCTGCAAATTCGTAACTGGCCGAATCCATGCCATCGCCGCCAGACAGTAAATCATCACCTGCTCTTCCAACCAGAACGTCATCGCCGGTACCGCCTTGTAGTACGTTGTCTTGCTCATCACCGGCTAGTACATCATTAAAATCACTGCCAGTGAGATTCTCGATGCCGTCGATGGAATCTGTTCCACCAAAACCATCATTGGTAACTTCTCCTGCTGACAAATCAATGTTAACGCCAACGGAGGCAACCGAATAGTCTGCGCTGTCTAGCCCTTCACCACCAATAAGGTTATCATCACCCGCAGCACCGATAAGCGTATCGTCACCGTCTCGACCATCAAGAGTATTGTCGCTTGCATCACCCTGAAGCCTGTCATCACCCGAGGTACCAATAATACTTTCTATATTGCTAACGGTGATGTCATCGCCACCTGTCACGCTAATATCAGAGAGATTTTCACCGTTTAATATTGCATCAATTCGGGTGATGTTATCCGTCAGACTAAAATCCAGAGTATCAAGATCGTCACCCCCATCCAGAATGTCATTACCCTCACTATGAACGAATATGTCGTCACCTCCACCACCAGCAACTTGATCTTGTCCCAACCCACCGTCCAGAGTGTCTATACCATCCGCGCCATCGATAACATCATCACCCGCACCACCGATAATGATCTGATCCAGCTCATTACCAATTAGTTGGTCATCATTTAAAGACCCAATCAAGTCTTCAATGTTTTTTATTCGATCCGCATTACTTCCGTGTATGGCGGTTACATAACCTTCAGCATCAGTTGCATCGCCCAGATTGACGCGCACACCATCTGCTACACCGCTAAAATCTGCTACATCACGATCACCCTCACCGCCGTCTAGTGTATCGCTACCCTCGCCACCGGCCAGAACGTCGTTACCAGCACCGCCGTCAAAAGTATCATCGTCATCACTACCCGATATGTTGTCGTCAAACGCACTACCGATGACATGTTCAATATTCGTTAACGTATCGATATTTGATGCGTCAACTGTCACATTGTCCACGTCGAGCGTCAGATCAGTTGTGATGGGCCCAGTACTGGTGCTGTAGTCAGCAATATCCCGATCATCGCCACCGTCCAGCAGGTCGTTACCGCCACCACCAACCAGCCGGTCATTACCACCACCTGCCAGCAACGCATTGTCGCTATTGTCTCCAATCAGGATATCGTCACCCAGTCCGGTAGACACGTTCTCAACGTCTACAACTTCATCGACCTCACTCTCTGGACCACCAGGGTCAACTGCAATATTTGCAAATCCATCCACCAATACCGACAGATCCGCCTCCACTGAATCAGTAACCGATGTGTAGTCAAGCGTATCGACACCACTTCCACCAATATATCGATCCAGTCCCTTGTTGTGGATTAATGTGTCATTACCAGCTTCGCCATTGAGTACGTCGTTGCCCGCACCGCCGTCAATAATGTCATCACCGGCACCACCTTGCACAAAATCAACACCGACTGACCCTGTGATCTGATCATTACCAGATCCTGAGAACACGCGATTGGGATTGGGGCTTATTGCCAGTACCCAGACCTCCGCACCATCACTGTTTACAAAATTCAGATCATTCGCACTAAACACTTCGCGCACCACGAACTCACGACTGTCCTCGGATACCAGGACCAGTTCTGGCGGTGTGGGTAACGGTAAATCATCCTGATCGAGCGTACCAATCTGAAATTCTGACGTGACGCTAAAATCAACGACAAAATTTTCATCAGACGGCACTGAGTAAATCAGATTGACACGCAGAGAACCTCGATCATTGACCTCAGGTGATTCAATGACCCACTCACTACCCACCTTGGTGCCACCTTCAATGTCAAACCCATCGGGAAGACCAGCAAATCGAACTTCAGTGACGTCATAACCCGCCGGAAAAGTTGGCGTTAGTTCAATGACACGAGTCATTGTGTTTTCATCAAACAGATCAGGATTATCGGTATGAATCACCAGGTCATCAGTTGCTGTTCCAAAGTTAAGTACCTCAGTTGAAAACTGGGCATCATTTTCTGGATTGAATCCGGCTTCTTCGGAACCGCCACCACCTAATATTTGTCGGGATGCAACACCGTCCGTTGTCTCAGTAAATTCGATTCTGCTTGGCTGAAGTAGAAACAGATCGAACAGCACTTCTGCTGCGGCTACCGGCTCTGCTGCGGCCACCGCCGGAGTCGAAGAGGATACCGGAGGGGCTTTACCACTAGCATCGAGAAAGGTGTCGCCTTCCTCATCCACACCGTCACTGTCGTACTTTTCTTCATCTTTTGCGACATTAACTTCAGTGGCTGAAGCTGCCTGCGCCTCTTGAATCGCCAGTATCGCCTCAGATATGGCTTCCAGAACTTCGGTAATTTCGGCGTCTTCCTCATCAGACTCTTCTTCTTTCTCCTTTTCCTCAAGACTACCGTTTAGCAAACTGGAGACAGCAACGAACTCCTGCATCGTCAAGTTGCCTATTTCACCCACTTTGGACAGCAACAAATTAGGGCTTATCGATTCACCATCAAAGGATAGCAACGGCACCTCTTCATCATCGAAGAGAAATATCGCCAGTCCTAACAGGACGATTTGAGCGCCGGTGTCGGTGCTTGTCAAGATCACATCGATATCGACTATGTCGACGGCAACATCATCAAAGTCAACACCATCGAAAACCAACTCCGCACCCGGCTGCACAGCGATCTGCTGCTGGTCGGATGTAGTGAAGTCAATAAGCTGTTTGATACGTGGTTCCATAACGGGACACAAAGTTTTCAAGTTTACGAAGCAGTTAACGGCTGAAAACTTGTAAACGTGAGGTACCGCATATTTCTTCGAATGTTACATAGTCCTTGTTAGGTGCTACTCAATTAACCGTAACGCCGTCGCGCAAGCTTCAAATAGCCAAATGAAGGCCGAAGAAACAGTGAAAGGCTAATTATTGAAGATGAACAAGGAGAATGTGAATGCCGCCGTCATTTAAGGCATGCTGTGTCAGTGTTGCTCTATGCATGGCACTTTCTGCCTGCACAGGTTCCAGCAAGAGTGCATCAGGTTCTGTCGTCGGAAACGCATCTGGAAATCTTCCTGGCACCTCGCAAACTCTGGGACTTGGAGCTAACATGGTTCCGGTAGCGGATACGAACTCTACCACGGGTCCACAGCTACAGGATCCGATCACCTTGGCCGACTCGGGATCAACCGGTGCCGGTGTGGATTGCAATCAACAACTGCCCTGCGAATGGGTCAGTGCTGACGCTCAGATTTCTTTAACAGTCTCGAATGCCGCAAACATAGCAACTCGCTCAAGATTGTCTATCCAGTTATCAATGCAGCCTTTACACGATACCGATATCCTGTTATCGCACGTTGGTGATGCACTGGACTCAACTGGCAAGAGCTATAAGCATACCGACCATCAGCTCAACGCAGCAAGTAGCAGTCTCGTGCAAGATGTATTAGCTGGAACTCCTATAGAAGCCACGCTGAACTTCAACGAAACCGCCATTGGGCGTACCGTGTTTGAGTGGTCTATCGAGTTTATGGACGCAGGCATGTTACGTAACGCAACGTTTAGAAATATCCCAGTGGGCACTGTAACCACGCATCAGGCAGACTGCCAAAACACGTTGCCCTGCATCTGGACAAACCCGCAAAGAGATGTTGCTATAGAGTTGCAAACGGTTGGTGAAATGTCGGCTTCCGATGGATTGACAGCCAGCTTTTCGGTTACTACCGCGGATGAAGTATCCGTTGCATTGGATGATGGCTCGATGGCAGCAGGATCCGACAACACATTGTTCGAAAGTCGCTCGCATGAGCTGGGCGGCACCAACGACTATCGGCAGATATCAACGATTGCGTTGGCCGTAACACCTGTGTACGGGTCTGTTACATTTTACAGAACCGAAGCGGTACCGATGGAACTAGATGTTATATCGCTAACATTATTCAAAGAGCAACCAGTGCCCCGTTGGGATCCACAATTTATTAACGTTCCAACTGAATAATATTCGTACTGGAAAAACCCCTCGTTTAGCAGTTGCCAAGCGAGGGGAAGTTCCGCGATACGCCGTTAGTTATGTACAACAGGCGTCTGAAGCAAGGCATCCAGAGACGCTTGCTCTTCGATGGCTTTGAGCTCTTTTAAACGCTCAGCTTCTACTTCGTCAGCGGCCGCTGCCACGACAGGCGACTGAGCTTTGTTGGCAAGATGCTCACCATAGGCACATCCACCGGCGCCACCAGCATAGGCTGCACCAGACATCAACGCTACGGTACCTGCGGCGACAATCAATAATCGTTTCATAGGTTTATCCAAGCTGTGTTGTTACCCGCCTTGGCAAAGATATATAGCGTGTTGCGGGATCCACACTACGAACTACTGCGTCGTGCAACTACGTACACATCATCATTACGCACAACCGATCAAAATGGAATACTGATGTAACGATTATCCTCCCACTACCCACCCGGACAGCAAGAACCAAGGCTTTTTCTCGGGAATTTTCAACAATCAGGCACAAATAACTACAGTAATGCGCGTGCTTCCAACAGTTGCTCCACCACATCAACCGTCCAAGGTCCTGCACAAATCGTCTGATTGCTGGGCACGCGAATAATTAGCGGGTCCAGGCCCGCAGCACGAATGGCAGGATGCTGAGTCAACATCTGACCGCGCGAGTAGGTCCCTTCGCTGTACGGCGATTCGATCAACGCCTCTGGGGCAAGTTCGATGAGCTGCTCTAGACCCAGCACACCATAGTTCTCAATGCCCTTGTCGGTCGCTACATTCTGCCATCCGGCCAGCATAATCGCCTGCCCTCGGACTGTATTGTTCCCGACTGTATAACCGTTGGTGTCATAGACTGCCACTCTAGGGCTATCACCCCCATCGAGTGCCGCAACTCTTGCCTCGATATCATCAAGCTTCTCGCGAATGGTGCTTACCACCATCGACGCTCTGCTTTCCTGAGCCAACAGCTTACCCATGCGCTCAACATTACTCAACATCTGTTCAATAGAGCTGGCGATAGGCAGAGCCTCCACCCGTATTCCAAGCTCATCCAGAAGATTCAGCGTGTAACGAGACGTATACGGCCCTGCGAGAACCAAGTCTGGCGCAAGCGGCAGCAGCTGTTCTGCAATGGGCTCAACACGCAAAAATTCACGCGCCTCTCGATGATAATAAGAGCCTGCCTTGTCATGACTCAAACCACTCAACGCCACGATCTGCTCGGGATCGGCCAAAGCCATCACTAGCTGATCTGTACACAAATTGATGGATACCACGCGAGGCAATACTGGTGAGGCAGCATTCACTGAACCCACACCATTCCAAAACACAAGAACTGACGATAGCGCCCACGCCATCGTCAGCCTCGGTAACACAGAATTACTTAGCGCTGATACGTCCATCAAGTACAGGCTCGTACGGGGCATTAGCTGCCAGAAAATCTGCCACGACACTCTCTACGTTTGGCCCAAAGTCATACACCTTGCTGGCGTTGTCAGCAAAGACGTTATACCCATCACCGCCACCACGAATATAGTTGTTGGATACAACACCATAGCGTGCAGCAGGATCAATCGGCGTCCAGCCATCACCCTTCATCACCAGCACATCAATGATGCGCCCTTCATTGGCAGGCTGCGATCCATCCCAGGTGAACTTCAATCCTGCCACTTGGGGAAAACGCCCCTTAATTTCTTCTACCTGACTCACCCCGTTTTCAAGCGCCGCCACAATATCCGCACCACTGACTTCAAAGGTTGCCAGCGTATTCTGGAAAGGCAATACAGTAAGCACCTCAGCCATCGTCACCTCTCCAGCATCAATAGAGGCGCGTAATCCGCCAGAATTCATGATGGCAATGGACACACCTTGATCCTTCACCCGATCTAGCAGCGCCTCTGCCACAAGATTGCCCATGGCACATTCCTGTACACGGCAAACCTCACGATTCCCTTCAATGACAGCTGCCGTCTCAGCAACAATTTCATTTCTGATTTCATCCAACGGTGTTGCAAGCTCAGCCACGCGAGCAGTGATGTCAGAATTTTCAGCAATATCACCATTAATCTGAACAGGGTCACCTGTTGCACTACTGATAACTCCGGCATCGTCAAACGTCACGTTCAGCTCACCCACATACTTGCCGTAGGCATACGCCTGAACCACAGCGGTATTACCCACCATCGTAGGATAGGGCCCCTTGGCATCTTCATCGGTGTTTGATAACAGCGTGTTGGTATGCCCACCCACAATCACATCTACGCCGGTGGTTTCAGCGGCAACCCGCATATCCAGCTCATAGCCCGAATGGGACAATACAATAATCCGGTTAATCCCCTGCGCCGTCAGTTCATCAACTTCAGCTTGAACAGCTGCCACAGGATCGGAAAAAATCACCGACGGTCCGGGACTTGCCAGCTCATTCGTATCTTCAGGTGTCAGTCCGATAATGCCGAACTTCTCGCCTGCCTTTTCTATCACTGTAGATTTCAACAGCTTGTTAGCCAGCGCAGGCTCGTCGGAAAAATCAGCGTTGGACATGACCACGGGGAAATTCACAGCATCAATAAACGATCTAAGCACTTGGGGGCCGTCATCAAACTCATGATTGCCGACAGTCATACCGTCGTACCCAAGCTTATTCATGATCTCGGCAGCCACAGCGCCTTTGTAGTGGGTGTAAAACAAAGAACCTTGAAACTGATCACCACCATCAAAAAGCAACGCATTAGGGTTGCGCGCGCGCGCCTCATCCACTGCTGTCACCAGACGCGCATAACCACCAAAACACTCACCAGCCTCATTATCTTCAGCCGAACACGGGCTATCGTATTTGCTGATCGGTTCCACCTTGGAGTGGAAATCGTTAGTGTGCAAAATAGTAACCGTACTGTCAGCCTGCACTTGTGCACAGACAGCGAGTACAGAGGCAGCAACTGTACAGCGTAAAAAAGCGGTTTTCATAGCGATAAACTCCGGTTTGATGAACATGAAGGAACAGGCCCGAGACTACCAAGGAGCAGCCGGCAAAGCGAAACAAGGTAAAACTGTTCTAGAGCAGGCGTAGCCGATATAGACATGACGCCAAATACGGTCACTCGTAAATCGGGAAAAACGTATTGAAGGCTAGTTCAGTAAAGACACCCGGATCATTAAATCGCTGATGCCGATCCAACTGATTTATCTGATCCATGTCATCGCTGGTCAATTCAAAATCAAACACCGATGCATTTTCTAACAACCGTTCAGGTTTGGACGTTTTAGGAATAATGGCATTGCCCCGCTGCACTCCCCAACGAAGAACGACCTGCGCAGGCGTTTTACCCAACCGCTTGGCGATAGCCTGCACCGCAGGCTGCTCCAACACCGATTCACTCGCATCCGCCATATCCAGCTCCAGATATGACAGCGCCGCCAAAGGTGAGAAGGCAGTTACCGCAATGTCCTGCTCACGACAAAAACGCATCAGTTTTTGCTGCGCCAGATAGGGGTGCGATTCGATCTGCAATACCGCCGGTGTGATACGCGCGTAATTCAGCATGTCACGCATCAAGGACACACCGTAGTTGCACACACCGATGTATCGGCTCAGCCCTGAATCTACCAGAGTCTCCATAGCAGCCCAGGTCTCGTGCAATGGCACAGCCGCAGACTTCATAGTGGGCAGCTCCTCACTCGGATCAAACAACCACTCGGGCGGGTAACGGGTTTCGAACGGTACGAATTCAAGTGCTATCGGAAAATGCACAAGGTACAGATCAACATAGTCCAGACCCAGATCGTGAAGCGTCTGGTCCATTGCCATCACCACATGCTCTTTACGGTGGTAGGTATTCCACAACTTGGAGGTAACCCACAAATCCTCTCGGGTGCACAGACCTTCATCAATAGCGCGACGAATGCCTTCACCCACCTCTTTCTCATTACCGTAGTCACACGCGCTATCCAGATGCCGATAGCCTGCACGAATGGCCTCTACCACCACATCGGCCACCACAGCTTTGTCTATCTTCCAAAGACCCAACCCGATAACAGGCATCTGTCCATCGGTACCGACGGCTTGCGTGGGTATTAACATAGAACTCAATTCCTAAAATTTAAGGTAAACGAAAAACATTAGATGAAAGACAGCTCAACCGCTTGCCCAGTGGCAATAGACTCTTGCGCAGCCGCACCCATACGCACCGCTTTTACACCATCGCTAATAGATACTTCAACCGGGCCTGCCTCAGTTATTGCCTGGGCAAAACGAATGTGTTGATAGTACGTTGAACCATGATGATCACCTGCTGCAGCCAAACTCTTGTCAACCTTCAACACATCGGTTGTTGGCACACTCTTGTCGCGCAGACTCAGCACCACCTTGCCATGCCGATCAACGGCATCCGGCCAGAAACGATCTGGCCCCGGAATATAGGCGTCCAGCTTTCCCAGTTCGCCAATAGCGGTGAGTTGCTCCTGCGGTTCGGCACCATCAGCGAACATACACAACTCCAACGATGCTCGCATGCCATTTTCAAAATCAACAATGACCAGAGCATTATCAATGATATCGGGCGTGCGACCTGCGTAGGTCTCATCCAGGTGATTGACATCAATAGCGCCACTGGCATAAACACGCACAGGTTCTGAGCGAGTCATAAGCCGCATAAGATCAAAGTGGTGACAACATTTCTCGACAAGGGTACCGCCGGTGTTCTCGGTGAACCGGTTCCAGTCGCCCACTTTTTCGAGAAATGCAAATCGATGTTCCCTAATGGCCAATAATCGAGGCGTGCCGATGTCTCCATGATGCAATCTTTCCAGAAACCGCGCAGTAGGCGGCATATAGCGGTACTCCATGGCCACCCAGAACGGTGCCGAATAACCCTCAAGGCTTTTCAGCAAATCGTCACAATGCTCGATTTTGGTGCAAACAGGCTTCTCGCACAAAATAGCCTTTCGGGTGGGCAACAGCTCGCGAATGATGTCGTAATGAGTGAAATTCGGGGACACGATAACAAACGCATCGATGCTGTCCATGGGTAATTCATCAAGGCGCTGATAACGCTGAGCCTGAACAAAACCAAGCGCTGTGGCCAGCTCCGTAGCTGAATCAAGCATAGGTTGGTCAGGATCCAGCAACGCCACAACATCCAGTGAGATGCCTGCCCTGTCACGCACTAATGCCAGATTGCGCAGATGCTCATGCCCCATCATACCGGTGCCAATAATCGCGTAATTCAGAGTCTTGTCAGAAGCCTTTGTCATTCGTCCAGTTTACCGCCTATGCACAGCCAATAGGAGCATCAGCGTTGAATGCAGGTACACTTAGCGACATGATAAAAGCAGCCAAATTCAGCATCGGCCAGGTTGTCCGCCATCGCGTGTATCCCTTTCGCGGTGTGATCTTCGATGTAGACCCCATTTTTGACAATTCTGAAGAGTGGTACGAATCCATTCCGGAGAGCGTGCGGCCACACAAAGACCAGCCGTTCTACCACCTGTACGCCGAAAATGACGAGTCTGTGTACGAAGCCTACGTATCTGAGCAAAACCTGCTGGTGGATGAGGATCACACGCCTCTGCGCCACCCGCGTATTGCCAAGGAATTCAAACGTCAGGCCACCGGCAATTACGAAGCCGTGAATTTTCAGACACACTAACTAAAGGCACCCGCTTACGCCCCAGCGCAATGACAAAGACTAACGCGGCAAAAAAAGGTACCAGCTACACCGACGGCTCTATATTCCGTCATATCAGCACACTATCGGTAACCTCTGCCATTGGGCTGTTTGCCATCTTCGCGGTCGATCTTGTTGATGTTTTCTTTATTTCCCTTCTGGGCGAGCCAGAACTGGCAGCCGCCGTGGGTTTTGCGGGCACCGCTCTATTCTTTGGAGCCGCTATTTGCATTGGTTTGGCAATAGCCACCAGTACAATCGTCGCGCAAGCTGTTGGGGCGGCAAGGCTCGACAACGCGGCTGCAAGTAATGGGGAGCCCACACGTCTGGCTACACATGGCCTAGTATTCGGCGCCTTTCTCACTGTGCCTCTAGCCGCACTATCCGTCATCTACGCCCCGCAGCTAATTAGCCTGATGGGTGCCAAAGGCCACACCCTTGACTTGGCGGTGGGATACTTTCGCATCGTCGGCTTAGCCTTACCAATACTCGGTATCGCCATGGCAGCCACATCCTTGTTGCGTGCAGTTGGTGAGGCGAAAATGTCAATGTGGGCCACCATCATAGGCGGGCTGGTAAACGCTGTTCTTGATCCCATTTTGATATTCGGTTTTTCCATGGACCTGACCGGTGCAGCCATTGCCTCTGTCCTATCGCGCTGCACCGTGGCAGCTGTGGCTCTGTATTTCATCGCGTATCGTCACCAGCTAATCTGCAAACCGCAATGGCGAGAATTTCTGACCGATTCGCGCCAGTTACTCAGCGTTGCCGTACCCTCACTCATCACGAATCTGGCGGGCCCCTTTGGCGCAGCCTATGCGACCACACAGATGGCTAAATTCGGCACTGATGCGGTCGCCGCAGCCGCCGTTATCGGCCGGATAACTCCGGTGGCGTTTGCAGGTTTATATGGCTTGTCAGGTGCTGTTGGACCCGTTGCCTCACAGAACATGGGGGCACAAAAATGGTCCCGTGTCCGCCAGACCCTGCTATCCAGCGGCCTGTTCGTCACGCTCTACGTTATCCCTGTGGCCATCCTTTTATTCGTTGTAAAAGATGCCTTGGTGAACATGTTCGATCTGAAAGATGAAGCCGCAGAACTGCTGCGTTTCTACTGCACATTCATCGTCATCACCTATTGGCTATTCGGCCTGCAGTTAGCTGCTAACCCATTATTTACCGCCCTGCGACATCCCGGATATGCCACCATCAGCAATATCGGACGAGATCTGTGCTTTGGTATTCCGTTGGTCTACATCGGCAGTACACTGTTTGGTGCACAAGGTGTGCTTGCCGGTCAGGCGCTGGGCAATATGTTGGCAGGCATTCTGGCATTCAGCATCGCGCTATGGCTCAGCAAACGGCTGGAAAAAGGAGATTCCATTGATCTGCCGTACAAAAAACTCGGACAGCGCTGGCACTTCTATTGTGCCGTGGTACCGGGCGTACAGCATCGGGGGCATTGAACTGGATTGTTCATGAATAGTCAAAGCGAAGCATCATATCCACAATCCATCACACAACTTGTCCGAGCAGCTTTAGTCTCACGCGCTCCACTTACCCATCACAACGTTTAAGTATGAACTCCCCGATCAGCTCTACACGCTCAACAAGAACTCCGCTGACCATAGCGTTGCTGGCAGGTTTGCTACTGACTGTTATCGCGGGGCCCCTTTTTGCCCATGCTGTAACCGAAGGCGACAAGGGCTACATCATGGAAATATGGGGTGTGCAGATCATCCCTTTTATCTATCTGGGTGCCAAGCACATGATTACAGGGTACGACCACCTGTTATTTCTGTTTGGTGTGGTGTTCTTCCTCTACAAACTAAAGCACGTTGCGCTCTACGTCACCCTGTTTGCTGTCGGTCACTCCACCACCATGTTGTTGGGTGTCTATTTTGGCTGGAGCGTGAACGCCTACCTCATCGATGCTGTGATTGGTCTGTCGGTGGTCTACAAGGCACTTGATAATCTGGGCGCGTATCAACGCTGGTTCGATGTCCAACCCAACACCCGGGTTGCCACACTGATCTTCGGCCTGATCCACGGTCTGGGTCTTGCCACCAAAATCCTCGAATACGAGATTGCCGATGAAGGGCTACTGCCAAACCTCATTGCGTTTAACGCAGGCGTTGAACTCGGCCAACTCCTCGCCTTGTCCATCATATTGATCGCAATGGGCTTCTGGCGTCGAACAAGTGGTTTCTGGAGCCAAGCGTACACCGCTAACGTTGCTATGATGTCAGCTGGATTCATTTTGGTTGGTCTTCAATTAACAGGCTACTTTTACGGTTGAACCGATTGAGCATAAATGTACCCAATAAAATGAGTTGTATTTAAACCCCGCCCAATAAGCGCAACCTCGATAAGTTAAAGGATACTCACATGTACAACTCCGAAAAACCTGATCTTGCAGATCTGCCTAGTACTGCTCGCTTGCTAAAATCCACGGCACTGGCAGCCGTTGCAGCTGTAGCCATTCTGGTAACCGTTGTGCTACCCGCCGAATATGGCATAGACCCTACCGGCGCCGGCGGCGTTCTTGGCCTCACGGAAATGGGCGACATCAAATCACAGCTTGCTGAAGAGGCTGAATTGGATCATCAAACCAGTCTGCCGTCGACAGAATCATCCACCCCTATTATCAACGCATTACTGGGCCTGTTCATCAACACTGCACACGCACAAGACACAGAACAGCCATGGACCGACGAAGTGACATTCACTCTGGAACCTGGCGAAGGGATTGAATACAAACTAGTGATGCAACAAGATGCGGAAGCGCAATTCTTGTGGAGCGCTTCAGGTGGCCGAGTTAACTTTGATCTGCACGGTGATGGCGATGGACAAAACATCAGCTACGAGAAAGGTCGAGGAACCACGGGTGAACAAGGCGTCCTTAAAGCAAAATTTACCGGAAACCACGGCTGGTTCTGGCGTAATAGAGACAAGCAAGCAGTTACCGTGACACTGCAGGTACGCGGGGACTATGAAGCGTTAGAGCGACAGTAGTTTCGCTAGCCCGGACTATTCATGGATAATCCGGGCTAGGAGTCTGCGCGGTAGAAAAAATAGAGCGAGCGTGATTCATTTTCGAGTCGATTTTTTCGCTTATTTGAGGAGTTTAGCTGGCTAAATGACGAAAATAAGCGGAAATAAGCGGCCGAAAGGGGATTACGCGCAGCCGATTTATTTCTGCCGCGCAGACTCCTAGGAAGCTTTTATAAGACCCAGCACTTTGCGGGTAGCCGCAACCAACGGCTCATGAGTATCTTTCAGGATAGATACTCTGTCAAAACGCTCTGGGTCATCGTTAACAGCGCTTCGCAATGCTGTACCAAATGCCATCCGCAACTCGGTGCCAATGTTGTACTTACAGATGGCAGAATGCCTGGCTAGTGATTGACGCTGCGCAGGTTCAACGCCTGAGCCCCCGTGGATAACCAGAGGTACGTCGCATACGCTTTGGATAGCACGGATTTTTTCTTCATCAAGCAGCGACTGGCTGTCTTGTTGCAGGTGCACGTTACCAACGGACACAGCCATGGCATCAACGTTGGTTTCACTCGCAAAAGTAGCAGCCTCGGCAGGGTCGGTGCCGTTGGACTCTTCGCCAGAAGCGTACCCGACAAAGCCGATTTCGCCTTCACAAGAGACACCGGCAGCGTGCGCAACTGCTGCTATAGCGGCGGTTTCGTCGATGTTCTGGTTCAGCGGTTTACGCGAGCCGTCGTACATGACAGAACTAAATCCACAGTCGATAGCTTGCTTACATTCGTCAAAGGAATAGCCGTGATCAAGATGAGCCACAACGGGTACGCTGGCGTTTTCTGCCAGATATCGGAACATGGCAGCTAGTACAGGCAATGGCGTATGTTCGCGACAACCAGGGCCTGCCTGGAGAATAACGGGGCAGTTTTCAGCTTCGGCTGCTGCCACATAGGCTCGCATGTCTTCCCAACCCAAGGTGACCAAGCCTGCAACTGCATAACCACGTGCAAGCGCAGGCTGCAAAACATCTGAGAGTGTTACCAATGGCATAGTCTTGAGAATCTCAGCAGGTCAATTGGGTTAAGAAACAAGTAGCAGAACAGACTCATATTCGCGAGCCCGCTGAGCAATGGTGTAACAACGAACGCAATTACTTGAACTTGGCAATCATGTCCTTGATACCAGGAATAGTCTCAATCTGATGTGCGTGCGTAGGCTGAAAGTACTGCACCAGTGAACGCTGGCTTAAACCTGCCAGGATAGTGAAGTAGTACATTTGATATCCGGGCAATACGGCACACGGGTGGTAGCCATTGTCCAGACAGATAGTTGAGCCATCAACAATATGATAAGCATCACCTGATTCGTTATCAACGCGTTGCAGCATTTGCACCCCAGAACCATGCTTGGGCTTGAACCGGAAGTTATAGGTTTCATCATGACGTGTCTCATCAGGAAGCCTGTCGGTATCATGCTTGTGTGATGGGAACCCAGACCAACCGCCCTCACCTACGGTAAATAGTTCACTGACCAGCAAGCGGCCAACTTTGTCGTGATATTTGGTGCCGAGAATATGCTTGATTTTACGATGGGTTTTAGTATCGTCAGAACCGTACTGAACAAGATCCAGATCCGCTTCGCGCACGTCAAAAGGTTCCAGCACCTTGTCGTATCTGGCGCCTGCAATAAAGACTTCAGCATCATCCGAGATACACGAAAACGTAGCTTTCGCCCCTACCGGCACATAGACACCTTCAGGCTCACCGCCCCAGACATCCTCAGAGCGGTTACCAAGGGCGCTGTAAGAGACACCTTCAATATCAACATCAACGCTGCCAGTTGCGGGAACGATGCACGTCTCGTAACCAGGCACCTGATATTCAAAGGCCTGGCCTTTGGTTAACTTTACGATGTTGAAGTAGTTAAGCGGTACTGTTGAATCCTCGATATCAACAATGGGCTTATTCTGGTTGTCATAAGGTGCGATATGCATGGTTTGAGTGTCCTTGTCCTAAGTGGGTGTTTGTTCTTTTAAAAAAGAATCTAGTTCAGCAGGTGTTGGCATGGCCGGGGCACAGCCTACGCGAGTCACGACAATGGCTGCGCAAGCAGACCCGCGCATTACAGCATCTTTAAGTGAATAACCGTTGGCTAGGCTTGCGATAAAGCCGCCCATGAAGCTGTCGCCAGCGCCAACTGGTTTAAGCGCAGAAACCGGAAATACCGGTGTCTTGAATTCTTCATCGGGCGTGATGGTAATGGAGCCGAGTTCACCCATTTTGTAGATGACAATACTGGCGCCGCTGCTCGCTAGTGCACGGGCTTTTTCCAGACCCTTGTTATAGTCGCCCGCCATAAAACCAAATTCGGTGTCATTGCCAATGATGATGTCGCACAGCTGCGCGGCATGGGAATAGACCTCTGATGCCTCGGCGGCTGATGCCCAGCTATACGGGCGGTAATCCACGTCAAAAATTAGCGGGACAGCAGCACTACGGGCCAGCGTAAAAGCATGAAGAGCTGCAGCGCGTGAGGGTTCGGCGGCCAGCACGGTGCCAGTGGTAACCAGCGCTGAATAGCGAGCATAATCAATACCCGTGACATCGTCCATGGACATTTGAAAATCAGCCGCACCATTGCGATAGATAACAGTTTGATGCTCTTCTACACGGGATTCCGAGAGTGCCAGGGAATTACGATATTCACCAGCCACCGAACGCACGTATTGACTGTTTACGCCATAGTGTTTGAGTTGCTTCAGGCAAAAGCGGCCAACAGCATCATCTGACACGCACGTAACCAGCGAGGCGCTACCGCCTTGTTTTGTCAGTGCAACACAGATGTTTGCAGATGAGCCGCCAAGCGCTGAGCGAAACGATGTGGCATCTTCGGTTTTACAACCCGCAGGTTCTGGATACATATCCATTCCCGCACGACCGATAACCAGAAAGTCGTTACCCGCCAAGGCGTCAGCACGCATGGCCATTCCAATCAGACTCCCTTTCGTTGTTTAGGGCGACTGGATTCCCAGTCTGCGTGAGCATCGCGAATCTTTTGGCTCTCACTCACTGATGGCGTACCGCACTCCCACCAGGTATGGCCTTCAGTGGTCCAGCCCTCATAAGGATCTACCTTCATGACAATGACGCAGGTGTTGTCTGACGCTTTGGCGCGCTTGAAGGCATCAACAAGCTCTGCCGCATTGGCCACTGTTTCGGCAGTGGCCCCTAAGGATCTGGCGTGTGCTTCAAAATCCACGCCCACCAGGTTTTTGACGGTGGGCGAGTCTTTAATCAGGTTGTTAAAGCTTTCGTTGCCAGTGTTGTTCTGGAGTTTGTTGATAACAGCGAAACCGCCGTTGTCCAGTACCAATACGATGAGCTTTTTTCGTGTTAATACCGATGAATACAGATCACTGTTGAGCATCAGGTACGAGCCATCTCCAGTAAAGACAATGGTGTCTTGCTCAGGTTGCGTCTCGCTTTGAGCGATGCGCGCTCCCCAGCCGCCAGCTATCTCATACCCCATGCAGGAAAAGCCGAATTCCACATCCACCGTGCCTTGTTTCAACGTCCGCCAGTTCGCGGTAACTTCAGCTGGTAGACCGCCCGCGGCCGCAACCACACGATCACCCGGATCACAGTGTGCGTTGACCACGCCAATGGCTTGAGCGTAGGAATTAGGACGATTGCCGTAGGAGACATTGACCGCCACATAGCTGTTCCATTTTTTACGCTCATCTTTGGCGAATGATGTCCATGACGCAGGCGTTTGATAGTCAGTCATACCATTAGCCAGCAACGTTAATGCAAGCTTGGCATCACCGACCACAGGTAGAGATCGGTGTTTACCGGCATCATGGCGAGCCGCATTAACAGATATGAATTTTGCATGGTGTGAGAAAGCCGTCCAAGAGCCTGTTGTGAAGTCTTGCAGGCGTGTGCCAACGGCAACAATCACATCCGCTTGTTCGGCGATGGCATTGGCAGAGTCAGAACCTGTGACGCCAATGGGGCCGATATTGAGCGGGTGCGTGTCTTCCAGATTGGCGCGGCCAGCGATGGTTTCGACAACCGGAATCTGGTGGGCTTGTGCAAAGCTGATGAGCTCTTGTGTGGCGCGTGAATATTGCACACCACCACCGGCGATGATCATAGGGCGAACCGCTGTGCGCAATAGCGCTACTGCATCAGCAATTTCGGCTTCGTCGGGCGTGATGCGCCGGATTCGGTGAACGCGTTTCTCAAAAAACACAGCCGGATAATCGTAGCTCCAGCCCTGAACGTCTTGTGGTAGACCGATGAAGGCAGGGCCACAATCCGCCGGATCGATTAACGTGGCAATGGCAGCTGGCAGGCTTTGGAGAATCTGCGCCGGATGGGTAATTCTGTCCCAATAGCGGGTGACCGCTTTGAACGCATCATTGACACCTAAGGTGGGGTCATTGAAGTGCTCCATCTGCTGCAAGACAGGATCAGGCAGTCGAGTAACATACGCATCGCCGCATAACATCAGCATGGGAAGTCGGTTGGCGTGCGCCAGAGCCGATGACGTCAGCAAGTTCGATGTACCAGGACCCGCTGAAGCTGTGCAAAACATCATGCGTTGGCGCAGATGATATTTGGCATAGGCTGCGGCCGCAAACCCCATGCTTTGCTCATTCTGCCCCCGGTACAGAGGTAGCTGGTCGAAGGCGTTGTAGAGCGCTTCACCCAGGCATGGAACATTACCGTGACCAAAGATGCCAAAGCCGCCGCCGAACAAGCGCTGCTCTTGCCCATCAATGACGATGTACTGCTGTGACAGCCAGCGGACTATGGCCTGAGCCGTAGTGAGATTGAGTGTATCGTCAGTCATTTTGCAACACCAGTTGACGTTTTGGAGCGTCACAGAATACAATAAATGCAACCGGTTGCAAACAACCAACTTCTCTCCGTTTCAGGCAAAGACAGTCATGAGCATCAAAATTGGTAACGCCCCCTGCTCGTGGGGCGTAGAGTTTGCGCAAGATGAGCGCAATCCTACTTGGCAAAACGTGCTCGCAGAGTGCAGTCGTGCAGGTTATTCAGGTATTGAATTGGGCCCTGTTGGCTTTATGCCAGAGGATCCCGCAGAACTGGGTGATGCATTGGCGCAGCATTCACTAGAGCTGATTGGTGGCGTGGTTTTTCGTCCATTTCATGATAAGGCACAGTGGGATGATGTGATGGATGGGGCTGTACGAACCTGCAAGGCCTTGCAGGCGCATGGGGCCAAACACTTTGTACTCATTGATTCCATCGCTCCAGCAAGGGCACCCACTGCCGGTCGTGCTGCAGAAGCTGTGCAGATGGATGCAGCACAGTGGAAAGCTTATGTAGAACGTATAACGACGGTCGCCAAGCTTGGGCTTGACTACGGGTTGATCCCTGAAATCCATCCGCACGCAGGTGGGTTCATGGACTTTGAGCCTGAAGTGGAGCGATTGCTGGAAGAGGTAGATTCTGAGCTCCTGAAGATCTGTATTGATACCGGGCATTGCACCTACGCGGGGTTTGATCCGGTGGCTTTTATGAAGCGACATATGGATCGCATTACGTATGTGCATTTTAAAAATACAGATGCGAATGTAAAAGCGGCTGCCATTACCAATCGCACCGGGTTTTATGAAGCGTGTGGGCAAGGTATTTTTTGCCACCTCGATAAGGGTGAGGTCGATTTTCCTGCGGTTAAAACACTGCTGAGTGACGCTAACTACGAAGGCTGGTGCACCATCGAGCAAGACTGTGATCCATTACTGGATCCTGACCCCGAAGGAGATGCGCGGATTAATCGTGAGTATTTGCAATCAATAGGGTTCGCATGATGAAACTAAAATGGGGCATGGTCGGCGGCGGTGAAGGCAGCCAGATAGGGCCTGCACATCGTTTGGGTGCGGGGCTTGACGGCTTGTTTGAATTTAGCGCTGGTGCGCTTGATCATCGTGCGGCTGAAGGGCGTGATTATGGGCAGCGACTGGGGCTGGATGCTGATCGAGCTTACGGTAGCTGGCAAGAGATGCTGGAGGGTGAAAAAGGCCGGGATGATCGTGTTGATCTTGTGACAGTGGCGACCCCTAACTCTACGCACTTCGAAATTACTAAAGCCTTTCTGGCAAACGGCTTTCATGTGCTGTGTGAAAAACCGATGACCATGACGGTTGCTGAGGGTGAAGAGATTGTCCGCCTAAGTGAATCCACAGGGCGTATTTGCGCAGTAAATTATGGGTACACCGGTTATTCACTGGTAAGGCACATGCGCGCAATGGTAGCGCGCGGAGACCTTGGTGCCATTCGCCTGGTGAAAGCAGAATTTTCGCATGGGCATCATGCTGATGCAGCGGATGCTGATAACCCACGCGTGCGCTGGCGTTATGATCCTGCCCAGGCAGGGGTGTCTGCGCAATTTGCTGATTGTGGGATTCACGCCATGCACATGGCAAGTTTTGTTACGGGACAGGAAGTTACCAAACTGAGTTCGGATAATGTGTCTTGTATTTCTTCCCGAGTCTTGGAAGATGATGCCATGGTCAACTTTCGCATGACAGGTGGCATCGTCGGTCGCTTGTGGACATCCTCCATTGCTATCGGCAGGCAGCACGGCCTTGGAATACAGGTGTTTGGTGAAAAAGGTGGATTGCGTTGGTCGCAAGAGCAGCCAAACCAGTTGTTTTATATGCCGTTGAATGGACGCCTTCAAACCATAGAGCGTGGTGAAGGTAATTTATCACCGGAAGCCGATAGGAGCTCTCGCGTGACTGTGGGGCATGCTGAAGGTATGCCACTGGCATTCGCTAACATCTACACAGATCTGTCTGAGGCAATTGCGGCTTACAAAGCATCGCGTGCCATTGACTCTGCAGCTGACCTGTATCCGCGTGCGTCGGATGGACTACGTTCAATGGCCGCTGTAGCCGCTGTGGCAGAATCGGGTAAAAATGATGCCGCGTGGGTGGATGCTCGGCCACCTATGTATCGCTAAGCCGCTATCGTCTTGTGATGCTGGTGGCGATTGCGCTGCCAGCATCTACATGCAACCACTACCAAGCTTCGTCGCCTCACCTGCTCCAGCGGCAACAAAACTAATCGGGCAATGGCTTTAAGGTGCCCCGCTCCACCAGTTGGCTGGGAAACAGCCGAGCTTCGGGGTAGCGCTCTGGATCGTCAAGCATGGCAACGATAAGCTCTATGGATGAGCTTATAATCTGGCGAATAGGCTGCGCGATTGTTGTGAGACCGATGTTCTCCCAACCGGCGATTTCCATGTTATTCAAACCGATAATGCCAACATCATCAGGTACGTTCAGACTAGCCTCTGAGAGTGCGCTTAAGGCTCCGATTGAAAGTACATCATCGCCACAAAAATACGCTTCGGCCTGCGAGCCTTTTAGTAATCGCAACATCTCAATGCGTCCAGCATTAAACGAATAGGCCTGAGCAAACGAACAGGTGAGTTGTACGCTAGTGTGCTGTGCGATTTCTGATTTAAAACCTGCCCATCGATCTTGCGTGGATGTAGCGTTTTCAGGACCGCCCATAAAAGCCAGCTTGCGGTATCCACGCTGGATAAGGGTTCGTGCCGCTATGCGTCCGCACTCAACGTTATCTATACCAACAACGTGAACACTCGGGCTGCTGGTATGGCGCCCAAAAGAATGAACGATGGGCATGGATGCGTGACGAAATGCTTCGGAAAATGCGGGTGGCAATGTTGACGAAGCAACCACTACCCCGTCAACTGAGTACTGACGCAGCATCTTTACCGTGTTGGCGGGATCAGTCTCATCAGTTAGATTGACCAACAAAGGTCGAAGTCCGCGCTCTTGAAGTCCGCGGGTAAACAGATCAAAAACTTCTAGAAAAATAGGATTGTGAAAGTTGTTGGAAACCAGGCCAATGAGACGAGTACGACCCGTCGTCAAGCTCGAAGCCAGAGCATTTGGGGTATAGCCAAGCGCCACTGCAGCCTTCTCAACCTTTCGACGCATGGTAGTCGACACTGACGCGCCATCAGTGAAGGTACGCGACACTGCAGAGCGTGAGACTCCAGCAGCATCGGCCACATCTTTAAGTGTAACGCTCATCGAATACCGTTAGACGTTTAATCAAGAACTTATCGTTACACGGTTCCACCCAATGATTGTTCAAGCTGGACCATCTCTTTTCCCCCTGCCATGAGATCCTGCAGCTCTTCAACACCTACTTCTCCACGCGCCGCTGTACCGAGTGTCTTACCGCGATTTAGTACGGTAAACCGATCGCCTACAGCCATGGCGTGACGGACGTTGTGCGTTATGAACACAACCCCGATACCTTTCTTGCGTACACGATCTATGGTGGATAATACGTTGGCCGTTTGGCGAACACCCAATGCCGATGTGGGCTCGTCAAGGATGAGCACGCGGGCACCAAAATACACAGCGCGAGCAATGGCGACTGTCTGCCGCTCTCCCCCCGAAAGCGTGCCCACAGCCTGATCAGCTTCTCGAAGGTTGATACCCATGCGGGCCATCTCTTCCATCGTAATGGCATTGGCCTTATCCGCATCCCAGATTTTGAAAGGACCAACACTTTTTTGTGGTTCGCGCCCCATCCAGAAGTTACGTGCCACAGACATGAGGGGGATCATGGCTAGATCCTGATAGACCGTGGCAATACCTGCATCGATAGCGGCGCGTGCGTTGGGGAAGTGGACTGTCTTGCCATCAATTCGCATCTCACCCTTGGTGGGCTGATGAACGCCAGCCAGCGTCTTGATAAACGTGGACTTCCCCGCACCATTATCACCGAGCAGACAATGACACTCGCCTTCCTGTACCGATAACGAAACACCCGCAAGCGCGATAACAGAACCAAAGTGCTTTTCTATGTCGATCATTTCAATCAGTGGTGCGCTCATATCTATCGCTCCCCTGTAATCATGCGGCGAATGTAGGTGTTGAGTATTACTGCAAGCAGCAATATGGTGCCAAGAAATACTCTAAACAGCGAGCTTTCTACGTTCGCAAAAAACAGTCCTTGCTGGACTACACCGAATATCAGCGCGCCCAGAGCAGCTCCTACAACGGAGCCATAACCACCGGTTAGCAATGCGCCACCTATAACCACGGAAATGATGGCCTCAAACTCTTTGAGCAAGCCTCTATCTGCGGCGGCAGAACCAAATTCAATAACCTGGCATGTGGCAAATACCGTGGCACAAAAAGCCGTGAACATGAACATCAGAATTTTAACGCGATCAACAGGAACACCCACATAGCGAGCCGCCTGTGCGTCTCCGCCAGAGGCATAGATCCAGTTACCAAAACGCGTACGTGTCAACAAGAAATGCCCAAAAATAACCAGCACAATAGCCCAAACTACAAGCATGGGTATGCCATCGACGATAGGTTGTCCAGCGCGTGAGCCGCCTTTAAAGGTTGCCAGCCAGCCCTGCTCACCCATCCAGCTGAATAGTCCGGTAAGCACCTTTCCGCCAAACAATGCAGCCAGAGGATCGCCTTCAGCTGCTTCTTTTACGCCGCCAATAATTGTTTTGTTGGTCGTGGCAATTGACAAGAAGATGGTCAAGCCGCGCAGGATATAAAGAAACGCAAGCGTTACGATAAACGACGGCAATCCGGTTTTGACACAGATATAACCGTTGAGCCAGCCGATGGCCATAGCCACGGCAAAGGCTGTGAGGATAGCTACCCACATAGGGAAGCCATACGTCACTGACATGAGTGCGATGACGATACCCGAAAAGCCAATCATTGAGCCCACCGACAGATCGAATTCACCTGCGATCATGAGCAAACAGGCGCCCACCGCGATGATGGCAAACTGCGCTGACACTACGGTCCAGTTCATCGTGCCTTCGGCCGAGAACATGCCCGAATCAGCAGCGACCAGGAAAAAGAAAACAAAGACCAGTATGGTTCCGCATATCGACCCTAATTCAGGCCTGATAAGCGCTTTTTTCAGCTTCGACTGCTTTTGTACACGCTCATCGACGACGGCCTGCGGTGTGTCACTCATGAGTACTATTCCCCATTACAAATGATTAATTAAGAGCGCCCGCATAAAGCGGGCGCTTTTTAACGTTGAGATTGCGAACTACAAAGCTCTAGCGGTACTCGCCAGCAAACTCTTCTACCTTGCCCAATGCATCAGCTGTCACGAAACCCGGACCAGAGTTGATGTTGTTACCAGGCAGTACACCAAAGCGCTGGTAGTTAGTCAGGATGATGACCGGCAGGTAAGCTTGCAGGAAGGGTTGTTGATCAATACCCCATTGGATAGTGCCGTCTTTTATTGCTTTGACGATTTCAGTACCCAGATCGAATGTACCAAAGTAGATGTCGCCGGCTTTACCCATCTCTTTCAGAGCGTCAATGGTAGGGTCAGCAGAGGTTGGTCCAAGCGTCAGAACAGCTTCAGTCTCAGGATTAGCTGAAAGATAGGCTTTCACCTTGTTCTTGATTTCAGCCGGATCCTGGCCAGAGTCGATCATTGAAGAACCCAGATCTACACCGAGCCCGTCTGCAAATCCGGCACATCGCTCGCCCACAACCGGGTTAGAGATAACGTGATTTACACACAGGAAAGACCCAACGCCATCGCGCTTGGCACGTTGACCAGCGGCAAGACCCGCATCGTATTCCGGTTGACCGACATACATCAGTGCACCAAGCTCTGCAGCTTTTTCCGGTGTACCTGAATTGATGATGATGACCGGAATGCCTTTGTCGACTGCATCCTGAATAGGTCCACTGAGTACATCAGGGTCAGCTAACGTGGTGATGATTCCATCAGGGTTAGATGCTGCCGCCTGCTGGATAATGCGTGCCATATCGGCAATATCACCCGTTGGTGGGTTGCGGTATTCAACTTCAACACCCATCTGCTCGCCTGCGAGCGTGATGCCGTTCTTGATGGTGTTCCACCAAGAATCACTGTCTGGTGCGTGGCTGACCAGGATGAACTTCTCACCCTCGGCCTGCGCAGTTCCAATAGTGCCTGCCAACGGTAACGCAGCGATAGCCGCGGCTACCGCCAGTCTCTTCCAAGTAGTTCTCATGCGTGATTTCTCCTCATAACTGTTTATCCGAAAAAGTCGGATGACATAATTATGCGATCCTCAACTCTTGGTTGCAAGCCTTTTTTGCAACCGGTTGCATTCATTATTACTCAGATCAGGATTCTTAGGAGTCTGTTGGTTTATCATTCGCCTGTGCCCATTACGTTTTCCAGTGGTTAAAACAATGATTGACGAAGAGCTCTACCAGCAAGCAGCCGACGAGCTCAACTCGGATCGGCGTCGCCAGCACATCTGGGCGCGGGCCTGTGCTCTTGCCAGCGATGATCATGACGAGGCGCGATTTCTCTACACCAACCTTCGCGTGGAAGAGTTGATTGCAGAGCGCGAGAACGCTGCTAGCGCGGGCACCAAAGACGCCGCGTTTGATACACCAGACCTGCCTGACAGAACGCTTGCGCTCACGCCTCTGGAGCTGTCGGGTGATGATGACGAACTCAACTTTAAGGACCCCGCCCCGTCTGATGAATTTTCCCTGAATGACGCTCACAGCGACATTCCTTCTTCGGTATCCGCACCGTCAGGAATGGATGGCGGCTTGCGCGATGATATTCTGCAGATGGCGGCTGATGAACCTGATACTGCCAATAAGGAGCTAGGTGACCTTTATGCGGTCGAGCTCGACCCCGATTTGATGGCGGATTACGTGCCAGAACCAACCGGTATCCGTGACGACACATATGCTGGGGACGCAATTGGTGAGGACGAATTCGCCATGGAGCTAGAGAGCTTCAAGGCAGAAGAGAGCAGCGCCCATGAACTGCTAGACATCGATTCTGATGTTGAGGAGGACGCCCTGGACGAGACGCATCTGGATCTTGATGGCACGGCCAGCCTTGAGCTCAGTGATGATGAAATGGCCGATCTGGTTGCGGATCGTGGCGACGGCGACGCCTCCATTGAAACTGCTGACTTTACGCAAGACGAGCCCATGGCGGACATGACACAAGCCAACATGGTAGTGCTTGACGCGCAAACAAACGAGCTGGATGCCATGCTCGAGAATGCGAACTACGAGCCTGAACCACCCGCCGCTCCGGTGGATGATATGAAATGGCTCGATAATGAGCCCGATGAGCTGAACGCCTCACGGCCTACGATCGACGAAGCTGAAGAAACTGTAGTGTATGAGGCAGATCCTTACCGGGATGAGCTCAATCGTCAGGCGGACGAACTGGACCTGGGTGACACCCACGATCACAGCGCTGATTTATCGGAGAAGATCGCTGATGAGCTGGGCCGTGACGATACCTTCCCAGACGCCTTCAAGTTGCCTGAAACGTCGGACGACTTGTCAACTGATCACCCTGTTGGGCCTGATCCCAGTGAGGAACGAGAGTCTGCCGGGGACGCTATTGCCGCATCGACTTCGGTTGCTGCTGCGGCCGCGCTAGCAGCATCCACTGCGGCAGCATCCACTGCGGCAGCTTCCACTGGGGCAGCATCCACTGCGTTCGCCTCTAACATGGCAGATGATACCGGGGTTTCAGACACCGCTGGCGTGAACAAGCTTGCCTCAGCGCCTGACATGTCCAGCCCTGGACACGCCATACAAAGCCATACCGATGAGGATGATGCTGCAGGCTTTCCTCTGGATCTGACGCACGGTCGCAAAGGTAGCGAGTTCTCAATCTACCAACGCAACACCAATGCTCAGGCTGTCAAAAACGGTGTGTCCTGGTCTGCATTGTTTCTAACGCTTCCCTACCTGGTTTACCGGCATTTGTTTGGAACCGCACTGGCCTACATCGCAGTCTGGATTGTTGCAGTGGGAGGCCTCGTTATATCCGGTCTTGCCTGGCTGGATGCTACTGCAGACACAACTACGGCGGTCGCTCCATTGATTCAAGCCTGCACTATCGGCTTTGCTCTGCTGTGTTTCATTGCGCTCATCTACTTGCCGTTCCGACACGCTAACAAATGGCGCAGCGGCAAGCTTGAGAATCGTGGATTCGAACTGGTTGCCGTTACCAAAGCGCGTAATCCGGGCAAGGCTATTGCGCGCGCACGTCGTAACGCAGCACTCAATTCATCGGCATGATGCTGAAGTGATGCGCCAGGGGTATGAAATCATGAAAAATATGGCCTTGAAATCACCTGTATCAGGCAAAAAGTCACCTACCCCGCATTTCCCGATTTCATAAGCGGCTGTGTGCCTCACTTACGTACTGGGTGAGTACAGATGCAAGCAGTAACGTCGTTACAGCACTTAAGTCATCAACTAAGAATGACGTCGCTGCTTCCATTGTGAACGCAGCATGTTTTTTCGCAAGGCACGGGGCTTTGTGAAAAAGGCAACTCAGGGGTAGCCGGGAGATGGATTTCCCGGCACCAATTCACAATTGGCCCTCGCTTTCAAATGCAACAGCAGCGGCTATCAGCCCTACGCAGTGCTCTTCTCAGCATACGTTTCGCGCAAACTTTTTTTCTGCACCTTTCCCATTGTATTGCGCGGTAACTGTTCCACAAATTCAATCCGCTTGGGCAACTTGAATCTGGCTAATTTGGGTTCCAGTGCACTGATGATGCTTGCAGCGTCCACGCTAATACCACTGTTGTCTTCTGCGACAACTACCGCCACTACAGCTTCACCAAAATCTGCGTGTGCTACACCAATCACTGCTGACTCAGACACGCCGTCCACTTCATCGATCAGTAGTTCAACTTCTTTGGGATAGATGTTGTAACCACCCGATATGATCAGATCCTTTGATCTGCCAACAATGGTGACATAACCTTGATCGTCAATAGTCGCCAAATCTCCTGTGATAAAAAATCCGTCAGGTAACAGCTCCTCAGCAGTTTTCTCGGGCATTTGCCAGTAACCTTTGAAAACATTCGGGCCTTGAACGTGTAAGACACCGACCTCCCCTATCGGCAAAGACTGGTGCGTATGTTGATCACACACCCGCACACAAACCCCCGGTAACGGCAGTCCTACCGTGCCGGCAATACGCTCACCCGTGTAGGGATTGGAGGTGTTCATATTGGTTTCTGTCATGCCGTAACGCTCTAGAATACGTTGGCCGGTACGGTGTTCAAACTGGCGATGGGTGTCTGCCAGCAATGGTGCACTGCCCGATATGAATAATCGCATGTGACTGACTAGATCGTGATTAAAGCGCTCATCAGACAGTAATCGGGTGTAGAACGTCGGCACCCCCATCATGGATGTCGCTTGAGGTAAGGCACTAAGCACATCATCGAGTGCAAACTTCGACTGAAAAATCATGCTGCCGCCACACAACAAGATGACGTTGCTTGCAACGAATAGCCCATGAGTATGAAAAATGGGCAGAGCATGTAGCAGCACATCATCCTGGCTGAACTGCCAGTATTCAACTAATGTCTGCGCGTTGGACAACAAATTATCGTGTGTGAGCATTGCGCCCTTTGAACGACCTGTTGTGCCTGAGGTGTACAGAATGGCCGCTAGATCCTCAGGTCCACGATCCGCCACATCGATCATGCTCGCAGCTTCAACGGCTGCGCTCATCAGAGAACCTGTTGCCGTCGCTGATAACGTCAATACGCGCTCAGGACTCGTTAACTGCTGGGCAATAGTTTCGCTGTCAGGATCGACGATAAATACTTGTGGTGTGGCATCGTCGACAAAATACTGTAACTCGCTTTGTGTGTAAGCATTGTTGAGCGGCAGGAATACACCACCTACGCGCACGCAAGCAATGTAGAGCGCCAAGGCTTCAATGCTCTTGTGCACCTGCACAGCAATCCTGTCGCCAGGGGCGACGCCAGCCGCCACGAGCACGCTTGCAATGCGTGCGCTTAGATCAAAAAACGTCTTGTTATCGAAGCTTGGGACACCATCTGCCATAAATAGTGTGCCATCGCCTTGGGTACGCGCCGAGAATAAGGCATCAAACAAATGGTTAGGCATCAGGCACGTTTCCGTTTTTTTCCAAGAGGTTCAAGCAAGGCTTCTACAGCTTGTGAAGCGTCGATAGATCTCTCATTAGCATACAGCTCATGATTGCTTGCAACCGTGTCGAGATCATAAAGATAGCTGACCATCACCCCGGCCGACTGGGCCAATCCTTTTTCATGCATGTCAGCACCGGGTAATACGGCATCCAGACTAGCCCCATTTCCCAGATGGAATCTGGCGACCGGATCTACGGGTTGCTGATCGGAACGGCGTGCCTGTATCAGATAATGTGCAACCAGTTGCTGTAACTGTAGCTTATCGTCATCCATGAAATCGTAGGTTTTGGATGCGCTCACCTGTTGCGCCAGCTTTATCCATTGGACCGGTACGGAGCCTGCGGGCTGGCGATTATCCACCTCGACAGACACACTGCGATCAACGAGCTTACTGGCTTGCTCATCCACCCAGCGCGAAAACCCAGGTACCGGCGATAAGGTTCTGAATGATTCCAGACCAGGCACAGAAATGGATAGTTCACTGGCAACCTGCTTGATCAGAAAATTGCCAAACGAAACACCTGCCAGACCTTTCTGACAGTTGGAAATAGAATAGAAAACAGCTGTTTTCGCTTCATTCTCAGACACCACGCGCCTACCTGTGCTCTTTAGGATCTGGCCGATGGTTGTCGGGGTATCGACGGTTAACGCCACCTCAACAAAAATTAACGGCTCATCCAGCATGGCAGGATGGAAGAAAGCAAAGCAACGCCTGTCACTGGGCTCAAGACGCTTGCGTAACGATGTCCAGCTGGTGATAGCGTGAACCGCTTCGTAGGCAATAATTTTTTCCAAAATGTTGGCAGGCGTGCGCCAGTCAATCTCGCGCAGCACCAGAAAACCCTGGTTGAACCAGGAGCTGAACAAGCGCTGAAAATCCAGATCAATGCGCTTTAAATTCTCATCAGACTTGCATGCCTCCAACAGCAGCGCCCGCATCTGAACCAATTCATTAGTAGCTCCGGGCAGTCGATTAAGCCGTCTGAAAAGCTCCTGCCGACGTGGCTCCACACTGTCCATCAGCGTGGCTAGTGCGCTTACCGCTTTGTCCTGTGAATAGCGCTGGGCCGCCTCGATAGCTTGCTGAGGGTCAATATCGAAGCTATCCGCAAGCAGGTGAAAGAATGCCAACTGTTCATCGATCGATGCGGCATTAAATTTAGTGAGTATGCTACGCGCAAGTCGCAGGCCAGAACTCTCGCCTTGATGCGACAGCAGAGCATCACACAACTGCTCGAATGAGCCCACGTCCGTGGGCTGATCGCTAACACTTTCCCGGACGAATACCGAGGATAGTAGATCGGAAAGATAACTGATTCGACTCACGCCTTGACTGCTCCCTGACCGACCCTATCCGTGACACTTCTCCATCGATATTACGATACGGCTTGCCCCATGACAAGTTCGGGTAGCCAGGTGGCTAACGATGGAAAAACAGATAATATAATGATAGCTAGCACCATACAGGCCACATAGGGCAGCGAGCCCAACAGGATGGTTTTTAGCTCAATGTCGGGGGCTATTCCGTTGATCACATAAAGATTCAACCCCACCGGTGGCGATATCAGACCAATCTCCATGTTAATAGTCAGAATGACCGCAAACCAGTAAGGATCGAATCCGGCGGCGATGATGATGGGCAACAGAATGGGGGCTGCCATGAGTATCACGGCAACCGGTGGCAAGAAGAATCCTGCTACTAGTAAAAACAGGTTAACCAGCCCCATTAGTACCCAGCGGTTAACATCCAGTGCGCCAATGTATTCAGCAATACTCTGGGTAATGGACAAGCTGGACAACATGTACGAGAACACACCAGCAGCGGCGATGATAAAGAGAATCATGACGCTTTCGCGGGTGGAGTCTCGCAACACGACCCACAGCGACTTGGGGTTCCACAACTTGTAGATAATGATGGCGATTAACAGACACAGCAAAGCACCGACAGCGGCAGTCTCAGAAGGTGTCGCAATGCCCCCATACATGGCATAGAGCACACCAATAATGATCAGAATAAACGGCACCACACGCGGCAGGATTTCGATTTTCTCAGCCCATGTGTACGAGCGTGATTCCAGTGCCCCCGTTATGCCCTGCTGGCGCCAAGTACTGTAGATCGACCAGGCCATAAACAAGGTGACCAGCAAAAAACCGGGTATGACACCTGCCAGAAACAATCTACCAATAGAGGTCTCTGTGGCGATCCCGTAAACGATCATGGTGACCGAAGGCGGAATTAATATGCCAAGCGTGCCGCCTGCCGCGATAGACCCTGCAGCCACCGCATCAGGATAGCCGCGTTTACGCATTTCTGGAATACCCATTTTTCCAATGGCAGCACAGGTGGCTGGGGATGATCCTGACATCGCAGAAAACAATGCACAGGCGCCCAGATTGGATATGACAAGCCCCCCAGGTACACGCGTCAACCATCTATCCAACGCCTCATACAGATCAGCACCCGCACGCGTAGAAGAGATGGCAGCTCCCATAATGATGAACATGGGGATGGACAACAAGGCAAAGCTGTCAAGCTTACCGAAGAAAATCTCAGGCATTAGCTCAAGCGAGCGCATCCCATCAAACACCAATAGGAAGCCTGCTGAGACAATCAACAAGCCGGTGGCAACAGACACACCAGAAAACAATACAAGGATAGTAGCCACCGCCACCACCAGACCAAGCGTTAACGGATCCAATTATAGAGCCTCATTGTCGAAGGGCTTTTCGATATTGAAAATAACTGCAAACAGATCAGTTGCCAGCTGTAGCAGGTACACACCGAAACCCACAGGCATAGCAAGATACGGTATCCACAATGGGGGTCCCCAGACAGTGTCGGAGTTCCAGCCACGCGACCAGGCTACATACCAGAGATCTATGGAATAAAACAACATGATCCCGATGACGACCAACGCCATGCCAAGCGTCAGACAAGCCAGTGCCTTGCGCATTGGTGGTGGCAAAAGTCTTGGCAGAAGATCAACGTTGACGTGCCCGCGAAGCCGCTGCACGTAGGGCAAGCCCAGCAAGGTTGCGCCTATCATCAGATAGATGACTGTCTCAGTCTGCCAGACGGTAGAGGCGTTGTTGACTTTACGGACCCAGATCATCTGACATGTGAGCAATACCGCTGCCAGAATCATGCTGGCCGATAGCGCTCCGCACAGTGAGGATAGCGCGCCAACGGCACGCATCCATACAGGTCTTACTCCACGCACAAAAGGTTCTTGTGCAGAATTTGCGTTCAAAATGCGCTGTTATTCTACAGCCAATGCCAGATCGAGCAGCTCTTGGCCATCGGGCAAATCGCTGATGAACGCGGCATACGATGAGCTCTGTGCCACGGCACGCCAGGCATCAAATTCTTCAGCGCTCATTGAGGCAATCTCGACCCCGGCTTCACGAAAAATCTCAACCGATGCAGCATCTTCTTTTTTAGCTTCTTCCAGATAAAACGCTTCTGCATTAGCTGATGCTGCCACTAATGCCTGCTGCTGGGCTTCGTTCAGATCGTCGAAGGTTGCCTTATTCATAAGTAGTGGCTGGTACATGAACCAGAGAGCAACGTCACTGGCAGGGGTATAGCACTTGACCTGCTCGTACAGCCGGTATGAGACAAACGATGACGACGACGTGTTGGCCGCATCGAGTACGCCGGTTTGCATGGCGTTATAGATCTCACTGGATGCCATGGACGCAATGGAGGCGCCCGCACTTGCCAGCATTTGTTCAAAGGCCTTGCCTGCTGCGCGCGTTTGTAATCCGGTGACGTCCTCCGGTGAGGTAATGCACTTTTCCTTACCGGCAAAACCGCCGGCCAGGTAGCCGTGCACCAGCACCATGACATCATCATCGGCCATGATTTCTTCAATTTTTTCCATGAACGGCGAGTTGTTAAGGCGGGCAGCATGGTCGTGGTTCTTGACCAGCCCCGGCATCAACGTCAGGTTATAGGCTGCCTGCTGACCGCCGGCATAAGACAACGGCAAGACCGACATATCGAGCTGGCCACGCGACAAAGGTTTGTATTGCTCACGCGCCTTGAACAACGACGCAGAAGGAAAAATCGTAATGTCCAGATCAACATCAGCAGCGGCTACTTCATCTGCCACCATCTGAGCAACCTTGTGCCGAATGTCCTGTGTGGACCATTGATGGGAAAGCCGTAATTCAGCAGCTTGGACTGCACCGCCAAGCGCAAGACTTAACGAAAGAACACTACCGACAAAAGCAGGTGATTTCATGTTGATCCTCCAGATACGTATTGTTGTTATATGAACATTGGGATCAACATTGTATACAAAGCTTCATGAATCGTTGAGTTTTTTCAGTGCATCTTCAAAAAATGACACCGCACCGAAATTGCCTGACTTAAGCGCCAGTGCAATGTCCCTGTCAGCACAGCAACAGAACGTCCAGGGCACACCAGGCGCAATTTCAGGACCGATATCGAGTTGCTCAACATCGAGAGCTTGTGTGACGGCACCCGATGTTTCACCACCGGCGACGACAACCCGGCCTGCGCCCTGCTCTATGGCAGCTACTGCCAATTGTGCCAATGCCGATTCCAGTAACTCACTCGCTTTTTCTACGCCCAACGTGTCTTGAGCCGCGCGTACATCGCAAGGTTCCGCAGTAGCGTAGATCAATGGATTCGACTCGAGAGATTGCGCTGACAACCAGGCCAGTGCATCAGCTGTACCTTCAACTGCCAGCACCAGAGGGTCCAGTCGATAGCTGGGTGCGATGTCAACGTAGGCTGCAACCTGCTTGCGTGTCATCTGCGAACAACTACCCGATAGAACAATAGCGCCTGCGGCAACCGTCGGCATTTGATTGACTGGTGTATCCGTAGACAAGGCTCCACTTTCGGCATAGATAGCCGGCAATGGCATGGCAACAGCGCTACCACCCGTCATCAAGGGCATGTCTCGGCAAGCCTGAGCAATAATATGCAAATCATCGTTAGCAACGGCATCAACAACGACATGAGCAGTGCCTTGTTGCTCAAGAGCATCAAGTTTCTCCCGTACAGCCGCGGCGCCTTTTGCAACTGTCAGTCTATCCACAAGGCCCACAGGCATTGTCACTTGAGGCTCAAGCAGTCGCATAAGGTTGCTGTCACGCATGGGCGTCAACGGATGATCTTTCATGGGACTCTCGGCTAGCGGCTGCTGCCCGACAAACAGATTGCCCATGAATATCGAACGACCATTTTCGGGAAATGCCGGACAATAAATGGTTTGCTTTGTGCCTAACGCCTGCATCAGGCTTTCAGCCACCGGACCAATATTGCCCTTTTCGGTACTGTCGAATGTTGAGCAGTATTTCCAGAAAAAACGACTGGCGCCAGAGCGTTGTAGCCAGTCCAACGCCTCAAGACATTCAGCAACAGCCACCTCAACAGGTGCAGTCCGGCACTTCAATGCAATGACTTCAAAGGCGGCTGTATCCGCAGGCTCAGTGGTTGGTACACCGATGCGCAAAGAGACGCGTCTACCACTGCGGGCCAGCAGTCCGGCAAGGTCTGTGGCACCGGTAAAGTCGTCAGCGATACATCCTAGAATAGTACTCATAATTTACCTGCGAATGAATTGCACTATGACAGTCGGGACCAGCACCAGAATCACCATACCGGATGCCGCCACAATAAACGCTGTGGATAGACCATAGTCGCTAACAATAGGTTGACTAAGCAATGGTGAAACAAACTGCCCGCAAAACACAGCGGTTGTCATACCACCCGAAGCACGGCCGCGCATGGTGGACGGAACTCTGGACATCAACCATATCGTCAGGTTGGGAAAATTGAACCCCAGCCCGATACCAATCAGCGGCATCGACAAGTACATAACGAACAAACTGTTGGCTTGCGACAAGCCCAGAAAACCCGCACCCATGCAGCCAAAGCTGAGAATCAGAATCTGCGGGTTGGAAAAACGAGCGCGCAAACGTTGGTAGTTTATGGAGGCAACCGCTGAAAACACCTGACTGAGTGCTATGGCAAATCCACCGTATTTTAGGCTTTGTGCGCCAAGCTCAAGCGAGAAAAACGGCAACTGCGTGGGAATGAAATAAAACATCAACATACTGATGCACGCCAAAGCATAGATCATGGCCGCATGCAAAAACGGAAATGTCTCATTCTCCACCTCAAACTCTTCACGCTTTGCAGGCGGCTTGCTGACAAACCAGTAGATAAGCGGAAACAGCGCGAACGGCAAAAGGTACACAGCAAAAGGTGCCCGCCAAGACACATCGGCCAGCACCGAGCCTGCCGAGATAAACACAATGCCGCCAGCTGCCATCGCCGATGACTGTATGCCCATAGCACGATCACGCTCGGGGCCCTGGAAGTGATCAGTTAGTAAGGCCATGGAACACACCATGATCATCCCCACAGCGATACCCAGAAAAAACCGGCTGATCAGCAGCAACACAAGATCATCCAGGTAGAGCCCTGCACTACCCGCCACAATGTACAGTGCAATGCCACACTGAAGCAGTACGCGTCGCCCCAGCTTATCGGCAACCCAGCCCGACATCGCAGCACTGAGCGCTATGGCAAGCCCCGGCGCTGTGAGAATGAAACGGGAGAGATAGTCCGCATCGGGATAGGCTTGGAAGTGCTTTACCAGTCCAGGCAAGCCGGGCGCAATGGTGGCCCCTGCCATGACCGTCAGGCTGGCACAAGCAAGCAATACAGGCAACAGATAAGGCGATCGGCCTGATGACTGAGCAGGGAGGCGATCTGCTGGACTATCGGGTGGTTCGCTATTCGTTGTGGAGCTTTTCGTAGATTTGTCCAATGTCAGCGTTCGTCACGGCGTGCAAGACGTCTTTCCAGCCAGCGCACCCCTGCTGAAACCAGCAAAATAAGTAACAGATACTCAATGATAAGTACTGTATATATTTCTAGCGGCCGATATTGAGACGTCACTAGCTCATTGGCACGTCGTGTCAGCTCCTCCATGCCAATGACCGAGACCAGCGACGACATTTTCAACATGTAAACCAGTTGATTGCCCAAGGGTGGCAGAACACGGCGTATCGCCTGTGGCAGGACGACGTAGCGCATGCGATCAAAATAACCGAGCCCCAGCGAATCAGAAGCCTCCAGCTGACCGCGATCAATAGACTGGATACCGGCTCTGAATATTTCAGCCTCAAACGCACTGTCTGACAACGCAAGCGCTATGACTCCAGCCCAGAAAACCGACACCGCCAGGCCCATCACAATAGGCAGGCCATAGTAAACCCACAGAATCAGTACCAGAATGGGTACAGCTCTGACCACCTCTACGTACACCCGATTAACACCGCGCCACAAAGGGTTTTTGGAAAGACCCGGTAACGCCACCAGCAAACCGACAACCACCGAGATAACGATGGCGGTGCACGACAGTAACAACGTGTACTTCAATCCACCCGCGAGAAACAGCAGATTGGCCCGCCCTGATTCTGTGGCAGGTGACACCACATACCATTGCAGATTACTGGCGCAGCCTGCTAACAAAACGCTTGACGCAAGCAGTATCCAGAGGCGCTGGCGCCTGATGATATGACCCATATTCAATGTTGCAAAATCTGCTTTAAAAACAATTGCCCACGTTCTGATTGCGGCCGCGTAAAAAATTGCTCTGGTGATGATGTTTCGACAATTTTCCCACCATCCATGAAGACCATCGTATCAGCCACCTGCCGAGCGAAACCCATTTCATGCGTGACGACCATCATGGTCATGCCCGTGTCAGCCAGCTCCACCATCACATCCAGCACCTCGGATATCATCTCTGGATCCAGCGCCGAAGTGGGTTCGTCAAACAACATGACTTTAGGTTCCATACACAGGCTACGGGCAATGGCCACGCGTTGCTGCTGACCGCCGGAGAGCTGGCTGGGGTATTTGTCGGCCTGTTCAGGAATACGCACCCGATGCAGATATCGCATCGCAAGCTCCATGGCTACGGGTTTGGTCAGCTTGCGCGTGCGCATTGGGCCCAGCATCAGATTTTCTAACACGCTCAGATGCGGAAACAGATTGAATTGCTGGAACACCATGCCTACGTCGGTTCTTATCGCACGCAGCTGTTTGGCATTTCGTCCAAGCTCTACGCCATTGACAGTCACACGACCAGCATCATGCTTTTCAAGCTGGTTAACGCAGCGGATGAGCGTTGATTTACCCGAACCTGAAGGACCGCAGATAACCATCTTCTCGCCAGCGCTCACGCGCAAGGACACCTCATTAAGCGCCTGGAAACTACCAAAGAATCGGGATACCTTTTCCAGCTCAATGATTGTTGGCGCAGGCGAGCTGCTTTGGGACACTATATTCATGTTTAACAGCTTAGCGTATGCAGCGCGTCAAGGTAGCTGTGAAGCCGTAAAACAAACGATAAGCGCGGCATAACGCTATACTGACTTACCCCCTTAATATGCCACCCTACATCATGAGCACTGCTACGGTTCAAAATCCCGGCCTCCGACTCACCAATGCGTTCAAGCGCACAGGTTTACTTGCAGGTATTGTTTTCGCTAGCTCGCTAATGAGCACCTTGCCTGCCAACGCTGCCGATTCGGTACTCACCGATATCCTGTCCAGCGGCACACTTAAGGTAGGCACTACAGGCGACTGGGACCCAATGACCCTGAAAGATGTGGCCACCAATAAATACAAAGGCTACGACATCGATGTCGTCACAGAGCTTGCCAAAGATCTTGAAGTGGACGTTGAGTTTGTCCCCACTGACTGGAAGACATTGGTCAGCGGCATCTCCGCAGGCAAATACCACATGACAGGCAGCGCTTCAGTGAGCCCCGCGCGAGCCAAGGCGGCTGGTTTCACCATCAGCTATTTCTCTCTGGCCACCGTCCCACTAACGCTTAAAAAGAACAGCGAGCGGTTCAACGACTGGGAAGATCTTAACCAGGAAGACGTCACCGTGGCGGCCACACTGGGCACGACGCAAGAGCAACAAGTGAAAGATTTCTTCCCGAATGCGCAGAAAAAAATCGTTGAAGCGCCTGCACGCGATTTCCAGGAAGTACTTTCTGGCCGTGCCGACGCGCACATTACCTCCAATGTGGAAGCCTACAAACTGGTGGCTAAATACCCTGAGATGATGATTGTTCCTGTCAAGGAAGATCGAGCCCGTACGCCTATCGCCATGCTGGTGCCGCAGGACGATCAAGTGTGGATCAACTACCTGAACACATGGATCGCACTGAAAACAGAACGTGGCTTTTTTGATGAACTTGGCACCAAGTGGCAGCTAAGTAACTAGTCAATCCATCTGACATATACACCTGAGTAATCGCTATGTTTGAAGCACTACCAGAACCTAAAGCGGACGCTATCCTCGCACTGATGGCGGCATTCAGAGAAGACACCCGTGAGAACAAACTTGACCTAGGGGTGGGCATTTACAAAGACTCAATGGGAAAAACACCCATCATGGGGGCTGTCAAGGCGGCTGAGAAAAAGCTCATTGAAACCCAGGACACCAAAGCGTATGTCAGTCCATTAGGCAGCGCACCATTTTGCAAGGCGATGATCGAGCAGGTGTTCGGCAGCGAAGCCGATACAGGACGCATAAAAGCGGTGCAATCTGTTGGCGGCAGCGGTGCACTGCGTATTCTGGCTGATCTTATGAAACAGGGCCGGCCTGATGCTGACATGTGGGTATCCGACCCCACATGGCCTAATCATTTACCGCTGATGGGAGCTGCAGGATATACCCTGCACAAATATCCCTACTACGATGCAAGCAATGGTCAGGTAGATTTCGACGCGATGCTGACGGCACTGGGTAAAGCCCGTGCCGGTGATATTGTGGTGTTGCACGGTTGTTGCCACAACCCCACGGGTGCTGACCTATCCAGCGAGCAGTGGAGCACACTCATTGACTTTCTTGAAGCTAATGATCTGTTTCCGCTGGTGGATCTGGCCTATCAAGGTTTTGGCGATGGCCTGGACGAAGATGCTGCAGCAGTAAGACTGATGGCCAGCCGGCTACCAGAGATGGTTGTGGCTGCCAGCTGTTCGAAGAACTTCGGTCTATACCGCGAACGAGTAGGCACTGCCATGGTGATGGCCACTGATGCGGCAGCAGCTACGCGAGCACACGGGTTGTTGGGGTCTGTTATTCGCGCCAACTACTCGATGCCACCTGATCATGGCGCCAACTCTACTGAGATTGTGCTCTCAGACAGCACCCTGAACAATGAGTGGCGAGCTGAGCTAGAAGTCATGCGCTTGCGAATGATGAATCTACGCCAGCAATTCAGCGACGCGCTGCGTAAACGATCGAACTCGGAGCGCTTCGATTACATCGCTCATCAGAAAGGTATGTTCAGCCGGTTACCGCTCAATACCGAGCAAATTGATACTCTGCGTACAGGTCACGGTATCTATATCGTTGGAGACGGCAGAATCAACATCGCTGGATTGCCGGAGGAAGGCCTGGACACGTTGGCGGATGCCATCTGTACTGTGATGGCTGAAAGTTAGGCGCTTATCAACCCGGTTGCGGCGACATCGATACTACAAGTGGTAGTCGATGGCGCGGCACGGCCATTTTCGGCTAGTTTTCCAACACAGAGCTGGGCAAAACAGATAAGGCGTCAAGGTCTCGGAAAAGTCAGGACAACATCACAACCACCATCGCAATCGTCATTACTGCTTGAACCGCCGCCCGAACCAGCTGAGGCAATAACCGCAATCGCTAGCACGCCCAGCCCCACATACAACCAGTTGACGCCAGAAGACACCTTCGGTACCTGTACAGGTGTATTGTCAACGGGGGTTTCAGCCGGAACATTCGGAATCTGGAAAACGCGGGTAAGAGGCTGAAACGTAAAACCCTTGAGTACCAGATTGCCCGAGATATCCTCGGCCTGCAAGTAGTACTCGATGGCAGGAGTGTCAGATGCAATATTAGTACTATCCACCCTTGCAGTATAAAACGATGAAGACGCAATTTCTTTCATCGTCAGCTCTGCGTATTGGCTTTCGCCGCTAAATCGGTAAAACAGACTGACGCGCGCCAATTCGTCATTATCGCCCACCGTTGCACCAAAAACCTCAACACCACCAACAGGTCCGCCTACGCGCTCCTCATGCTCGATGATAGGCGCTTCAAAGTCAGCGAAACCAGCTTGCTGCGCGAACGCTGCCGATGGCAAGACGGCGATAGTAGTACTGACTATCGCGAACCACAAAGCATAGACGAGCGTAAAGCCTGTTACCAATGTATTGCGGACCACTGCGCCTCCTTGACTGCGTAGATCGGAATGCGGCGAAATTCGTCCGGGGGAATGGCTATATCACCGTTAGACCGAATCATCCGCTGTATGTATAGGTTAGCTCGAATTGTCTGGTCCTGCCTACTTGCCTGAATGTTTCTCACGCTGACCTCAACTTTTTCAAACGTGCGGAACACGTAATCGAAATAGGCGTATTTACGAACCGAGGGTAGCGTTATCTCTCGCAAGCTATCAGCATCGCGCTGCTTGATCGATGTGGACAGCTCATTGAATCGGGCCAGTACCGTCGACATGTCAGCATTGGTAATCGCAGGCTTGATGGCATTGCGCTTGGCAGCTTCACGTTTGGCCTCACGCTGCCTACCCTGCTCCTCTGCCAACTTAATCTGACGCTGCGCCTCGCGCTTTGCCGCAGCCTCACTGGCTCGACTGGCAGCAGCTTTGGCCTCAACTTGCTCCTGCAACTGGACCTGACGACGTGCCTCTGCTCTTTGCACCTCACGATCAATGTCACGCTGTGCTTCGCGAGCAGCCGCTATTCGACGCTTCTCTTCATCGGCTTCACGTTGACTCGCCTGCTGAGCCTCAAGCAATGGCACAACGGAAGTATCGGGCAGGCTCAGAACAGACTCACCCTGCGTAGCAGCCGGTGCCTGCGATGAGGACGGATCAGCAGTGCCATTTTGCTCGACAACCTTGGGATCCGAATCTGAATCAGAATCGGCTGCACGGATCTGCGTAGTGTTCGCCGACACTGCCTGATCGTTCGTCCCAACGGATGGTGGGGAGACTGAGGTCGCGGGTTCACCAGAGAGCATACTGGACAATAACAGCCCAATAAGACTGAGCACCACAACCAGCGAAACGCCTGCTATGGCACCAGTTCGGCTGCGCCAGACAGGCATCTTTCTGCGCTGCGGGCGAGCGTGACCGCGAAGATCTCGCGGCTCCTGCACCCATTGTGTTTCGGCGCGCAACTCATAGGTGTCATCACGTTTGTCAGTGGCGCGCCGTCCAGTGCGTACCGGTTGAATGCGAGTGACATCATCAGGCAGTGCTTTACCGGCTTCCGTTTTGCCCGGAGTCATATCAACGGTGGTTAAATCTGCCACCGAGTCCTTTTTTATCGCTGCCGGACTAACAGAGCGCTCGGCCCCATCAGCGTCACCACTCAATAAGCGCGCCCGCCATTGTTCGGATGTTTGTGGTCGTCTGGAGACCTTGAATTGGAGTGCCCAGTCAACAGCGCGGCAAAAGGCCGGGCTGAATCCTTCAGGTGCCAGCACCGTTAGTGGCACCAGAGGATCATCACTATCATTGAGAATAGCCGCTCCGCGCAACGTGGAATCCACCGGTGCGTTGCCAGTAACAGCGAAGTATAGGACAGCGCCTAGTGCGTAGATATCAGTCCAGGGCCCTTGTTGCTCATCAAGTCCACTGTATTGCTCTAACGGAGCAAAGCCTGCCGTCACCATGGCCGTCAGCGTTTCAGTTGATTGGCCATCAGCCATTCGGGCTGAGCCAAAATCCAGCAATACAGGTGAACCATTGTTACGCACCAGAATGTTGGCAGGCTTGATATCGCGGTGAATGAAACCATGGCGATGGACCTCATCTAGCCCATCGAGAATGGGGCCGACGATAGCCTTGAGCGCTTGTTCAGTCACGTGTTGACCACGCGTGAACAGTAGCTTCAGATCGTATCCTCGCTCGTATTCCATGACCATATAGGCCGTGTTATTGAGCTCGAAAACACTCATTACCCGAACAATATTAGGGTGCTTGAAACGCGCTAGAGTTCTAGCCTCTTTCAGAAAGTTTGCCAGACCTCGCTGGAACACAATAAGGTTGTCGGCGTTGCGAGGCTGCACCGTGCTTTGAGAAACACGCTCAGCAATCCTTTCTGGCAGGTATTCTTTAATGACCACCTGAATGTCAAGCATTGTGTCACGTGCGATATATGTGACACCGAAGCCTCCTTGGCCCAGGAAACTGTCGATCCGGTAGCACCCAAGCATATCGCCCGGTGCCAGAATTGCCTGACGTTCAGCGACTTCCATGCGGTTATGCGGGAACCCTGATGGTTGAACAAGGTGAATAGACGGCGCTGACAGCATAAATGCACCCAACGACGCGTCCGACGGTACATTCTACACTGCCACGTCCAGACCTGACTTCTGGTTGCTCAGAGCCTTTGCTATCGTAATGTGCATGGTTCGAGAGAAACATCGCAGTATCAGAATTTATCAATATGGCGTAATGGTAATATTATAGGAGTATGACTGGGATTAATTGACAGATTTCACACGAGCACAATGTTCTGTAGCAGTTATGCTACGAATTACACCCTTTATAACGGACACGGAATTCCTAGTGCACAAGAAAACAGCATAATGAGCAGAACGCACACTTTGGATCCAGTTGGTGTCCCACGGCGAATACGCAGCCTCCTTCTACTGACTTCTCTGGCAGTCGTGGCTTCATCGTGTTCTAGTTCGCTGGACAACTCCGGGCAAACCGATCCAAATGACTCAGCCACCACAGTCGTGGCTAGTGATGTGAGCCTCCCGCTACCGGCCGGCGTTTCTGGCATGCGCTCGGTAGACCTCGACAGTCTGTACGCAATTGTGACAGTGACCGGCCTGGATCCGCTGATCTTTCGCCAAAGCCAGCCTGTCGAAGTGAGCTTCAGAGTAGCTCGTGGTAATGTTTTTACAGCCAACATTCGATGGTTTGAAGAACTTGCCAACGAAGACGACCTGTTATTGGCAGCCACGACCGTACGCCAAGTTGTGACAGATTCTGTAAATCTGAATCTGGAAAGTGATGGATATACAACCGAAGGCACCAACTTTGATCGCGATAGTGATGGTTTTTCCAACCTGGCAGAACGACAGGCTGGAACCGATCCGACAGGCAGTGACGACAGCCCAAACAGCATTGTTGACGTCAGACTGAACCGTGTGGACCCTTCCCAAGCACCTGTTATCGACGGTCTCTACGACGATATCTACACCACCGCAGCCCAATTCCAAGACGATCGAGGCGAGCCACTGAACATCGATAACTTAATGATCGATCAGGGCGCGCTAAGGCCTGACGGAGAAACAGAATTTCGCTGGTTCGGCATGCACGACGATACCTTTCTGTATTTGTATGTACTGGGCGAAAATGTCGCTATTGCCAATCCTGTGCGTGATTCCACTGATATTTTTCGGGACGATTCCATCGATATTTTTATCGACGGCGACAATAGCAAGGGGGCAAACTACGATGGAGTGGACGACAGGCACCTTCTGATACCTTTATTAACAGATCCAGACAATCTATCAGGATCCAACTCAACAGCATTCGTAATGGGCCCCAATAGCGCCTCTCTGCCCCCTATCGAATTCGCCACATGCCTGTGCACTAGCGAACAACACACTTGGGAGATCAAGCTACCGCTTGCAGGTTTTGGCATTGTTAAAGATCGACCTTTTGGACTCGAGATTCAGTTTAATCTGGATCACGATGGTGGCAGACGGGACGTCAAATGGGGCTGGTTCCATCCGTCGCGAGTCGATGAGGATGTTGACAATACTTTCCAAATGCCTTCATTCATGGGTACCGCCGTCATACGGTAGCAATATTGTTCATACGTTATCGTTTAACGCAAATTTGCCTTCGGGTAGGTCTACCCTGGCTGCCACAGCAGCGGCTGCAACAACGCTGACGCCACCCGAATCATGGTCAGAAATATTCAAGCCACCTTTAGAGACCTTGACAGTTACAGATCCATAGGGAATTTGGCTAGCGACCTGCGCAGTGTCCACTTTGTCGGGTTGCTGCACACCAATGGTGACTTCCACCTGCATGGCATCGCGGTCTAGTCCCAGTGTTCTGAACAAGGTCAGCGAGCTGTGATGCAAGGCGTCCTGCACCGCTCTACAAGCGGCTTTGGTGTAATCCTCGCCATACAGGTCATTACCCGTTCCCATCTCTAGAATAATGCGTTTATAAGGCATATTCAGGAACCTTCCCTTGCTGTTGGCTCATCCATGTCCAGATAGACAACCGCCGCAACATTGGCAATTACTGTTGTGTTGGTGCCCTCATCGTTCACGATATCCAGGCCGCCCACTACCACGCTCACCTGCGAGCTGCCATAGGGTAAAACGGCTGCAACCGCTGCCGTATCAACTTTATCAGGCTGCGCCACCCCAACTTGCACATCCACAAACATGGCCTCACGCGGATAGCCAAGAGCAGGTGCTATGGATATTGAGTTATGCCACAGAGCGTCTTTTAAACCACGCACAGCGGCTTTTGTATAGTCCTGACCTCGCAGGTCAGTCCCCATCCCTACTTCCATCAGCAAGCGTTTTCTTGGCACGTGGACTCCGGGGTGATGTTGTCAGGAGAATGATCGCTAGAAGGCACCGCAACCACTACATTTGCGGGAATCCATCAGTACAAACCTTTGGATTCCCGCCATTACAGCAAATCTGCTGGCAAGATTAGCCTGCCAAGAGACTATCTCCATCCTCGCTGCAGAGTGCGGTACGTTCTACTGCCTGCTGAGCCTTCCGGAGATAGTCAGGTTATCAGGATTAGCTGCATTCTCGCCAACAAATGCGATATCACCATTGTTGTCGGTAGTAAAGAACACCAAACCTGTATAGCCAGCAATACTGTTCCAAGTGAATTCGAGCAGCGAAGCGCCACCGAAATCAGTGATACCGCCATCTAACGGCGCTTCGAAAGTCGAACTACCATCAGGGTTGCTGAATGTTGTGGATCCAGTGACAGTAGTACCTGCAAATGTCAGCTGCGTTGTCAGTGTGTTGCACTCAGTGGCGATAGGCTCTCCAGCTGCGTCAACATTGCAGAAGGAGTTTGTCCCAGACCAACTGCCAGCCAATTGCTCAGCTGTAGCTGGCATAAGAGCGCTTCCAGCTGCACCCAACAACATGACAGCTGTTTCTGACTCAGCAGTGCTCTCTATGGTTTGACCGTTGACAATCGTTACATCAATACCCAAATCATCTGCTTGGAATGCTGTCGATCCAAACGATATTGCTGCAGGATTGGCTCGGCTTTGCTCGTGGAGGTACTGTGTCAGGGCTCCCTGAAACGTATCAGCATCATCGAGCTGTCCGAACAATGATTGCGCTTGCCCCTCAGCTGAAATTGCCAAGCCTGCCAGACGATTCTGGTTATCGATGACGTAAACACCATCGGCGAAGCCCAGCGACCCAATGTATGTGCCAGCCTTGCTCTCTGTAACCGGCCCATCGCCACCACCCAGAGGAGTAGGTGTTGTGGTTTCACCACCTGGAGGCGTTGTGGTTTCGCCACCACCCGTTGTAGGAGTATCAACGTTACCAGTGTCAGGTTGCACGTTGTCGTTGTCTGAATCGCTGCTGCTGGAGCACGCACTCAGTGCGGCTACGATGGCTACAGCCAGTATATTCTTGATCATTTCTTGTCCTTGTTAGTCCTGCTTCGGATCCGTACAGTATGTGGCGTTAGTGTCGCCGTATACCGTGAACCTGTCGACGGTCGCCTTACCTTTGTCAAAAGGTTTGTTAAATGTTAAGCGGTGAAACACATTTTGACACCGCTCTATTCCCTCATCGTTCGCTCATCATGTCATATGTGTGAACTGGCTCGCATGTAGAGGCCACGGCAAAGGCCGATAACACTCAAATGTCCATGCAAGCAAACATTCCGCATATTTCCACGAGTCGCTTAAGCCTGACCCTACTTATTCAGGCAGCGTGCATTCTACTCGTATTGATGTATCCCAACAGTGCGTTTCCGGCAATATTTGCATGCCCATTTGGAGAGAATGTGGTGTTTCAGGATAGACCGTGCCCGATCGACACTGATCAACGAAACGAGAGTGTCAGGCAACAGGCTCCTGATTTTCCTCTGTCCATTCATGCAAGCTGGTTCGAGATCCCCGCGCAAGCTGAGGAACGCGCTTTTTGTGATAGAAATGCCTGCGAATGCGGGAAGCTGGAGAAGCGCCATAAAGGCGCATTGGCTCAGGCTGTGGCAGACGCTTTGTATATGGACGGCAGTTGGCACCGTTATGAATCCAGCGTTGATGCCTGGCTTCAAGCCCCGGCATCATCAGCGAAAACCTTTGATCTTCGCGAGCAGATGATTGAGACCACATGCAACATTATGATGGCGCAAACCATACTCCGCACCTACGCCAGCGACGTGGTTAATGGCCTCAAGCAGCGCAAACGTACTGCTGAAGAACGCGGCTTCGATGTCGAAGGGCCCTGCATACAGGGTATTCCAGATGCTTGTGAGTATCTGGCTTCTATAGAATTATACGAAAGGTTAAAAACCGATGCGACGGCACTCCAGCGCAAACGTGGAGAAAATGATCTGCAAGGCGCCGCTCACCTGATTCCCGGTCAGGCGTCAGCCGATGAATAGCACGGCCTCGTCAGCACGCCAGCCCGGCTTAATTGTCTGGCTATGTTGCGGTAATACTGAACATTACACATCCGCCCAACAGCCAAGCGGTAAGATGCGCGCACCCTCACCTCTCAACTACCAGGACATTCACTGTGACTGAATCCGCCGCCCATCTACAAGCTTATATTCACGAGCAGGGTCTTGCCGAAGGCATGATTCCGGCAGTCGGCTCGTTGTATCGACAGCGCGGCGTGATCATTACAGTGTTTGGCCGCAAACTCATGAACGCCTCCACCATCGATATCATCAAGGCGCATCAACAGGCTCAGCAGATGGTGGGAGAACGCGTTAGCGTGGTGGACACCAGCGCTGTGCTTGATGTCATATCTGCGCTGCAGCCTGGCAGCTCACGCATCGAAATCGGTAAACTTGCCTACAACGCAAAGCGCAACAACGTTATCAGCAACCCAAATGCGTTGCGCGAATTTGTCGCCCAAGAGCTTAGCGGCATTCCCGATTCGCCTTCCGTGCTCGATGAACCTCGCGATGTGGTGCTGTACGGCTTTGGAAGAATCGGCCGTATTCTGGCGCGCCTCATGATCGAGCGCACCACCTCCAGTAATCCGCTGCGACTACGCGCCATTGTAGTTCGCGGTGGTCGGGATGGCGATTTGCGCAAGCGAGCCAGTCTGCTTAGGCGCGATTCCATTCATGGCCCGTTCAACGGCCATATTACGATTGACGAACAAAACAGCGCGATCATTGCCAATGGCAATTTCATCAAAGTCATCTATGCCAACCAGCCTGAGGACATTGATTACACCGACTACGGCATAGACAACGCACTCATCGTAGATAACACCGGAGTGTTCAAGGATGAGGAGAGTCTGAGACGGCATCTTGTGCCAAAAGGTGCGGCAAAAGTGCTTCTGACAGCGCCTGCAGGTGGCAACATCAAAAACATCGTGTACGGCGTTAATGAGCACATGATCGAGGACAGCGACACCATTGTGTGCGCTGCGAGTTGCACAACCAATGCTATTACGCCGGTGCTCAAAGTGATCAACGACAAGTTTGGCGTAATAAACGGCCACGTTGAAACCGTTCATTCCTACACGAATGACCAGAA